>CAYXGF010000055.1:0-10842 GCA_964464465.1 uncultured Alistipes sp. | reverse complement strand
ACCGTGCGGCATACTCCCTGCTCGCCGTTCCGGACGGACACTCGTCGAACGCCATCATTATGTCGGCACCTATCTTACGTTGTATGTCTATCACTCCCTCCGGGGTGAAAAGATGCTTCGAGCCGTCTATGTGAGAGCTGAAACGACACCCCTCCTCCGTGATTTTACGGCAGTCGGCAAGCGAGAACACCTGGAAGCCGCCGCTGTCGGTCAGCATCGGACGGTTCCACGTGCAGAACCGGTGAACGCCTCCGGCCTGTTCGAGAATCTCGGTTCCCGGACGCAGGTAGAGATGATACGTATTGGCGAGGATTATCTGAGCGCCGGCCTGCTGCTCCAAATCACGGTGGAATATGCCTTTCACGCTCGCGGCCGTTCCCACGGGCATGAATATGGGTGTAAGTATGTCTCCGTGGTCCGTGGTAATCTTACCGGCCCGGGCCCTGCAAGAGGACGATGTGACTTGTAATTCGAATTTCATAACCTGCAAATTTATACATTATTTCTCCACCGCACAATTTTTGGGCTGCAAATAATCCGTCCGGGGCCCGCTTTAATTGGAAATAAATGATTACTTTTGTAATATTGTAATTTCAGAATGTAAAGTGGACAAGATAACAGAAATCATTCTCGACACCTACTCGGCCTACGGACCTTTCGGAATCGCACTCGTAGCAATCCTCCTCATTCTACTGGCGGTACAGATACGCTATTATGCCGGAATCTTCTCCTTGATTCCGAAATACAAGAACGACCTAAGGCCTCAGACCGGACCTCAGCACCCCGGCATATCGGTCATCGTCCCGATGGAGGACGATTTTCTGTACATCGACGAGACCCTGCCCCTGATGCTGTCGCAGGACTACGACGACTACGAAGTTGTAATCGTCTATCTGGGGGCCAACGAAGAGTTTGCCGAGACGCTCGAAATGCTCGCCGAAGCCCATCCGAAGCTGTCCACCACTCGCATCAAGCAGCACCCGCTGTTTCCCATAAGCAACAAAATGGCGCTCAACGTGGGCATCAAGGCCGCGCGGTACGACTGCATAATCATCACCACGCCCGATGCCAGGCCGCAGTCGAGCCGCTGGATACCGCTTATGGCCAAAGGATTCTCCAAGGGCGACATCGTGCTGGGCTACTGCGGAGTAGAACAGACCAAAGGTGCGGCAGACAAAATAGTACGCAGCTCGCAAATGATGAGCGCCGCAAGGTTTTTGGCCGCCGCAGTCAAAGGACACCCTTACGGCAGTTCGCTGCAAAACTACGGATTCGCCAAACACCTGTACTTCGCCAACCGCGGTTTCGGTTTTCTTAATATGAATATAGGTGAGGAGGATTTGTTCTTGCAGCGTATTTTCACACGCGACAACGTCAGCATCGTGATGCACCCGCGCGCCACCGTCAGGCGCAAGAACTGGGGCGGCATGTCCTGGTGGTACAAAGAGCGTAAAATCCGCACGCATTCCTACAAATTCTACCCCACCGGCGCCAAAAATTTCATCGAGTGGGAAATCGGAAGCCGAGCGCTGTTTTTCATAACCGCACTTGCGGCGCTGATATTCATGCCCGTCGAGATAAAAATACTCGCAGCCGTATTGCTCGCCGCAAGATACGCAGTTGTGCTCCGGTGCGTATCCAAAATATCCGAACGGCTCGGGGAAACCGGACTGAGCGGTCTTTACTTCATATACGACCTCATCTCGCCGGCCGCCATGTCCGCAATATCCCTTTCGCACAGACTTCGTCCCAACAAGGAAGTATGGAGATAGAGCAATACATAATCGAAAGCGACGCAGGACTGGTACGGCTGGTGCTGGACGGCGACAACACCGCCTTCGAGTACCTGTTCAACCGCTACCGGGACTCCATATACAAATATTATATACAGCGGCTCAGCGGCGGAGAGGACATAGACGATTTGTTGCAGGAGATATTCATCAAGGTCTTCATAAACATGGAGCGTTACGACGAGCAATACACATTCGGACAATGGATATACGCCATAGCCCGCAACACGTTCATAGACTTCGTCCGCCGGCGCAGGGACAATATCTCCATCGACTCCATGCCTGCGGCCGTATCACTGTCGCCCACAGGTACCGCCCAATCGCCGGAGGAGAAGATAATCGGCATGCAGCAGAGAGCCCAGATAGAGTATCATCTTCAAAAGCTGTCCGCACAATACCGCAAGTTAATCGAACTGCGTTTTTTCAAGGAGTATTCTTACGAAGAGATAGCCTCGGAGCTGAACATCCCGCTCGGCACAGTCAAAACCCAAATTCACAGGGCCAGGGCCCAGCTCTGCAACTACATTGTCAGCAGCGGCCTGCTTTAACCGTAATACAAGACACATGAAACTGATACTGAAATACTTTCCCGGACTTACAACCCAGCAGAAAGAGCGTTACGAATCGCTGTACGGCATATACAGGGAATGGAACGACCGTATAAACGTCATCTCCCGCAAGGATTTCGACTCCCTGTACCTCAAACACGTACTCCATTCGCTTGCGATAGCCGAACTGCTCCGTCCCGCTCCGTCGGCAAAAATCCTCGATATAGGATGCGGCGGCGGTTTTCCGACCGTTCCGCTGGCCATCATGTTTCCCGAAACGCAATTCGTCGCAACGGATTCGATTGGCAAGAAAATCACCGTGGTGTCCCAGGTATGCCAGGCTCTGAACCTTAGCAATGTCTCCCCGGTGAACACGAGAGCCGAAGCGCTGCCCGAGAAGTTCGATTACGTCGTAAGCCGCGCCGTAGCCCCCATGGCGCAGCTGCTCGAATGGAGCTGGGACAAAATACGGAAAGGCGAATGCGGCAGCCTGCCCAACGGAATCCTCGCACTCAAAGGCGGCGACCTGACCTCCGAGATGGCCTCAGTCAAACCCACTCACAAGGTCTACGACATCTCGGAATGGTTCTCGGAGGAGTTCTTCGAGACAAAAAAGATTGTTTTTGTCGAAAAAATATAAATTAGCTCATCATTTCTTTTGAAAAATACAAAATTGTTATACCTTTGCAATCCGTTTGGATAAGTATAATAATACGAAAAACAGATAGCTATGAAAAGGACTTTTCAACCATCTCGCAGAAAGAGAATAAACAAGCACGGGTTCCGTCAGAGAATGGCAACTGCCAACGGACGCAAAGTTTTGGCAGCTCGTCGTGCAAAAGAACGCAAGAAACTCACCGTATCGGACGAATCGAACATCAAGGGCTTGTAATCAATCCGATTGCGAATGAAATAAAAAAGGAGCGGTTTTCGCTCCTTTTTTATTTTCGGTAACTCTATACGATTTTACAGTATGCGCTCCTGCATAGTGCGCAGACAGAGGCCTCGCCACGCGAAAGCCCGCTCATTTCTTTCGCACAATACCTCGCAGGACCACCCGCATATACACACTTCCGGGACAAATAATTCTCGGGAATGATATACTATCTTATAGTCATACGCTCCTGCATAGTGCGCAGATAGAGGCCTCGCCTCGTGAAAGCCCGCTCATTTCTTTCGCACAATACCTCGCAGGACCACCCGCATATACACACTTCCGGGACAAATAATTCTCGGGAATGATATACTATCTTACGTTATGCGTTCCTGCATAGTGCGCAGACAGAGGCCTCGCCTCGCGAAAACCCGCTCATTTCTTTCGCACAAGACCTCGCTGGCACCGACCAGTATCATACGCACTATCCACACATTAAAAATTGTCAAGCGGCCTCCGGTACTTATTATACCCCGTTGTTAGATGTGCCGTACTATAAAATTGGGTAATTATATACGATACGACTCACATCGGCTAGGTGACACCCCTGCGAATCGCAGCTTGCGGAACCGCCTTTCAGCAAGCCGCGGCTTCTGGCGGCTCTTGCCCCACGACAATGCCCTTTGGCAAGCCACACCCTGCAATAACGACATGACCGCTGCAAGAAATTTAATGCAACCAAGACGCATAATTCCACCGGCAAGGCATCTGTGTCATACCGCATATAAAATGTCAAATAAAAAAGGCCCGACTGAAAAGTCGAGCCTTGAATATTGAAATATGGAATAATAACTACTCCTCTATTTCTTTCACGCAACGGACAGGCATACCGGCGGATGTCCACATCGAAGACGCTGTGTTCACATAACCGCCGACCTTGTCGTATGTAGGATGCTCATCCGGGTCTTCGTTACCACGACCGGCAGCTATTTCCAAACGTGCGGCATAACAATGCTTGTACGAAAGAGCACCGCCACCATACGGGCTGTTGGTCCAATACGAAGCAAGAACACCGATGTTAGCCCAGTTGGAGAATTCGGCCTGCGAATACGAACGGGCACCGGCTGCCGGCAAGAACATCAGAGGCTCGCCGCCTTCACCGCCTGTACACAGATGGAATCCCCATTTGTAGTCCAGATATTTGCAGTTATCCGCATTATTCTTATCGTAATTGTAAACTTCGGCTGCATTCAGAATGTTATCTTGCGCCCATCCGTAACTGCCGCCCTTGGTTGCAAACCTCCATGCATTGCGGTCCGGAACTCTCCATCCCAGCGGACACGGGTCGTAGATAGTCTTGATACCGTATTCGTCCGAATCGTATCCGTAAGCGTTACCCCAGAGATAGTTTGCGAATATCTCATTCTTTACATCTTCTACGGGGACATAACACCAGCGGCTCTTGAATGCATTCTCATACGTATTTTTACCCTCTTCGGTAGCAACCATATCTTCGGGAGCGTCTTTCCAGCTAAGCATATAAGTTGTCGGGTTCTCGATAGAGTAGCGGATAGAGTTCTGAACGTCTTTGTCGAATTCGAATTCCTCGATTATACCCTGGTCGATTCTGACGGTATTCACACCCTCGTCGCACCATGGACCGGAAGTGTAAATCTGATCGCCGTTTGCATCGTACATGGCCTTCGACTCTGCGTGCTGTCCATTCGGAACGAAAGTGGCGTTAGCACTCAGGAACGGGTCCTTACGTCCCCACTGATACATCATACCGTAAGATTTGATGACATCCTCTCTTGTTCCGGCAGTACCGTCGCTCAACGCACCGATATTACGGCTCATGAAAGTTGTCGGCTGAGCAGGAACATAATCGTCGGTATAAGTAATCGGATAGGTCACTTCATTCTCGTCGTAGTTGTCTACCCAGAGGTGCCATGACCAGATGATGGTTCCGTAAGCGTCGTATGCAGCGATAACCACGTTACCCGGTACAAGCGGATCGGGAGTCTTGAAGCTGACGTAACCGTTCTTGTATTTGATATCGGTAACGATAGCTCTCGAATTGTCGCGCCACAACTCATCGCAGTCGGCAGGCGACAGTTTTTCCACGATGATATTGCGCTCTATGTCGGCTTTGCCGTTACCCATCACGGTAGCGTTGAACTTGAACGTAGCGCCCGGCTTGTTAACGATGTAACAGTTCGAAGTTCCTTTCTCGCTCAAATCCTCACCGTCGTAAGCATCCTGAATCACATTGAGCGTAGCAGTGATTTTGCTGCCTTCCTTGCCGCACTCGATGCTAACTTTGCCGACTCTCTCAGCGCCGGTATTCTTAACAGCGGTAACAGTGATTTCGCATGCTTCGCCAGCCTCACCCGATGCAGGCTCTACGCTCAGCCACTCATCGTCGGTAGAAGCGGTCCAAGCATAGTTGGCAGAGAAAGTGACTTTCTCTGAAACATTCGACGGAGCGATGCTGATGGTCTCCTCCTCGAATATCACTTTCGGAGCAAGACCCGACTGAGTAACGGTAAGCGTAGCCTCGGCCTTGTCCATCGAAACGAACTTGATGCTGGCGGTACGCGATGCCTCAGCGGTATTTGCCTCCATAGAGACTTTAACAGTGAACTCGCCGGAAACACCCTCGGCCGGGTCAACGGATACCCATCCGTCGTTCTCAGCAACAACGGCTTTCCATGCACCCTGAACCGTCAGCGTGATTTCCTCCTCGGCAGCGTCGGCATACAGAAGCTCTATCTTGTTTTCCGACAGGGCGACAGATGCTACGATTGCCTTCTGGGATACGTTCACGGTCACCTTCTTGGTCTCCTTGGTCTGATTGTCTACGAACTCTACATCGAAGCTCGATTTGCGTGCTTCGGTAGTCTCGTTCTGCTCGAACACGACAGCCACCTTTGTCGAAACGTCACCGGCTTTTCCGTCCTGCGGCTCGATGCTGTACCATGTATCGGCCTGAGGTTTCACTATTTTCCAGTCAGCGTTGGCAGTCACCGTAATCTCTACGGTCGCAGGCTTTGCATCCACTTCGATTTCGGTCTTGGAAACCGTAACCGACGTAGCACGGCCCAATTGAAGAATCGCAATGTCTTTCGAAATGCTCGGGTTCGAAGGACATTTTACAGTAAGGATAGCCTCACGGCTGTCATCACTGTCATTCTGCGAACATGTAACGGCAATGTTGTTCTTTTTACCGGAACCGGTCTTGTTGCCGGTAGCTACACGGCACCATGCCTGGTCTGTCGTAATAGCCCAATCGCAATTGGAATCGATGTTGAACGATTTGTTGCCACCCTCATCCGAGAATTCGAGTGACTCAACCGACAAATCGATGTACGGTGCGCCTCCATCGGGATCATTGTTGTCCTTGCAACCGGACAGCAACAATGCCAACGAAGCGAGAAGAGCGGAAACTCCGGCCTTCCCAAAAATTCTGAGTCTTGGCTTGCTCATTTCAGTGTGTTTTTTAGAATTAATAAATAAAGAATACTTAAATAGCTATAATCATATAACTATTTCGCAAATATAATAATATTATTCCGTTCGACAATACGTCGCAGCAAAAAAGCACCTAAAAACCGAACAGCAGGAGGTGTTTAGAGATTTTTTTCATATTTTTGCCGCTCAGCAGGAACGTTCCGCCGCTCGCCGCTTTAATAAAGTGGTGTGAGGAAAGTCCGGGCAACACAGGGCGCCGTCCTTCCTAACAGAAAGATGTCCGTAAGGGTATAGGCAACGTAACAGAGAACAACCGCCGCGCATACGAGCGAGGCAAGGGTGAAAAGGCGGGGTAAGAGCCCACCGCGGAAATGGCGACATTTTCCGGCAGTACGCCTGACGGGTTGCAAGACCAAATATATCGACAGCTACTAAGGACTGCCCGTCCGATGTCGAGGGGTAGGTTGCTAAAAATTACGGGCAACCGTAATTTCAGATAAATGGCGGAAATCCGCTTCCGGGCGGATACGGAACCCGGCTTATAGTTCCTGCTGCTTTTTTTATTCAGGTATCTATACACAACTTTACAATCCAACAACGGGAAATAATTTAAGTACCAGGAGGCTTCCTGGCATTTTTTAATGTATGGATAGCGGGCGGAGACTGCGAAAGGCACGCCGGATAGCGGGCCTTTCGCGGGGCGAGGCTCCGGCCCGTACGGTTCATCTGAACCGTAAAGACAGCGCCGAGAACTCTCTGCTTTTAAAACGTAGAGAGGCGTGCGACAGTACGAGGCTCCGGTCCGCGCGCTTACGCCCAAGTTCACAACTATAAATCGTATATAATTTCCTTTATTTATTTACACGGTATGCTTTCTGCACGCCTCTTACCCTAAGGATTTTATATATCACCGTATCGACAACTCCGCTGTTCGGAACCTCGATATTGATGACGCCGTTAACCACTCCGTCGCGCGAAGACATATTCACCGAACGGATATTGAGTTTGAGTTCCTGATTTATAATATCTGTAATATGATTCAGCATTCCGGTAGTATCTTCCGCGACCACGCGTATAGACACCTGGAACGCCCCCTGCGAAGCAGTGTCGCGCCACTTGGCCGGCATGACTCTGTAAGGATAGAATTCCTTCATTCTCAAAGCATTCGGGCAATCACTTCGATGAATGGTTATACCAGAGTTAACTGTCACGAATCCGAAAACATCATCCCCGAAAATCGGATTGCAGCACTTGGCGAACTTATATTCGATGTTGCCGATACGGTCGTCTATCACCAGCGCGTCGCCGCCTTTGGCCTTTATCGAAGTCACACGTTTGGAAGAGGCCGGACGAGACTCCTCCTGCTGCTCGCCGTTCAGGTAGCGTTGAAGAATATCCTTGACGGCCGACAGTTCTATCTTCTGTTTATATATCCGCTCGTAAACATCTGTCCCCGTGCGCAGTTTGTAATACTTACACAGAATATTGACCGCATCGTCTATCGGCACTGCGATTTTCCAGTTCTTGATTTTCCGCTCCAACTCCTCGCGGCCCAGATTCGCCATTTTGGCAGCCTCCTCACGAAGAAAAGCCTTGATTTTGTTTTTCGCACGTGCTGTCCGGACAATCGACAGCCAGTCTGCCTTGGGCTTCTGAGTCTTGGATGTCAATATCTCGACAATATCTCCGTTTTTAAGCACATGTTTTATAGGAACATTACGCTTGTTAACTCGACCTCCGATACATGTGGCTCCGAGATTGGAATGTATGTTGAAAGCGAAATCGAGCAGCGTGGCCCCCTCCGGCAGCTTCTTCAAATCGCCGGACGGAGTGAACACGAATATCTCCTTCGATGACAGCTTGGAATCGAACGTTTTGCTCAATTCATGTGTATCGGTTGTTTCGATAAGATAACGCAGGCGAGCAAGCCACTCCTCGCTTCCCAGTCCGCCCTGGTTCACGCCCTTGTATCTCCAATGCGCCGCAATGCCTCGCTCGGCCACCTCGTCCATACGTTCGGTACGAATCTGCACCTCCACCCAGTGACCGTCCTGGGTGACAACCGTAGTATGCAGCGACTCATAGCCGTTCGATTTCGGTATGGATATCCAGTCGCGCAATCTGTCCGGATTGGGAGTATAGAAATCCGTAACGATGGAATACACATTCCAGCAGGCCGGTTTCTCCTGCTCCTTAGGGCAGTCAAGAATTATGCGCAGTGCGAAGATGTCATACACCTCGTCGAAGGATATTTTCCCCTTCTTCATCTTGTTCCATATGGAATAGACGGATTTGGTACGGCTCTTAATGTGATACTTCAATCCCGCGGCCCGAAGTTTCTCCTCTATCGGTTCGAGAAAACGGGATATGAACTTCTCGCGCTCCAACGCACCTTCGTTCAGCTTCGCAACGATATAATCGTAATCGTGAGGTTCGAGATATTTCAGCGACAGGTCTTCCAGTTCGCTTTTCAGGGTATAGAGGCCGAGTTTGTGCGCAATCTGAGCATAGAGATTAAGGCTCTCCCAGCTCTTTTTGCGCCGCTTGCCCTCCGGAAATATATCCAGCATGCGCATCACTTCGAGCCTGTCGGCGAGTTTTATCAGAATGACTCGCGGGTCGGTGGAATAGGATATTATCAACTCACGGATATTCTCGGCCTGATGCTCCGATATTTTGGGATGTATGTCGGATATATTGCAAAGTCCCTTTATAATAGCGGTGCACGACGCGCCGTACTGCTCGCCTACCTGTTCGGCCGTCATCAGCCCGAGCCGCACGGCATCATGGAAAATAGTGGATATCACCGAATTGCGTCCAAGGCCTATTTCGGATACGACTATCTCGGCCGTACGCACGGAATGCTCGATAAGCGGCGAACCGTCATAACGTTCCAGACCGGCCATGATTTCCGACGCCTCCGCCAGAGCCGAACTTATCATCCGCACGCTATGCTCGCTGTACGTCCCGGCGCACATGTCCATCAATTTAGCATACCGCTCCCTAATCATCTCTTCCGTCATAAAGCAAATATCTTTTCGGCTGAATTTTCCGAAGTGCAAGTTATAAAAAATATTTAAAAATCAAAACCGCACATCCATATTCGCCTCTACATTAACGAGAAAAAATCGTTGTTGATTGTGTGTTGATAATTACTTGCGGAAAACACACGTCCGCGACCCGCGATTTGCATATCTTTGTTTACGTACTCAGACTTCCCCGGAAAGGGAATGCCGTGAAAATCGGCAACAGTTCCCGCTGCTGTAAGTTCTTAACTTCCAACCAGGAAGCGATTCGCACACATAAATCCACTGGCCGTTCGGAGCCGGGAAGGAGGCGAAATCGGAACAAGTCAGAAAACCTGCCGCCGGTCTGACACGTTATGCACTTTCGGGATAAAAGCGGTAACGTACAATGTGATGCTTTCCTGTCTTTTTTTGCGACGGGAAAATCCATTTACGCCGCACAGCCGGACCGTTGCAAACTGCGAAAACAACAAAAAACGACATAACTATGATTCAGACAGTCATCAAACGAGACGGACGCGTCGTCGGATTCAACGAGGAAAAAATCATCGCGGCCATACGCAAGGCCATGCTGCACACGCCGCAGGGCGAGGATGCGGAGCTTATACGCCGCATAACCGACCGCATATCGTGTCAGGGCAAGGAGCAGATGAGCGTGGAAGAGATCCAGGACGCGGTGGAGATGGAGCTGATGGCGTCCAGCCGCAAGGAGGTCGCCAAGAAATATATCGCATACCGCAATCAGCGCAGCATAGCCCGAAAGGCCAAGACACGCGACATATTTCTTGAAATAATCAATACCAAATCCAACGACATCACCCGCGAGAATGCGAACATGAACGCCGACACTCCGGCCGGCATGATGATGAAGTTCGCCAGCGAGACCACCAAGCCGTTCGTCGACGACTATCTGCTCGACGAACAGGTGCTCGACGCGGTCAAGAACGGGTATATCCACATTCACGACAAGGACTACTACCCCACCAAGTCACTCACATGCGTACAGCATCCGCTGGACAAAATCCTTAACAACGGTTTCTCCGCCGGACACGGCGAATCCAGAGCCGCAAAACGAATCGAGACGGCGAGCGTTCTTGGGTGCATCTCTCTGGAAACGGCCCAGAACGAAATGC
>CAYXGF010000054.1:0-11098 GCA_964464465.1 uncultured Alistipes sp. | reverse complement strand
CGAAAGCCATTTGGTCCCGACCGAGCGGAGCGGCAATGCATCTAAACAGACCGAGTGGTGAGGCGGTTGAGAGCGTCTTTAAACATTGTCGAGTTGCTTGGGTGGTCTGACATGAATGATTTAGCAGCGTAATTGCAATTCGGTTTTGAACATCATAATCCCTCGGTTTTCTATCTATTATCAATATTCATTCTATATAATCGTGTGAATAGATATATAATCACTTTAATTTATATTGAAATTTGGATGAAATAATTGTTTATTTATTTGATAAAAATAAATAAACAATTATATTTGTGAAGATTATAAGTAAATGAAACCCTAAACACATTTTTGTTGCTACGTGTAGTAGTTATGTTTGGCAACAGCATTGGGTGGTTATTCGATGTATCGCGATTTAAATCGAGTTAAAATCTTTTTAAATTCCGACTTATCTGCTCTGACTCAAAATGAGGGGCAGGGACAATACAGATATCCCAAAAATTATGGTAAAGCTGAGTATTGCAATTTATATGTTTATGTGAATATAGAAACTGGTGCTACAATCGAAAGTGATGGGGCTAATGCTGAACTTGACGCACATGTAGGATGGACAAAAATAATTAAACAAGGTTTAAAGGATAAATGTCCAAATAAAGGCGATGGTTGTAATCCATATTCTTGTCAAGAAGTGCCTTATTGATGAAATGATGTTGTAATAATTGCCATATGAACAATTTTTTCAAATTAGCTTCGTGTATGTTATTGGTGGTGTTGGGCAGCTGTTCCAGTAACACATCGCCGATGGATACACCTCGAATCTCAGTCGATGTCGAAGCCATTAACAATAATTTAGGTGATGCGGATATTATACATCCGCAAGGGATACACAGATTATTGAAATTGGAGACCTCCAAAGAGTGTTTGTTAGGAGAAATCTCAAATATCATGCTCCGGGATGATAGGCTTTTCATTGTGGATAATTTAACTCAGAGTATTCTTGTGTTTAATACCGATGGCGTTTTTGAATACAAGATAAATAAATGTGGCCGGGCGCAAAATGAATATGCGGAATTGACAGATGCATACATAACAAGCGACAATGTATATATTTTGGACAATGCGGGCTGTAAGATTGTTATTTACGATTTGGAGGGTGTGTTCGTGCGTTCAATAGACATTTCGTCGGTATGGGGAAACAATATTTTTGTGCAAGGCGACGATATTTTTCTTGTCAACAAATGGAGCGAGACTTCGAGTGGCTATTATCGATTGTTCGTCTTGAATAAAAATGGTGAAGTCAAAGATAAAATGCTTCCTTTCGAACAGGATGATTGCGGCAGATATTTTAGCAGCGAAAGAGCATGTGCAGCTTTTCACGATGGAGCTGTTGTCTGCTATCCTTCGGACAATATGATTTATGCATTAAACGCGAAAGGTAAATGCCGCCCTTATCTGTACGTTGACTTCGGCAAGCAGACAATGCCGGAACAATATGCAACAATCGACCTGATAGAGGGAATGAAACAAGGTATTGCGGCTAAATACATCTGGGGCATTGATCGTCTGTCATCCTCGTCCAGATATATTTTCATTTCGTACAGATATAAATCCAAGAAATACAATACTATCTATGATTGTAAGACGGGTTCGCATTATGATGTGGAATTGATGAAAATAAAGGACCTCTATAATTTGTCATTAGATAATTACTATCTGACACAGGACTATATCGTGGCATACCATAGAGCCGATATGTTTCGGATTGTCTACAACTATGTATTGAATGATGAATTGAACCTGGAAAATCCTCTCGAAAGGCAAGTCGCCGACATCGCAAACGGCATCAGAGATGATGAAAATGGCGTTCTGGTTATGTATCAGCTTAAAAATATGAATGATGAATAAGAATTTGTTTCTTATTGTGACTTTGAGTTTATTAACTATCATTATTATCCTTGCATTTTTATGTTATAATAAAACCAAAACATTAAATGTTGTTATTGAAACTTGTCAAGATTATTTGGATTTTGTGGATGTAGCAAGTGATAAATTGAATGAAATTAATAGTATCGGTTATAGTTTGGACCAGACGACATTATTCAATATTGATGGTGAATTAACACCATTGTCAGAGATAGTCAACGATGGCGAAAAGGTCTTTTTTCGATTCTCGATGACCCAATGCAATTCATGTTATGAATCTCAATTTGAAATATTGAGAGATATGCGCAAAGATTTGTCAAGACTTATAATAATTGCAGATGTTGATGATAATTTGAAAAAAATAGCTCTTATAACAGAGAGATACGATATAACCTCTCCGTTGTATAAGTTAACCACAAAATATTTACCTATACCAATCGACTCACTTCGAAAACCATATTTTTATATATTGAACAAAGATATGATTCCTAGGAATTTATTTATACCCAATAAAAAAATCCCGAATCTGTCCATTCGATATATAAATCAAAATTTCACTGAGAAAGTTAATAATTGTTTGTAAGAATATTGGATTCCGGTGCTTGTATGCAAATTTAACTCAATTTTGACAAAGCACCAAATTGGCAAAAGAGTTTGCCAACCTCAAAAATATTGTAAGCTCCTGTAGTTCAATGGATAGAATACTGGATTCCGGTACAGATGGTGATAAACAATCAAGTATTGGGCGCGAGTGCGTGTATCCCAATGAACTGTGTAAATTTCGTTTGGCAGAGTGAAAAAACTGCCTAAATTTTCTAACAAACTTTAAGCGTTTGCCTTATTAGATTGATTGTTAGACTGATTCTTTCCTTGTCAATTCAGATATACGGTGAGGTTGCCGCTGATTTGAAGCAGCGATATCTCACAGAGTTTGGTGTTGTACAGCGCGGTGAGTATGCGCTCCTCGGCGTCGAGCAGACTCTTCTGGGCCTCGCGCATCTCTATACCCGGAAGGTCTCCGAGCAGGTATCGTTCCATCGAGATTTCGTAGTTCTGGCGGGCGGCATGAAGGTTCTGTTTTTCGAGGCGCACCAGTTCCAGGTTGTTACGGTATGCCTGCCAGAAATTGGATAAATCCGCCAGCAGAGATTGTTCCAGACGCTCGCAGGAGAGTTTCGAGTTCTCTATCTCTATGCGTGCGTTGCGCTGTTCGCGGCGGCGGTTGCCGTCGAAAATCGTGAAACCTATCCTCACTCCTGCATTGGGACCGAGTGTGGAACGTGTCTTCGTATCTGAATTTACCCAGTGATTGAGGGTGTATCCATATCCGGCAGAAAGGTTCATGTACGGATAGTTGCGGGACTGTATGGCTTTGAGTTCGAGCTCGGAAATGGCCGTCTGCCTTTGGGCGGAGAGCATCTCGGCATTGGTGCTCAGAGTGCCGGCAAGCAGCGTGTCCCATACCAGGGATTCGTTTATGTCGATGGTTGTATCGGCGACCGTGAGAGGCCGGTTGACATCTCCTGTGGCCATCAGTTCGTTGATGCGGATTCTCGATGCCGTCACCGCCTCCTGCTGGGACATATATTTCGAACTGTCGGCATTGAAGTCCACGCGGGCCTGCAAGAGGTCGAGCTGCGAGAAGTTGCCTATTTTGAATCTTTGTTCGGTGATTCGCAGTCGCTCGCGCGAGAGCGATATGGCGTAACGGAAATTATTCAGCCTCAGCTGCTGCTGTATGTAGTTGTAGTATTCGGCCGTCAGCGAGGCGATGAAATCCTCCACGGCGATACGTGTCCTTAGCTCTCCGTTCTGTTTTTCCTGTTGCAGTTTCTTGTAATTCATACGTGCGCGGAGGCCGTTGAAAACGGTCCAGTCGAGCGTTAAGCCGGCATTGAGTGCTCCGTCGAACAGGTCTTTTTCGGAAGAATACTCGCCGTTGCGATACTCGGTGCGACGGTCGGAGAGGGCTCCTGAATATGAGGCCGCAAGGCCGAGTGTAGGCAGCATACCGGCATTAGCGGCCGTGGCGTTGTTTTCAGCTATCTGCTGCTGGCCGCGGGCGATTCGTATGTCGTAGTTGTTTTCGAGGCCTTCGTCTATGCAGTCGTGCAGACTTAGGGGTTGTTGTGCGGCTGCGGAGCAGCATATGACGGATATGATGATTGTCAGAATTTTGTGTTTCATTTCAGGTGTTGTTTCTTCGTTCTGTCGGTGGATACGTAACTGTAAAAGGCCGGTACGACGTACAGCGTAAGCAGCGTGGAGACGAGCATTCCGCCTACGACGGCCGTGCCCATGGCTATTCGTCCTGCCGCGCCCTCGCCTGTTGCCACTGTCAGAGGCAGCAGACCGAGAATGGTGGATGCGCTTGTCATCAGAATCGGCCGCATGCGTTGCAGAGCAGCCTGCTCTATGGCCTGCATCTTGTCCATTCCGGACTCCTGTTTCTGGTTGGCGAATTCGACGATAAGAATACCGTTCTTGGCCACCAGGCCTATAAGCATTATTATACCAATCTGCGAGAATATATTCATGGTCTGTTCTCTGAGGGCCATGAATACGAGAGCGCCGGCGATGGCCAGCGGAACCGTGAGCATGATGATTGCCGGGTCCTTGAAGCTCTCGAACTGTGCGGCGAGAATCAGGTATATGAGTATTATGGCCAGCAAGAAGGCGAACATCAGAGATGACGAACTCTCGCGGAACTCCTTGGAGTCACCTGCCAGAGCCGTGCGGAAATCGTCAGGCAGCACCTGCTGCGCGATTCTGTCCATCTCGTCCAGACCCTGCCCGATGGTGTACCCTTTGGCCAGTCCCGCCGATACGGTTGCCGAGAGGAAGCGGTTGTAATGGTACAGTTGCGGCGGTGCCACATTCTCCTGCAACGATACCAGATTGTCGAGCTGAATCATCTCGCCGCTCTCGGAGCGCAGGTATATGGATTTCAGGTCCGACGGTTTGTTGCGCTGCTGACGGTTTATCTCAGCCAGTATCTCGTATTGTTTTCCGTTCATATAGAAATATCCCATACGCTGGCCGCTCAGACCGTATTGCAGGGTCTGCGCTATGTCGCGGGTGCTCACGCCCAGCAGTCTTGCCTTGTCCCTGTTTATGTAAATCCGTGATTCCGGTTTGCTGAACTTCAAGTCTGCGTCGGCCATCTGGAAAACAGGGCTTTCGTTTACCAGCCGCATGAATTCAGGCAGAACCTGTTGCAGACGTTCTATGTCGGTCGCTTGCAGGACGTACTGTACCGGCATGCTGCCGCGCCGTCCGCCGAAAGTAGTCTGCTGCTGAACGAATGCACGGGCCTTGGTCTGTGTGCGCACTGCCGCGGAGAGCTGTTCTGCTATGTCTGTCTGTTTTCTTTCCCGTTCTGCAATGTCTGTCAGGGCTATGCGGATGTTGCCTCGTCCGCTGGCCACGCGTGCCGTGACGGTCTGAGCCTCCGGTATCAGCGAGTCGACCAGAAAGTTGATGCTTTCGGTGTAGTCGCGCATGTATTCATACGTGGCGCCTTCGGAGCCGGAAGTATTTATCGTGATTTGAGAGCGGTCTTCGAGCGGAGCCATCTCCGCGGGAATCGTGCTCCACAGCCATCCGATAATCGCGGCTGTGACTGCGACAAGAGGCAGCGCGAGCCACCGGTGGTGCAGGAACGCGGACAGCGTGCGGCTGTAAAAATTGTTGAGCCATACGAAGAACGGTTCGGTAGCCATGTAGAAACGGCTTTTCTTCTCCTGACGTTTCAGCAGTTTCGTGGCCAGCATCGGTGTTACGGTAAGTGCTGCGAACGTCGATATTATTACGGCGCCGGATATGACGAGGCTGAATTCGCGGAACAGTTTTCCGGTCATTCCTTGCATGAAGACTATCGGGAAGAACACTGCAATGAGCGTTACAGACGTGGACAGAACCGCGAAAAATATCTCTTTCGCACCGTCGATTCCCGCTTCGAAAGGTGTCATTCCGCGTTCGATGCGCAGATATATGTTTTCCGTCATCACAATGGCGTCGTCAACGACAAGTCCCACCGACAGCACGACGGCAAGCATCGACAGTACGTTTATGGAGAATCCGGCCATGTACATGAGGAAGAACGTGCCGATAAGCGATACGGGAATGACTATGCACGGAATGAGCGTGACACGCCAGTTTCTCAGAAACAGGAATATTATGATTATCACCAGAATAAACGCTTCGTACACCGTTTGCATCACTTCGCCTATCGATGCGCGGATGAATCGGGTGCTGTCGAATCCGTATCCCGTCACTATGTCGTCGGGCAAATCTTTGGACATGCTTCGCATACGTTCGTACACGGCGTCCGCAATCTCTATGTGATTGGCGCCCGGCTGCGGAATCACCACTATGCCCACCATCGGCACACCGTTCATCTTCATGTAACTGCGGGTATCCTGCGGGCCGAGCTCGGCACGTCCTATGTCGCTCAGACGTATGATTCTGTCGTCTGTCTCGCGTATGGCCAGGTCGTTGAACTCGCGGGCCGTGTGCATCAGTCCGAGCGTGCGTATCGTCAGCTCGGTGCTGTTGCCCTCGATGCTTCCGGACGGCAGCTCCACATTTTCACGGTCCAGCGCGTTCTTTATGTCTGTCGGCGTAATGCCGTATCCGGCCATTTTTGCGGGGTCGAGCCACAGGCGCATCGAATATCTTTTCTCTCCCCATATCACCACGGAGCTCACGTCGCTTATCGTCTGCAACTGCTCCTTGACCGTCAGGTCGGCAATCTCGCTCAGTTCGAGCAGCGAGCGTTTGTCGCTCTGCACCGTCACCATCAGAATCGGTGTTGCGTCGGCATCCGCCTTCGTCACGGTCGGCGGGTCGCAGTCGCGCGGCAGGTATCGCTGGGCGCGCGAAACTTTGTCGCGCACATCGTTTGCCGCCGTCTCCAAATCCACCGACAGTTCGAACTCCACCGTGATGCGGCACTGTCCCTGGCTGCTGACGCTCGTCAGGGCCCGGATGCCGGGAATGCCGTTTATGTTCTGTTCCAGAGGTTCGGTAATCTGATTCTCTATGACGTCGGCATTCGCTCCCGGATAGGAACATGTGACCGATATTATCGGGTTGTCGACGCTCGGGTATTCCCTGACCCCGAGCGAGCTGTAACCGATACATCCGAACAGGATTATTATGATTGTCAGAACCGTCGCCATGACAGGGCGGCGTATGCTGAGTTCCGATATATTCATATGCTTGGTGGCTCTTTATTCAACGACGTCGAGTTGTACCGGCAGACCTTCGCGCAATTGCAGCGTACCGGATGTTATGAGAGTGTCGCCGGCGCTCAGACCTTCCGTTATCTGTATCTCGGCTTCGGTTCTTAGTCCCGTCCTGACAGGTACTGCGTGCGCCTTGCCGTTTTTGTACAGATACACCTTGTCCACGCCCATCTCCGGAACTATGGCTTCGGTCGGCACTGCGATGGCATCGGCGATATCCTGCATGCGGATGTTTACGGTGACGAAGCGTCCCGGCTGCAACTCTCCGCCTCTGTTCGGATATGAGGCGCGTACGGCCAGCGTGCGGGTGGCCTTGTCAACTTTCGATTCCTTTGCATATACCGATGCCTCGAACGTGCGGTTGATGCCTTCCGCTTCGAATGTGAGCCGTGTGCCGGGCTTTATCTGCGAGGCGTAGCGTTCCGGAACGAACAGGTCTATTTTAAGCGGCGATATTTTTGTGAGCTTGGCCACCACCAAGTTCGGCGATGCGTATGCGCCCAAACTCACGTTGCGCAGACCTATGATGCCGTCGAACGGAGCGCGCAGCTCCGTCAGGGCAATATTGGAACGGACAATGTTCATGTCGGCTTCGAGAATCGCCAGTTCGGTCTGCGCCTGCTGGTATGCCTCCTGGCTTACCGCGTCTTTTTCGAGCAGCGCGTTCTGACGGTACACGCGGGCCTGTGCCAGTTCTATCTGTGCCTGGTAGCGTGCGAGCTGGGCCAGCAGCGGCGAGTCGTTGACCTTTGCCAGAAGGTCGCCGCGGCGGACGGTCTCTCCTTCGCGGAAATCTATGCGTGTGATTTTTCCGGATGTCTCGAACGACAGGTCCACCTCCTCATCCGGCAGCAGGTTGCCGATGAGCGTGATTCCGTCCGAGAGCGTTTTTTCGCGCAGTATCATGCCGTTTACGTTCAGTACGGAGCGGGTCCGCGCACCTGCGGCAGGGGCCGTTTGCTGTGGAGTGTCGTCTGCCGTGCCGCCGAAATGTGCGTACAGGCCCATCGCCGAGCAAAAAACAACGATAACGACGGCCACGAGCAGCCATCTTTTCTTCTTGTTCATCTGTTTCTATAAATAGGTTTCGTTTGGAATATGCAAAGATACTGTTTTGATTGAACAGGAACGCCATGAAACATCGGTAAAAATAGTGAAACGCGATGTTTTTTTGTCCCCGTGTGATTCGGAAGTCTGGTGCCTGTCTGCCAAACGCCGAAAAACGCGGGTGAATCGCCGGGGTGTTTTTTTAGGGTATTATGCGCGCGGTTGGCCTGGTATTTGACGTATAGCCGGGCGGAATCATTGTCCGCGTTGCCGGACTGTAAAAAAGAAGTGATTATGGATAGATTTTTTAATTTGATTGAAAATTCGAAACGAGCCATCCGTTACTGGTGGCTTTACGGTATCGTTGGCCTGATACTTCTGGCCGCCGGTATTCTGACTTTTGCTTATCCGGCTCAGAGTTATCTGTCTTTGGCCGTCATTTTCGGCTGGCTGATACTGTGCGCCGGCGTTCTCGAAATCATACTTTCGTCCACAGACCGCGGGTATGTCACGGGGCGCGGATGGATGGTGGTCTCCGGAATAATAGAGGCCCTGCTCGGAGTGATTCTTATTTTCAATGTGCGCCTGTCGGCCGAGACGCTTCCGCTCTTCATGGGATTCTGGCTGCTGATGCGTGCGTTCTGGGCAATCGGTTTCGGCAGCGACATGTGGTCGTTGGAGGTCAGCGGCGCAGGGTGGACCATAATGCTGGGCGTGCTTCTGCTGTTCTGCTCTATGTGGATACTTTTCCAGCCCCTTGTTTTCGGCATCCCTGTGGTTATCGCATGGGTCGGCGTGTCGCTGCTGTTGGCCGGCATCGGGGCCTGCTCCATGTCGTGGCAGCTGCGAGGCGTGCACCTCAGATTCGACAGATAGGCATCTAAAACTCTTTCCGTACGGAGTCTATTGAAAAAGAATCAGGCTGCGAATTATCGCAGCCTGATTCTATATTGTAAATCCGGCGTTAGCATACGATTGCCGAACATCAATACATATCCGTAAGTTTTCCGTCAGTGAATTTAAGCATCTTATAAGGTGCTGCTATATTATCCATACTATTTCCAGTACACCAAAGAAGTATAGACATGGCATTGAAAAATTTAACTGCTTCTGCATCTTGTCTAAAAACTTCTCCTTTTAATCTTGCGCTGTTGTAAGTCCATTTCTCGTAGGTATGTCCGCCGCTGCTGTATGTTTGAACATCGTAATATTCGAAATGAACAACCTGCTCGCACATTTCTTTCGTCATGCCGAGCGCCAATTCTTTGTCGATAATCAATTGACCGTACTTCTGTCCGTATTTCTGAATAATCTTTCGTTTTCGCTCAGCTTCTTTTTCTGCTTTTTCAGCCTCTTTCCGCGCCTGCTCGGCTTTGAGCTCCGCCTCTTTCCGCGCCTGCTCGGCTTTGTATTGCTGCTCCGCCAATTCTACCAATCGCTCTTTTTCACGTTTTTTTGCGATAATCTCCCGAAACTGCGTAAGTGTCGTTTCGTATGTGAAATAATCAATTTCCTCGTATCTGATAGACCAGTCATTATCGTGTGTGCCGTCTGCATATGTCATCTTGCCTTTTATTGGTATGATTCTGTATCCTTTTAAAGTAGCTGTTCCTTCGAAATAATCGCCGTTGTGCCAGTGATATGTTATGTAAGGTATTGTTGTAGTAGATGTTTGCAGTGTCCCAATATGCCAGATGGAATGTTGATGGTATATTGGCCCGGAATATCTATCGCCATTCGCAAAATAGATTGTCGCTTGTATGTCTCGCGTATAAAAACCACCTAAATAATCAACCAGTTCTTTCCATTGGGTATTGCGCTTCTTTGCTAATGACCTGCCGCCAATGAATCTTTCATTTATCAATACCGAATCAATTTCATAAAACATATTGAAGCTCGGATTGATAATCTCCGTAAACCGCAGATTCAGCAGCCAGTTCGTGTGTTTTGATTCCGATGATATGTCGAACGAGCGCTCTTGTGCGTAACAATTCGAAATCAGTCCCGAGCATTTGAATTGTAATTCACCATGCACACCTTTATATGTTAATAAGCCGGTGAATGTGTTAATAGAGTCGGTGGGTGTTGTTAAGTTATAGTCTGGCTTTGAATATTCTCCGGTCAGTATTATGCGTGGCTGTCTGCCATAATCAAAGTAACGAAACTCGACAGTGCCGTCACACAGATGTCTTTTATAAAATGTTCCCGTGCATTTGCAATAATATGAATTATAACCGTTTCGGTAAGTAATGGTTTTCTTTTTGGCCTCGGCAATCGGGCAGAACGATATTGCTATCAGTAAAAATAATATAATCCGTTTCATGGTCGTCTTTTCCGTTAAAGTTTTTCCCAGCGGTGGTTGTGTGTAGGATTGTCGTTTGCAGACGGTCTCGCCTTGCTGTCGAGACCCATATCGCGAACCGAGCCGCATTCTTTCAAGTACCAGCGTGCGAACCATGTGTTCAGATTGCCGTAGGTTCCGGCAAACCGCATCGCAGCAGCATATTCGCAGGGATACGTTCGGTGAAATGATTCGACGAACTGATTGGAGTCGAACGTCTTTCCGAGTGGAGCAAGGATTGTCGCGAGGTGTCCATCGACAAAAACCCGCAGATTGGCATAAGAGTTAATCATTTTGTTATAACGTTTTGCCGCTTAGCTCTCTGTGCGGCTGATTCCTAAAAACAGAAAGTGTGGAACTGCAATATGTGTTTTGATATGTGTTCGGGAAACTCGTAAATGAAAACAAAAGCTAATCAAATGCAAATATAATGATTGATATAGTGCGTTTTATATGGTATCACATTCGGGAATGGCTCGATAATTTGTTTTAATCCGTTTTAACTTTCTTCGGGATATATGGGAACATTTACGGGAATTTATTTACTTTTGCAGCG
>CAYXGF010000053.1:0-11146 GCA_964464465.1 uncultured Alistipes sp. | reverse complement strand
ATCCGGTTGTGCCGAAAGCGAACCGGACGCAAGTAGACTCAAAATAATGACGAATTTCTTTTTCATTCAATCTCTCACTTTATACTACACCGCAAAGGTAGAGATTAAAAATTTACCGAGAATGGGTATTTATACCTAATCTACATCAAATTGATGTAGATTTTACTGATTTGAACTTCTCCGTATTCCGAATATTAATAATAAGGTCGTTTATTTGAGTATCTGGGTTTTGGTCCTGCACTCTGAAAAATATTTTTATCTTACCGATAAAAATCGCATAATTCTAGTACCTTTGCATAAAAGGTAGAATCATGCTCTCCAAAAAGACAAGATATGCCATGCTGGCACTTTCCGTATTGGCACGCGAGTACGGGAAAATACCCGTACCGATCGGTCGTATCGCCAAAGCGGAACGTATTCCCCAACGTTTCTTGGAAGGAATCCTGCTTGTATTGAAAAGAAAGGGAATACTCGACAGTACCCGCGGCAAAACAGGCGGGTATTATTTGGTCAGCAACCCGGCTGAAATCTCCTTGTTGGACGTAGTCGTATATTTCGAAGGGTCGGTAAGTATGTTGGCCTGCATCTGTGAGGATAGATACCTGCCATGCGAATTCTGTAAGGACGAAGCCCACTGCCCCATTCGTAAACCTTTCTCCGAGATCTATCGGCATACCATCGAGATATTACGCCGAACGACATTGGCCGATCTTGCGGCTCATGGACCGGAATAGATATTTCCGTCCAAATATCTCCTCATGCAATCAATCGCATATCAAATGCTGAGACAGATGTTCGATTGAATGTAATAAGTTTGGCCGAGTATCAAGTGTAACATTATTTATAGTAGACTGCTTCTCGGCAATTATCCTTTAACCAATATCTTCCGCAAAGAGTTGTTCTAAATTAACGTATGTATTGGTCAATAGTAAATACAGTTTCTGAACTTTTAGAAACCCACTTTGATTACAATTTATGGATATTTTGATTATTGAATTATAGTTATTATCTTTGTTCCACGTTATTTGAAAACATGTAGAAAGGAGCAAATTTTGATATCTACAATTTACTTATCCGTTGCCCTTTCTCTTGCAAAATTCTTCTACTTTGCTGGTGATGAAATAAATACCACCAGTCTATCTCAAAGATACGAATAAGCCGAGCGCAAAAGCAAACTCGCTTGCTTTTTGCCGCGCGGGAGTATCTAAGACGAAGTCAAAGATATAAAAAGTCGAGCGCAGAGCCAAATTTATTCGGAAATTGTTCCGCTCGCCGGTTTTGGCTATATTTGCAACGCAAAAAAATCATCAGATTATGATAAAGGCAGTTATATTCGATATGGACGGCGTGATTGTCGACAACATGAAGGTGCACGTACAGGCTTTCGAGGAGATGTGCAGGCGATACGGCAAGCCGTTCGATATGGAGAGGTTCAAACCGATGGCCGGACGCGGCAACGACGAGATAATACCTGTATTTTTCGATGCTACGCTTATCGAGCGGCGCGGCATTCCTTCGCTCGGCGCAGAGAAGGAGGCCATATACAGGGAGATATACGCCCCGCACATAGCACCTGTCAATGGCTTGGTCGGTTTTCTTGAAGATATGCGTTCGCATGGTGTGAAATGCGCCGTAGGTTCATCAGGCTGCAAGGAGAATGTAGATTTCGTGCTCGACGGCTGCCGCATCCGCGAATACTTCGAT
Source organism: uncultured Alistipes sp. (assembly GCA_964464465.1). Classification (GTDB taxonomy): domain Bacteria; phylum Bacteroidota; class Bacteroidia; order Bacteroidales; family Rikenellaceae; genus UBA940. The sequence goes on along the minus strand of CAYXGF010000053.1, from coordinate 9,442 downwards.
GCAGTGGTCAACTGCGACATGGTCAGCCGGTGCAAACCGGACCCGGAAATTTACGATACAGCCGCAGCACTGCTCGGCGTAAGTGCGCAGGAGTGTATAGTATTCGAAGACGCAATAGCCGGAATGGAGGCCGCCCGGCGTGCCGGTATGCGGACTGTCGCACTGACCACCACCCTGCCACGCAGGACAATCGAGAGCCAGGCCGAGACGGTAAAAATAATCGACAACTTCTCACAGGTCGACTACGGTTCGCTCGCCTCGCTGTTTTAGAACGGCGACGCGCCCATTACGACGCAACTGCCTACCTTTGTGGAGAAAGGCATTATCTCATCAGAAAGGATATCCGACTCCGAAATTGAGAGCCGTATTCTTGAACTTGAAGTCATGTATCCAGCGATGTCCCTGCGGCCAGTCGGGATTATGCAGCTGAATGCCCCAGTCCAGTCTCAGGACGGCGAATTTGATATCCAGCCTGATGCCGACACCCGTATCGAAACCAAGCTGCCGATAGAATTTATTGAATCGGAACACTGCCTGAGGAGCATTGTCGCTCTCGCTGCGTTTGAGGAACCATATGTTTCCGGTGTCAAAGAACAGGGCACCGTTGAATATGTTCCATATGGGGAACCGGAATTCGAGATTTGCTTCGAGTTTCATGTTGGCCAGCTGACTCGGATAATACACACCGCTTTTCTCAGGCTCGGGAGTATCGCCCGGTCCCAGAGTTCTCGGCGCCCAGCCGCGCATGCTGTTTCCGCCGCCTGCAAAAAACAGCCGGTCAGACGGTATGGTCGATGAATTGCCGTACGAAAGCGCCGCACCGCCGTAGAGTCTGTATGCCAGTGCCAGACGTCCTTCGGCTCCGAGTACAATCTTGTTGCTTACGCTCAAATCGCCCCTGACATACTGCGCGAACCTTATACCCAGAATATCGAAATACTTCTCGCCGTCGACATGCTTCGGCTCAGAGAAGAGTTCCGAAATACCGCTCAGAAGATTTCCGGTGGTCTCTACATTCAGACGCACGAGCGTCGTATTGAGATTTATACCGCGGGGCTGATTGTTGAAAACATACGATGCGGATATTCCGGCTATCAGCTGGGGGGAATAACTGTCTATAAGATAAGGATTTTTAAGGCCATCCAGAAACTTCTGGTCTATATATCCGATTTTTATCAGACTGATGTCGAACGGACGCACCGCATAGCTCGAATACCGGCCGTTGTTCCAGTTGTACCCCCACGAGAGGTTGGACAGATTACGTTTGTAATACGCCCTGTTCTGATGGTTGAACGAGAAACCGAGTCTTGTCTGCGGATTGTTGACGCTCTGCCTTGAATCGAGCCGGCCGGGGAATATGAAGCGCGGAAAAGTCAGCGACATGCTTCCGCCCAGCTCGTAGAATGTCCTTTTGGTGGATGAACGCAGGAATTCGCAACCAGCGGTGACGGATATGTCGAACAGTTCGGAGCCTCGGAACAGATTGCGGTTCTGATATCCGAGAGTAGCCCGCAGGCCGTAGAACGAGGATGTGGTACTGGCTTCGAGTTCTATTTTGTACCCCTGCCGCAAAGCCGGAGTACACAGAATGTCGCACCGCAGAACACCCTCAGATGTGGACGAGGCGTCATCCACGAGTTCATCGCCCACATAGGTGATTATGTTCTCTCCGCCGTCCTGCTCTACGGGGGAGAACTGTATATTAGCGCTTTTATAATATCCGAGACGAATAATGTCGTTATATGTCTGACTCACGCGCCGGGCATTGTAGATGCTGTTGGGCTTCACCTTCACAGTTTGGCTCAAAACGGACGGCCTTACACGCAGCTTATCTCCGTAAATGAGATTCATACCCTTGTACAACAGCGTATCGCGACTGTGCAGAAACGCCGTGTCGGCTGCACCGCGGCTCGGGTTGTAGTCGGAATACACGTATATGTCACGCACTCGGTATACCGTATTGTTCTGCATATTCGGCGAGCCGTCGTCGTTGTAGGATTGCAGATGCTGGTGCACGACGACCGAAACATTTATGGTCCGCATTCCTGGAATGGAATCTGCCACGAAAGTTATATTATTAACCGTAAAATCGTAATACCCCCTGTCTTGGAGGAATGATTTGATTCTCTGCCGCTCCTCCTCGAAGACGTTTCTGTCGAAAATATCGCCCGTGTGCAGAAGTGTCGACGCGGAGTCTTCGAGAATTATTCCTTTCAGGAACTTGTCCCTGAAATCATACGTTATGCTTCCTATGCGGTAAGGCAATCCCTGCTCGCAGATATATGTGACCCGGACCTTGCGATTGCGCAGAGTGTCTATCTCATAAGTCCCGTCGCCGTCGAAAAATCCGCGCGACTGAATATACAGTTTTATGTTGTTGGCCGAACGCTGCGTTTCGGGCAGAGAGAATATCACCGGCTCCTGCCCTATGCGGCGCAAAAACCTGTTCCAGCCGTTGTTTTTCTCCGGATTGGCCCATGAGTAGACCCACGCCCGAAGGTTTATTCCGAAGAATTTTTTGTTGGGACTCTGCTGAATGTACTTGCCGACATCATCCTGGGTGACACGTTCTTTCTTGGGAACTTTCTTGTCGGTGCGCACATTGTTGGCTTTCAGCAGATACTCGTCCTCGGGTATGTGACGCATGATGCTGCACGAGGCCATGGCCACGGCAGAAATCAAAACCACTATCATGCGTCCGATTCTCATCCTACTGATTGAAAAAGCCCTGTTCCCTGAGCAAATCGAGATATGCTATCGAAACCGGGATATTGTCTTTTTTCGTGTAACGTCTCTCCGTAAATATACGCGCAAGATTCGGTAGCGAATTTTGTTCCAATAATAGAGCCGTGAGCTGCGAGGCCTCCTTTTCCGCCCACAGTTCGTTTATTTGTCCGTCCGAATAATCCGAATATTTCTCACGGTGCACCACCGCCTCCACAGGCAGACGGTCGGTAAGTTCCGGCGCTTCGTCCGGATACCCCATGACCACTGTCGTTACCGGAATCACTCCTTCGGGCAGGCCGAGCACCCCGCATATTTTTTTCGCATTGTATATGGTCGTGCCGAGATAGCATATTCCCAATCCGTGGTTTTCGGCCTGCAACGCCGCATTCGACGAGGCGAGCAAGGCATCGGTTGCCGCATTCAGAAACCACATGAAATTATCGTACGCAGGCTCCGCATCGCGCAGACGGCACCAGTGTCCGAATCTGTTTATATCGGCGCAGAAGGTCATCACCACAGGCGCCCGACGCACCATCTCCTGCGAGAAGTGACATCCGCAAAGTTCGTCCTTTATCGCGGCGTCGGTGGTTACAACGATGCTGTAAAGCTGCATGTTTCCCGTATTCGACGCCCGGGTTGCCGCGGCGAGGATTTCATCCAGAACAGTTTGCGGGATGGCATCCGATTTGTATTTTCTGACGGAACGGTGACGCGCTATCTCATTTATCATGACTTGTGAAAAATTAACTCGTTAGGAGTACAAAAGTAGTAAAACTTTGGAAAGTTTATATATATTTGCAGTAGGGAATCATACATTTTAAACCCATGTTATTGCATTTCGCAAAATACGAAGGAGCAGGCAATGATTTCGTGCTCGTGGACGCCCGGGACTTCGATTTCGACCCCGGATGCGAGTTGGTGTCGGCCTTGTGCGACCGGCATTTCGGCATCGGTGCCGACGGCATGATGTCGCTCAGCCACACTCCGCACGCCGATTTCAGGATGAGATATTACAATTCGGACGGACGCGAGGCCACCATGTGCGGGAACGGCGGACGCTGCATAACGCTTTTCGCACACCACCTCGGCATCGGCGGACGCACCAAACGGTTCCTCGCCTCGGACGGAATGCATCAGGCGAAAATAACATCCTCGGACGACACCTCAGGCACCGTAGAGTTGCAAATGTGCGACGTGCAGCACGTATCGTGTCTGGATGACCACTGTCAGCTCGACACAGGCTCGCCGCATTACGTGACATTCGTAGAGGACACCGGTGCCACGGACGTTTTTGCACTGGGCCGCAAGCTGCGGAATTCAATCGACGGCGGCACCAACGTGAACTTCGTGCAGCCGATAGGTCCGGACTCCATCAGAATCAGGACCTACGAAAGAGGCGTCGAGGACGAGACCCTCGCCTGCGGAACCGGAGCCACGGCAGCGGCAATTGCCTCGTTCATCCGCACTGGCTCGTCATGCAGGCGCTGGACGGTTCAGGCCGTCGGCGGAGTCCTGACAGTCGAGTTTACGCCCGAAAGCGACGGCACTTATACCAATATTCATCTTACCGGCGGGGCCAGAAAGGTATTCTCCGGAAGAATCGAAACCAGCGGCATGAAACTGAAATCGAAATAGACCGGCGTATTTTCCGGTTACCAATCATTTATTTTCTTTTTTTGCGATTCATCATGAAATCAACCAAGGATTTTAAATCCCCGCGCGCGGAACACGATTCCGATTCCATGCGCAAAGCCACAAAACTGAGTCCGATGCGCAAAAGCGGCAAAGACCGTCACTCCATGTTCGAGGATATGGATGAACAGAGCGACGAGGAGTACACGGAGCCGAAAAAGCGCGAATCGATTCTGGACTACTACGACGACTAAACACCCATTCATGGATAAATTTATAATTACGGCCGGATGCGCCACCCGTATTACGGACAGCGGAAAAGGCGACAGATGTATTTTACTGCTGCACGGCTACCTCGAATCACTCGAAGTGTGGGAGCCGTTGGTCAAACTGCTTACGCCGCACTTCCGGGTGGTGAGACTCGACCTGCCCGGTCACGGCATATCAGAGGTGAAAGGCGATGTCCACACCATGGAGTTCGAGGCCGATGCGGTCTGCGGAGTCATGGACAATCTGCACATAGACAAGTGCACTCTGGTGGGTCACTCCATGGGCGGCTACGTGGCCCTCGCTTTCGCAGAAAAATATCCCGACAGACTAGACGGACTCGTTCTGTTCCACTCTACCCCGAACGCCGACTCCGAGGAGAAAAAGCAGGACCGGGAGCGCGAAATCGCACTTATCGATGCGGGCAAAAAAGAACTGCTTGCGCGCATGGCCCCCGGCAAAGGATTCGCCGCAGACAACAGGGCCAGATTCTCCGATACGATAGAGGATTTGTCCGAGCTGGTAGGAATCACCGACGACGACGGCATAAAGGCATTGCTGCGCGGCATGATGCAGCGCAAGGACCGAAACGAAATGCTCCGCGGCCTCCGCGTACCGCAGATGTTCATATTCGGACTCAAAGACGAATACATAAACGCAGATACCGCCGAAAAAATAGCAGCCGGACATCCGCAGGCCCGCATAGTCAGGCTGGAAAACTCCGGACATATGGGATTTATCGAGGAGAGCGAAGCCTCCGCACTGGCATTAATCGAATTTATGGAACACGAATAAACAAGCAGCACTACGATATGAAAAAAATTGGAATAGCATCCGATCATGCAGGATATGATTTGAAAGAGTTTCTGGTAGGTTATCTCGACAGTCTGGGTTACGAGGTTTTCGACTACGGCTGCGACTCACCCGAGAGTTGCGATTATCCTGATTACGCCCACCCGCTGGCTTTCGACATCGAACAGGGAGTCATCCCGTGCGGAATCGCCATATGCGGCACAGCGAACGGAATCAGCATCACGCTCAACAAACACCGCGGCATAAGGGCCGCCGTGTGCTGGACGCCGGAGATAGCCACACTCGCCCGCCAGCACAACGACGCCAATGTGTGTTCGCTGCCCGCCCGTTTCATCGACAACGACACCGCCAAGGCGTGCGTCGACACATTCCTCGCAACCGCTTTCGAAGGAGGACGCCACCAGCGCCGCGTCGCAAAGATTCCGGTCCCCGCGACCGAATAATAGGTCGGCAGAAGAAGATGCCGTCAAAAAAAGCAGGATGAGTCAAAAAGGCTCATCCTGCTTTTTTTGACGGACGGGTCCGAGCCAGCAGGCCATGGGAAAGAGGGAAACCGGGACTGCGCGGAAAGCGGGGAGAGAAAGGAGCGCCGCGACAAGGAAAAAGCGCCCCGAGAGAATGCGTGAGAGCGAGGAAAAGCCGGGTGAGAATGGAGCGCTGCGACAGGGATAAAGAGGAGGCAGTACGAGGAAAATGTGATCCAGAAAGGGAGTGTACCGCAGCGGCATGGAAACAAAAAAACCGGAAACTAAATTGTTTCCGGTTTTTTTGTTCAATGTATACTATGCTTATTCAGCAACAGACTACTTTGTCGTATCGAATTGAGCAACAGCACGGACTTTTCGTTGCTGCGTATTTGTAAATGTGGGCCTTCCAACTTTATTTTCAACTACTATATCATCTTCAGTCTCAGACACGCTAACATAGAAATATTGAGGTCTATATGTAGTAGTACTTGGAACCTTATATAAATCTGATGCCCAATATCCGCTTAATACTTCTTCTCCATCTTCACCTTCTATAAAAGAATTTAAATCCTCTGCATCTTCTCGTTGTTCTAAAACAGGGCTAATCTGCTGATTAGCATCTAAAATTGCTATTCCTTCTTTGGTCGAAGGTAAATACCATTCGATTTTATCTTCGTCGTTTCTAAGGACATAACAAGCATTGAATGCAGGATAAGTACTGATGTTATTAGTCGCAAGTACAATATTCATATTAAGCAAACCGTTGTCAGCATTCACGGGTCTAACTGATGTATTATTTGCGCCCCACGAATAGAGACCTTGACAATCTTTGAGAGCTATGATTTTTCCGCTGGTACCAGCCCCTTCTGCGTCAGCATTATTAACCTGGAACACTACACCTTTCGGATTTTCATTATTCGGATACAAATCTCCCACCTTATAAGTAGCAGGCGGAGTAGGAGGCGCCGGCAATACATCGACATTGGCGCCAACATAAGTGATATCACCAGCGGTAACAGTGAAAGTCTTGTTTCGAGTAACTGTTCTGGCAGCATCAAGCTGACCGTCGATGTAGAAAGTCAGACGCATCGAATAACTTCCGGCCGGAAGGACAACATAGAAAGTATTAGGAGCCGCCTTACTCTTGGAGATAGGCTGCGGGATATCGCAGTCCAATGTTATGGTTTTACTCGAATTCGTAAAAGTTCCAAGCGTCGGCTTACCATCGGCACTAACCGTCACCGGCATTGTTCCGGCAATCGCACGAGATGTTGAAAGTTCAATAGAGGTTATGCTCTCATCACGGTCAGGCTCTGTCATGTAGGTCTGAATGACAAGGATACCGCAAAGGTTGGTGAACTCCAACTTCGTTCTGTTGTCATCGGTGCCCTCGTCGGAACCGGTAGCAAACATAGGGTTCACATTCGTAGAAAAATTCTTCTCGCCGTTGAATTTCTGAATTTCGGGAATAGTAATGGACGGTGTGCTTGTCGTGAACGCAGGATAAATGGCGTAGTACTTGTTGCCGGAAACGCCATAACCGGTCGAAGCCAATTTGAAATTGCCATTAGTCTTGTCAGACTCATTAGGGAAACCTGTGAAATTGAAAGTCTTGTATACAGGCTCGGTATCGCTCCATACAGAAATCTGGTCACCCTCGGTCCAGATAACCTGATTGCCTTCGAGCGTCGTACGCGTTCCCTCAGGAAGCGAAGCTCCGAATTCGGTTACTCCGGTCTGCTCGGTCTGCGGAAGGTCGCCCCCGCCATTGTTCGGGGTCTCAGGCGACTCGTCCTTGGTACATCCTACCGTAAGGGTCGCAAAAGCCACGAGAGAATAAAACAACTTTTTCATATTACTTTTTTTTGTGTGTTGTACTAATTCCAACTATCTACGTCGTTCTGATTAAAATTATCTTTAAAGTCGGATGTCGTCGCGCTTTTCTCGGTAGAAACAGCGAATCCGGCCTCGACATTCACGAAAGTCGATTCAAGGGTCGGGACTTCGTAATGCCGTTTCTCGTTTTCAAATTTGAATTTTCTTTGCATAAACGTAATATTAAAACTGTTATTTATTTGATAATTATAATTCCGATAGTCTATGTAAATGCTGCGTATACAGAAAATGACAACATAAATACACAAATCGCGCGCCAAACAGACTCGCTCTGCACTACGATTTCTCAACAATTCCTGTGCGGCAATAGTTTAACACTCAAAATACATTCCATTTAGCTACTGTCGTCTAAAATCATTAAAAATCAATACGGAACGAATATGCACTTATCTCCCGTGCTCCTCTTCCGCACTTTCCGTGCATCGTCTCTATCCGTGTAAAACGGGCATAGAATCTTTGTCACAGAAAGTTGCGCCAAAGATATACATTTCCGCAATAATCACCAAACAAATATAATATATAAAATAAATTTATTAAAAAAAGTGCAGGGCGGCTTCCAACAAAGCCGCCCTGCACATGCGTAGAGCATTAATTTAGAAGCTCTTGCCGATAGATAGAAAATCGCCGGCCACAAGAGCGGCACCACCGATAAGACCGCCGTCGACATCCTCTTTCGCAAAGAGTTCTTTCGCATTCGAAGGCTTGCAGCTGCCGCCGTAAAGCAGCGGAGTGTTGGCTGCCTTTTCTCCGAATTTTGAAGCGAGAACCTCGCGGATATACGCATGAATCTCCTGCGCCTGGTCGGAAGTCGCGGTTTTGCCGGTTCCGATAGCCCATACAGGCTCGTATGCGATAATCAGTTTTTCGAACTGCTCGTCGGTAAGATTGAAAACAACCTCCTCAATCTGAGCTTTCACCACATCGAAATGCTTTCCGGCCTCGCGTTCTTCGAGTTTCTCGCCGATGCAATAGATAGGAATCAGATTATTCTCGTAAGCCTGCGCCATCTTCTTGTTGAGCGTCTGGCTGGTTTCACCGTAATACTCACGACGCTCCGAGTGTCCCAGGATGACATATTCCACGCCGAGCGACGCAATCATCTTGGCCGACACCTCGCCGGTATATGCGCCTTTCGCTTCCGCCGCACAGTTCTGGGCCGCAACAGCCACACCGGTGCCGCGCGTCACCTTGACAACTTCCGAAAGATGGGTAAAGGGAGGAGCTATTATGAAATTAACGCACGAACATACTTCGCTTTTTCCTGCCGCTACTTCTTTCGCCAATTCAACGCCTTCTACCGGAGTGGTATTCATCTTCCAGTTGCCGGCAACAATCTTCTTTCTCATTTTCTTTTACCGTTTGTATGAATTAATTCCTTAGATTATTCGCACCATGTCCTGACCTCATCCATTGTCGGATTTTTCAGGCCCAGCTTGTTCTTCTTGTTGAACCCGCAGAGGTCGTTGAACAATTTTCCCGGCGACAGTTTCTTCAACGAGTCGACCGTCACATATCCCATCTTCTGCAATACGGGAACCCACTCGGCCGCAATGCCTGCCTCCGTATACTTGTCCTCGGCATCCTTCACGGCACCCTTCTGCGGGCGCATCTGCGGGAAGAACAGCTCGTCCTGAATGGAG
>CAYXGF010000052.1:0-11389 GCA_964464465.1 uncultured Alistipes sp. | reverse complement strand
TTTGGCAGATATTAACATTATCGCCATAATGTCTTGAAATGTGGTAGTTTTCAAATGTAAGAGGACAACGAACAGCACTCATTTCTTGTATAGTCATGCGGCTATGCGGTTTTGCGCATATACCACATACTATCCAAGTGTGGGGTATCGTGTCGTTTATTCTTACACAGGTCTTTTCCACAACCTTCAGATTGATAAACGAAAATCAGCTCCGCACTTTCTTTTTGTACATAACCCACTATCGTGGAGCGGATAGTAAGATTGGGAAACTTATGTTTAACACAAATAAATCTTACTATGAAGAAACTACTTCTTTTAGCCGCATTGTTTGTTGCGGCAACCTTCTCATCGTGCAAGTACGACGATGATGACATTTGGAATAGTGTGCATGGCTTGGAAGACCGTGTCGCCCTATTAGAGGAATTCTGCAAACAGATGAACACCAACATTTCATCATTGCAAACGCTCGTGAACGCCCTGCAAAACAACGACTACGTTACGTCGGTAACGCCCGTAACCAAAAACGGCGAAACAATCGGTTACACTATCGCATTCAGCAAGAGCGCACCGATAACAATTTATCACGGCGAGAACGGTGTAAATGGCGCAAATGGTGCAAATGGTGCTGACGGAAAAGACGGGCGCACCCCGATTATCGGCGTTCGTCAGAGTTCGGACGGTGTTTATTACTGGACTTTGGACGGTGAATGGCTGCTCGACACTGCCGGAAATAAAATCAAAGCCGAGGGCAAAGATGGTGCAGACGGCAAGGATGGGAAAGATGGCGTAAACGGTTCTGACGGCAAAGACGGACAGAACGGAGCCGACGGAGCCCAGGGAGAGACCGGCCCGCAAGGTTTGCAGGGTGCAACCGGACCTCAGGGGCCGCAAGGACCCCAAGGCGAAAAGGGAGAACAAGGCGAGCAGGGCCAGCCCGGAAAAGACGGAAAAGACGGAATCACCCCGCAAATGAAAATCGAGAATGGCTATTGGTACGTCTCAACCGACAACGGCGCGACTTGGACCAATCTCGGAAAGGCGACGGGCGAAAACGGTAAAGACGGCAAAGACGGTGTAAGTACCGGCGATTCGATGTTCCAAGACGTTACCCAGGATAACGAAAATGTATACTTCACCCTGACAAACGGCGAAACCATAACTCTGCCCAAGAAGCAGTCTTTGTCTATTACCTTTGCCGAGGGCAACGAACTATTCTTCGACATCGACCAGACAATAACCGTTAACTACATGATTGCGGGCGGCAGTGACAAAAACATCGTGAAGGCAGAAATGCAGAATCTCAACGGTAATTATACCCTCCACACGACACAGACAAGCGCAATGAAAGGCTCAATTGCAATTACAGCGAAAGTGCCGACCTCAAATCGCGTGATAGTCTCCGTCTCGGACGGCAAACAGACTATCATGGAGGCGATTATCGTCGGACTGAAAGCCTCGTTCAACGGCAGTATGGTTACGGTCGAAACACCCGGCACACTATCCAAACTCATCGCCGACTATGACAAGTCAACCATTACCGAACTTACCGTCATAGGCAATCTGAACAGTTCGGATGTCTCAACACTGAACTCACTGCCCAATCTTGCAATTCTCGATATGGAGAATGTGAATTTAGAGACATTGCCCAATAATGCATTCCAAAACAAAACATCATTGACTGATGTAAAACTGCCGAGAACACTGAAAACGATCGAGAGTAGTGCATTCTACGATTGCAGCAGTCTGACAAGCATCACTATTCCCGATGGCGTTACTTCTATCGGACAATCGACATTCGCCAATTGCAGCAACCTGTCAAACATAAATATTCCTAACAGCGTTACGACAATCGGGGCATCCGCATTCTACAATTGCGGAAATCTGAGAAGTATAACTATTCCCGATGGCGTTACTGCAATCGAGAAATACGCATTCTACAATTGCAGAAATTTAACAACTATTTATTGCAAGGCTCAAATACCGCCCAAAGCACCTATGAATGTGTTTCACGTTGGGTTTAAATACTCATTATATGTCCCCGTCGGCTGCAAAGAAGCATATGCAGCAACTCAGTTTTGGCCGTACTTTGCAAAAGAGATAATAGAAACGGAATTTTAATAACCAATTAAATCAAACTTATTATGAGAGCAGTTTATGAATTGATAATAGGTATAGCCAAATACCTATATGCAGAAGGCAAAACATGCACATTTGACGAATTGGCGCAAAAAATCAATTCATCATCCGGAAATAATTATTACCATGGAGGACGAGGGGTTGCCAAAGTCGTATCGGAAGCATTCCAATATGCCGCCGACAAATACGGTCCGATTGTAGCCGACATGATTGCAAAAGTTTTCCGCGACAAAAACGGAAATAAAGCATATTAGCCAAACGCAAATGCAAGCAACGGGACGGTGCGCATTTTTGCACCGTCCCGTTATTTTCTGCCGCAGACAAATAAAAAATTGTCGCGGAATAAAAAACAGGTTATAAATCTTCATAACCTGTTTTTCAATCTCGTGGCGCAAGTTATTTTAACACGCATTCCCTGCTTGCAAGATAGTCCGCCAGGCCCTCGCAGGCATCCTCCAAGAGGTCCAGCACCAGCTCGAATCCCTCCGCTCCCTCATAATAAGGGTCGGGAATATAACGCCAGTCGATATCGGTACGGAAAAACTCCGTCATTCGGAATATCTTCTCCGCGGCCTCAATACTCGGAGCCATGCGATGGAGCGTCTCGTAATTCCGGTCATCCATGACAATTATCATGTCGAACGCATCGAAATCGTCCGTCCGCACCTGCCGCGAGATATGAGTTATATCGTATCCGCGAGCCGACGCCGCACGGCGCATACGGGCATCGGCACGCTCTCCGGCATGTCCGCCGTATGTCCCGGCCGAGTCGCACTCCACACTGTCCGACAATCCCCTCTCCCGGCATACGCTCTCCATAACCGTCTGTGCGGCCGGAGAGCGGCATATATTGCCCAGGCACACGAAAAGCAATCTGTATTTCATATCATTCTCCTGTTTAGTTGACCGGCGGCAAAGATAGCAACCTTTTCGTTAAGCCGAGCGCAGAGCCGAACTTGTTCGGACTATGCCGAGGTGAGAAAAGGTGCAAGAAATTGAAGGTTTTTCCGCAGTTCCGCACCGTCCATGTTAAATTCGCCCCCCTGCACACAAATCAAGGACCGAAGAGAGCATAATCGTATCTTTGACTGCTTCGCCTCGGCAAAACTGCAAATAAATTTGCTTTTGCACGCTCCTTATCCGTACCGTTGGCCGTCGCCCAAGATACTCCCGTTCGGCAATGCTCTAATGTGATTTGGCATTGCTCTCACTTATTCGTATCTTTGACCTGCGGTCGAAGATGCTCCGTCCCGGCATATCCAGACTTTGTTTGGCTCTGCGCCCGACTTTTCGTATCTTTGTCAGCCGCACAGGCATGGTATATTATTTGATTTCTATATTTAAGATACAAAAATTCAAGAGATATGACGGAAGACAAAGTTAAAGAACAACCCATTGACGAAGAAAACGTTACATCCGACACCGATTGCTCCGGAGACGAAATGCGGGCTTCCTGCGGCTGCGACGGCTGCGACAATATGACATCTGCCGATGACAATTCGGCAGAGAAGACTTCACAGACAGAAGATTTCAAATCTCAGGCCGAAGAGTGGAAAGACAAATACATGCGTCTTTCGGCCGAATTCGACAACTACCGCAAGAGGACGCTCAAAGAGAAAATGGATTTGATTGCCTCGGGAGGCGAGGACATCATCAAATCCATACTCACCGTTGTGGACGACATGGACCGTGCGCTGGCGTCGCTGGAAGTATCGACAGACGCCGAGGCCGTACGGAAAGGCGTGGAGCTGATTGCTCAGAAACTCGGCGATACCCTTCGTTCGAAGGGCGTCAGCGAGATAGAGGCAGTCGGCCAGCCTCTTGACACGGACCTGCACGAAGCCGTAGCCAAGATTCCGGCTCCCGGGCAGGAACAGAAAGGATGTATTCTGGATGTGGTACAGAAGGGATACAAGCTCAAAGACAAGGTTATAAGATACGCAAAAGTCGTTGTAGGAGAATAACATATCATGGCAAAAAGAGATTACTACGAAGTACTTGGTGTGAGCCGCAGCGCCAATGCCGATGAAATCAAGAAGGCATACCGCAAGGCCGCAATCAAATACCACCCGGACAAAAACCCAGGAGACAAGGAGGCGGAAGACAAATTCAAGGAGGCTGCCGAGGCATACGACGTATTGAGCAATCCCGACAAGAGGGCCCGCTACGACCAGTTCGGACACGAAGGAATGAACAGTTCGATGGGCGGAAATGCGTCAGGCACCTACGGAGGATTCTCCATGGACGACATATTCCGCAATTTCGGAGACATATTCGGAGGTCATTTTGGCGGATTTTCAGGCTTCGACGGCTCGCAAGGAGGTTCGGGACGCAGGGTAAACCGCGGCTCAGACCTGCGTGTGAAAGTCAAGCTGTCGCTCAAAGAGGTCGTTCACGGCACTACGAAGAAGCTGAAAATAAACAAGCTGGTGACATGCGACAAATGCGGCGGAACGGGAGCCAAGGACTCGGCGTCGTATTCGACATGCCCGACCTGCAACGGTTCGGGATACGTCACCCGCGTGGTAAACACATTCTTCGGACGCACTCAGACCACCGCACCGTGCGGACAATGCAACGGCGAGGGTAAAATCATAACCGCACCATGCGACAAATGCAAAGGCGAAGGCACCGTCAAGGCGGAGGAGGTCATCGAGATAAAGATTCCGGCCGGCGTTTCGGAGGGCATGCAGCTGTCTGTCAGCGGCAAAGGCAACGCCGCCCGTCACGGCGGAGTGAACGGTGATTTGCTCGTACTGATAGAGGAGGAAAAGAATCAGAGTCTGGTCCGCGACGGCAACGACCTGATATGCAACATGAACATCACTATTCCGACGGCCCTGCTGGGCGGCGAGATAGAGGTGCCGACGGTAGATTCGAAAGCCAAGATAAAGGTAGAGCCCGGAACACACGCAGGCAAGGTTCTGCGGCTGCGCGGAAAGGGTGTTCCCGACATAAACGGCTACGGACAGGGCGACCAGCTGGTGGTAATCGACATCACCGTGCCGTCGCACCTCGGCTCCGACGAAAAGAAACTGGTGGAGCAGCTGGCGGAGAAATCATCATTCAAGAAGGCCGAATCGACGAAAAACCAGAATATTTTCGACCGGATGCACAATTTTTTCCGTTAGAAACATGTATATTTGATAAACCGTTATAACACATACGCAGTCTAAGGCATGATTTTCTTTTCGCAACGCAAACCGAAACCATTCGATTACAAACCGAGGTACTACGACCCGGAAAAAGAGCGCAGAGAACTTCGGCGCAAGGAGTTGTGCGGTCCCGACGCATACACGCCGCAGCAGGAATACAAACCGGGCATGTATCTGAGGGAGCAGGCCCGCGACCGCCGCTCACACCATATTTCCAGGGACCGCGATGCGAAACGCAACTCGATGCTGCGTCTGGCAGTGATACTCGCACTGCTGGTGCTGATTGCCTATATGATGTTTTTCAGATAGAAGACTATGGCCGACAGAATAAAATTACTGCCCGATTCGGTCGCCAATCAGATTGCCGCAGGAGAGGTCGTGAACCGGCCGGCCTCGGTGGTCAAGGAACTCATGGAAAATGCCGTCGATGCCGGAAGCAACTGCATAACGGTGAATTTCAAGGACGGAGGCAAAGAGCTGATTCAGATAATCGACAACGGCTGCGGCATGTCCGCAATGGATGCCCGCATGGCATTCGACCGCCATGCCACAAGCAAAATATCCGAAGTCGAGGACATATACAAGCTCATGACTTTCGGATTCAGGGGCGAGGCCCTTGCCTCGATTGCCGCTGTGGCGCAGGTCGAACTGCAAACCAGGCTGCAAGATGAGGAAATCGGCACGCGGATATGCATCGAAGGCGGCAGAATGCTATCCCAGGAGCCTGCCGCATGCAGCGGAGGTGCACAGTTCCTGATACGCAACCTGTTTTACAACGTCCCTGCGCGCAGACGGTTTCTGGACAAAAGCACTACGGAAGCGGCGCACATAACGGCCGAGTTCCAGCGGGTGGCGCTGTGCCATCCGGAGACGGCATTCAGACTTTACAACAACGACGCACAGGTCTACGACCTGGCTCAGAGCACGCTCAAACAACGTGTGATAGGTGTAATCGGCAAGACGGTCGCCGGCAAACTACTCGACGTCTCGGCCCAGACCTCGATAGTGTCGGTCAGCGGATTCATCGGCTCGCCGGCTTCGGCCCGACAGCGCAACAAGGAGCAGTTTCTGTTCGTGAACGGACGTTATTTCAAGAGTTCGTATTTCCACAAGGCCATTTTGCAGGCATACGAGAAACTGATTCCCAAAACCGTGCAGCCGTCGTACTTCATATATCTGAACATAGACCCCGAGTCGATAGACGTGAACGTCCATCCGCAAAAGACCGAAATCAAGTTCAG
Source organism: uncultured Alistipes sp. (assembly GCA_964464465.1). Taxonomy (GTDB): domain Bacteria; phylum Bacteroidota; class Bacteroidia; order Bacteroidales; family Rikenellaceae; genus UBA940. Next base: position 4,857 of record CAYXGF010000052.1, on the reverse strand, counting down.
CGACAACATAGCCGTATGGCAGATTATAAACGCCGCCGTGCGCGAGACGCTGGCCAAGACAGGCGTTGTGCCGCTGATGGATTTCGACACCGAATGCAGGGCAGACCTGCCGGTAAGGAGCGAGGAGACGATAGTCCGCGAGCCTTCGACGGTCCGGCGCTCCGATTACAACCCCTTCATCGACTACGCCGCTCCGAAATATAACAGGAGGGCGGATGTGTCGGATTTCGTCCAGAAGTATGAGTTCTCCGCCGAAAAGAGTCCTGAGTCCGAAATAACGCAACAGAGTTCCGAACCAGACATTGAGTTCATCGACCAGCAGACGGAGGACGCGACGCAGAGCCGTCTTGCACTGGACGACAACACCGCACCGGCATTCGCATCCGTAGCCAGCATAGGACGCGGATACGCCTCGGCAGTCTACGAGAATACGCTTGTGGTGGTCGACCTGCGCCGTGCCGCTGAATCGGTCGCATACCAAAAATACATATCAATGCTGACCTCGCAGCAGAGCGTAACCGAACAGTTGCTGTTTCCGGAGAAGATGATACTCTCGATAGACGACTTCTCGCTCTTGCAGGAGACGCACGGCGAGTTCATACGGCTGGGATTCGACATCAAGTTTCTGGACAACCACGCAATCGAGATATGCGGAATACCGTCGGACGTACGTCTGGACAACATAGACGATGTAATCTACGAGATGCTCGACACAATCCGCGAGAGCATTCTGTCGCCGTCGGAACTCCGGCGCGAGAAACTCGCCTCGATAATGGCCCGCAGTGCGGCATCGTCCGGCTCGGGAACATACACAGCAGAGCAGGCCGCCGACATACTCTCGGCTCTGGCCGGATGCGACAACATCCGTTACACGCCGTCCGGCAAAGCCGTAATGACAGATATCGGATTCGAGGAAATCAAGAACAGATTAAAATAACGACTGATGATAGCAAACTACTTCCGCACTCCGCCCGTAGTGCAAAACCTGATTATTGTGAACATACTGTTCCTGATGGCGCAATACATGCTGCCGTTCGGAGACAAGATAGTCGAATATCTCGCCCTTTTCGGAGTGGGAAGCCCATTTTTCCACCTGTATCAGGTGGTTACGTATATGTTTTTGCACGGCGGGGTCTCTCACCTGTTTTTCAACATGTTCGCACTCTGGATGTTCGGACGCACGCTCGAATACGAACTCGGAAGCCGCAATTTTCTCATATATTACATGGTGTGCGGCATAGGCGCGGGACTGCTTCAACTGGGCGTAGGATACGTGGAAGGCGCAGCGCTCAATGTTCCGACAGTGGGAGCGTCTGGCGCCATATTCGGCATACTGCTCGCATTCGGAATGCTGCACCCGAACGATATTATAATGCTGATGCTGCCGCCGGTTCCGATTAAGGCAAAATGGTTCGTGGTGATATACGGAGTAATCGAACTCATGGCCGGAATATCGGGACGCATGGACAATGTAGCTCACTTCGCTCACGTAGGCGGCATGCTGTGGGGATTCCTGCTGCTGACATACTGGAAAAGAACAGGTAAGATATTCTATTAGCCGATGTCATCCCAATACTATTACAACGACTCGGACAGTTACCGGAAACGCGGCGGCGAAAAAACAGGCCGCCGCAGAACTACGATTCCGGATATCGCAATAGCCATTATCACCGTTTCCGTCTCAGCGGCCATGCTGCTGGCATTCACTGCGCAATGGATTCACCCAGAAAAGGCTGGTCTGCTGCCGGTCCTGTGTCTTATAATTCCGGTCCTGTACATAACCGAGACCATACTGGCCCTGTACTGGATAATAAGATGGAAAAAAATAGCGTTGCTGCCGCTGACCATCGTCTGTACCGGCACATTCGGAATCACCGGTTTCTTCAAACCGGAATTCGGCCGAAGTTACCCGAACAGCGGTGCCGACAAGTCATCGTTCACCGTAATGACATACAACGTAATGGGGCTCATGCAGAAAGAGAACAACAAACTGTTTTCCAGCATGGACACCATTGCGGGAATAATATCGTCCGTAAAACCCGACATACTCTGCATGCAGGAGTTCCAGTCCACATCCGAAAAGCCCAAGGAGAGGCTCGACCAGCTCCTGGACTGGATGCCGTACAGCACGACCGCATACAAGCATGAGATACACAAAGACCGGGGATGGGGCGTGGCCATTTACAGCCGATACCCAATCGTAAAGAACGGCACAATAGATTACGACGGCACCTCGAACTCCACCAAGTGGGCCGACATCAAGATAGACTCCGACACGATACGGGTGTTCTGCTCACATCTGCAAACGACCGCAATATCCACCTCCGACCACGACTTCATCACCAACATGGATTTCGTGACCGACAGCACCCGCAACGAGAAACTCGGCAACATATACCACAAACTAAAAGACAACTACACCATACGTGCGCGGCAGGCCGACGCTCTGGCTCCCGAGATAGCCGCCTCGCCACACGGAGTGATTGTCTGCGGCGACTTCAACGACACTCCGATGTCGTACGTCTACCACACCATGCGCCATGGTCTGAAAGACAGTTTCAAACAGGCAGGATGCGGAATGCAGAGCACATTCAGAGGTTTTTTCAACATGCTGCGCATAGACTACATACTGCATTCGCCGTCGATGCAGACGGTAAGTTACGACGTGCCCGATTTCGACGTATCGGACCACAACCCGGTAGTGGCAAGAATCAGGTTCGACAAATACAAAACAAAATGATTATAGATTCACTGCATGCCTGCGGCAGATACTCGTCTCTGAGCGACAGGCTCTCCGAAGCATTCGCCTACATACTTAACAACGACCTCCGCACGCTTCCCGAAGGGCGTCACTCCATACGCGGCGAAGAGATATTCATCACAGTAACATCCTCCCCTATGCGCACTCGGCAGGAAGCCAGGCCCGAAGCACACGACAGATACATCGACATACAGCTGCCGCTCGATGGTGAGGAGACATACGGCTGGGCCAGCCGTCCGGATATGCAACGCCCTTGCGCACCATTCGATACCGACCGCGACATCGTATTCTTCGAAGATGAGCCATCTGCATATGTCACACTGCATCCGGGACAATTCGTACTGTTCTTCCCGACGGACGCCCACGCGCCACTTATAGGCGACGGAACCGTCAGAAAGTGCATTGTAAAGGTAATGATATAAATAAACGCGGGAGCGGCGAGTAAATCATCAAAATGATATTTCGTATCATGCTGTTGGTCTGAATGTGCCATCGGTCCATCGCGCTATGCTCTTTCCAATTCCGGCTCCACAGACAAGTTTTGCATTTCATTCACGGCAGGGATTGGACAAAAAAGAGACGGGAATGTGTCAAAATACAAGTTTTTCTGACGCATTCCCGCAATATTCCGTGCACTCATTATGTACGAGACGAACTTAGACATTCGAAATTGTCGGGTCCGTCCGACAGATATAAAATCTCCAATAATTTAGTGTTTCGGAACGAGACCGAGTTGAAGCAGGTCTCTGTTAATTGTCATCGGGAGAAAGCTTAAAGCAGATTATCACATTGAGTCACCTCTGCATCCGCGGCTGTGTATTCTTCAAGCGAACCTTCCTTGGCCTGGATGCAAATATAAGTCATGGGCTCGGTTGAAGTGCATTTCAGGTTGCGTGAACAGTGGGTCGAAACGCGAATCACAGACCCTTCGGCAATGTCAAACACGTCGCCGTCAACCTGAAATCTGCCAGCACCGGAGAGAATGATGTAGTTCTCTTCGTTGGCAAAATGACTGTGGAAGAAGGGCACTTCCGCACCCGTGGGGAGTGTGCCGAATGATATTTCGCAGGAGGTGGCGCCGGTGGCATCCTTTACAAATTGTTTGCCTTCAAATCCGTTAATAGAACCTACGGATGCATGAGAGAACTTTTCTCCCTGATTGATAATTTTTACTTCGTTCATAATTTTGGAGTATTAATATTTACCACTAACTTCGCAGCGGGAAGCCGCTTTCATTTAGATAGTGCGAAGTTAAATTATATATTTCACTCTTACAACAAGTTACCAAGAATAAAGATACTTACACCAAAGTAAGCAATACTAAGAATGAATGCATTACCGCTAAAAGAAAATTTAGAAAAATACACTCGCATAGAAACGTGTCCCATTCGCAATATAATTTCCCGCTTTTCAGGCAAATGGTCTATGCTTGTGCTGTGTGTTATAGCCGAAAACAAGACCTCCCGATTCAACGCCATAAGCAAAGCAATACCCGACATATCACCGAAAGTCTTGACCGACACGTTAAAACATTTGGAGGCCGACGGCTTTATAAAGCGTACTCTCTATGCCGAAATCCCGCCGCGGGTGGAGTACTCGCTGACTCCGCTCGGTCATAGCCTCATGCCGGTGTTAGGCACGGTAATAACCTGGGCGGTGGACCATTTCGATGAGATAGCACGCAACGGATAGTGTCGGTCTGTCATAACGAGGCATCTGCGACATTGCTATCGGAATCCGGTCTCAGTCAGATGCCTTAGGATGTTCCACCTTCATCCTCAACGCCCTTCAATCCGACTCATTTAGACACATCCACATTTCTACAATGGAATCCGACAGAGGCCGCCGGCGCATCAATCCTGCGGAACGTGCCTGTATTTGAACACGATGGCGAAAGTAACGGCAACAACGAGCGCATACGCAGCGAAAATAAGCCACGATGTGCTCCAACCGGCCGTCTGGGCAGCCACCTGAGTCTGGGAATATACGAAATGATTCACGACAGCCTGCGCGCCAAGCGTTCCGACGGTAGCGCCGATACCGTTGGTCATTATCATGAACAGCCCCTGTGCGCTGGAACGAATCGAAGCATCGGT
>CAYXGF010000051.1:0-13032 GCA_964464465.1 uncultured Alistipes sp. | reverse complement strand
ACGGTGGTCATGAGACCGTCGGTGATGCCGAACTTGTCGTTGAGCACCTTGGCGATAGGAGCCAAGCAGTTGGTGGTGCAGGATGCGTTCGAAACGATGGTCTGACCGGCGTAGGTATCGGTGTTGACGCCGCATACGAACATCGGGGTGTCGTCTTTCGAAGGAGCCGACATAACCACGTATTTGGCACCGGCAGTGATGTGAGCCTGAGCCTTCTCCTTTGTGAGGAACAGACCGGTCGACTCAACAACGTATTCAGCACCAACCTCGTTCCATTTCAGGTTTGCGGGGTCCTTCTCTGCGGTCACGCGGATAGCCTTGCCGTTGACGATGAGCTGGCTGTTCTCGACGCTGTAATCGACAGTGCCGTTGAATTTGCCGTGCATGGTGTCGTATTTGAGCATGTAAGCCATATAATCGACCGGTACCAGGTCGTTTATACCTACAACTTCGATGTCCTCATTGGTGCATGCAGCACGGAATACCAAACGGCCGATACGTCCGAAACCGTTGATACCAATCTTAATCTTTGACATAATCTTTTCTTATTTAAAAAGTTCAAATGTTATTCCACTTATACAGCACCGCAAAAATAGGCATCTTTCCGATATAAAACAAATCTTTCTTAAATATTTTTAATATATCGCGTGCCTCTATTTTCCTGCGGCATTGGCTTTTGCGCGTTTGGCCATCGCCGAAGCGAACACAAAATCGTTCAGTTCGCGGTTGGTACTGCCCAAAATATCGTTTTTGGAGCCTTCCCACCACTTGCGCCCCTCGTGTATGAACACTATCTTCTCGCCTATCTCCATCACGGAGTTCATGTCGTGCGTGTTTATTATGGTGGTGATTCCGTACTCCTCGGTTATCTCCTTTATGAGGTTGTCTATCACGACCGAAGTCATCGGGTCCAGGCCCGAGTTGGGTTCGTCGCAGAACAGGAACTTCGGATTCAGCACTATGGCACGCGCTATGGCCACGCGCTTAATCATTCCGCCGCTCAGCTCCGACGGATAGAGTCCGTGCACACCGGAGAGGTTCACCCTTTCCAGGCAGAAATCCACACGGCGTCTCTTTTCGGCCTCGCTGTCGTCGGTGAACAAATCCAGAGGCAGACGCACGTTCTCCTCGACGGTCGACGAGTCGAGCAACGCCCCTCCCTGAAAAATCATGCCGACATTGCGGCGTATCTTCTTCCGCTCGCGGAAACCGAGCCCCGAGAAGCACGTATCGTCATACCATATGCTTCCCGAATCTATGTCGTGCAGCCCAACCAGACATTTGAGCAGCACGGTCTTTCCGGAACCGCTGCGACCGATGATAAGGTTGGTCTTGCCGCGCTCGAAAGTCACCGAGATGTCGTCCAGAACGGTGCGCGAATCGAAACTTTTAACAATATGCTGAGCCCTAATCATATGAGAAGCAACTGGGTGAGTATCAGGTCGAACAAAAGGATTATCATACTGCTGGCGACAACGGCCTGCGTGCTGGCGCGCCCGACTTCAAGAGAGTTGTCGCGGGCATTGTAGCCGTAGAACGCCGACACCGACGTGACGATGAAGGCGAAGAACACCGATTTGATAAGCGTGTAAATTATCGAATATACCCGGAAGTCCATCAGAAGACCCTGAATGTAATCCTCCGTAAGCATGATGCCCGTCACATCCGCCACCACGTATCCGCCCACGCAGCCTATGAATATGCTCAGGACGGTAAGCATCGGGAAGAACACCGCGGTGGCCACTATCTTGGGAAGTATGAGGTAGCTGGCCGAGTTGACTCCCATTATTTCCAGAGCGTCTATCTGCTCGGTGATGCGCATGGTGCCTATCTCGGAGGCTATGTTGGACCCCACCTTGCCGGCCAGAATGAGCGCCACGACGGTAGAGCTGAATTCCAGAATCATCGTCTCGCGCGTGGCATAGCCTATCATCGACTTGGGAATGAACGGCGATTCGAGATTTATGGACATCTGCAAGGCGATGACCGCGCCCATGAATACGGAGATGATGATGGTGATGACTATGGAGTTGAGACCGAGCGCCTCCATCTCGAAAAGTATGCGGCGCATATATATGCTCGCCTTTTCCGGTCTGGAAAATACGTTTTTCATCAGCAGGCACCACTGGCCGAGCGTTTTCAGGAATTTCATCTCTCTGTCTATTCGGGTTTGACCTCCTTGTAGTCCACATAGTCGCCCACATCCTTGCGCACGCGCTTGGGCTGCGGCGCAGAGGTCTGCCGGATAGTCACTTCGCCCTCCGCAGGCTTTCCGGCACCACCCTCACGGGTGCGCGTACCCTTGACCCACTGTGTCTTGCCGGGGAAAAACAGCGAACGCAACATTGACCTCAGGCTCCAAACTACAAAATAGAAAAAGAGGACTACGCAGAACAGTATTATCAGAATTATGTTCATAAACCAAACGTTCGATAAGTAAACGCCATTGCAAAGATACGATTAAGTGAGTGCAAAACCAAACAAACTTGTTTGAGTTTTGCCGAGCGCGAGTATCTTCGGCCGCAGGCCAAAGATACGATTAAGCCAGGCGCAAAAAAAACAAACTCGTTCGAGTTTTGCCGAGCGCGAGTATCTTCGGCCGCAGGCCAAAGATACGATTAGGCCGAGCGCAAAAAAACAAACTCGTTTGAGTTTTGCCGAGCGCGAGTATCTTCGGCCGCAGGCCAGGGATACGATTAAGCCGGGCGCAAAAGACCAAACTCATTCGAGTCTTGCCGGGCGCGAGTATCTTTCCGTACCGGTGCAACAGCAATATCGGAACGCACCTCTGTCCGAAAAATTGTGCGGAACCTTTTCGTTAAGCCGAGCGCAGAGCCGAACTTGTTCGGACTATGCCGAGGCGAGAAAAGAAAGAAATTCAACGAATATGTTCCGCTACCGGACCGAAGTGTCGGCCGTAATGCTGCGGTAATCCGCAATCGCCATCCGCAGTGATGCCGCCGCAGAAATGGTATTGGTATATATCTGTATCCACGACAGCTGGGCCGACAGCACATCCAGCACCGTGAGCTGACCTTCATTATAGGCGAACGTACTTAGCGAGAGGTTCTCGGCGGCGATGCTCAGACCGTCGTATGACTCCCGCAGCTGCTGTGCGCTCTGCTCTATCGCGCTCCACGCGTCGCTCTCCTGCCGCGCTATCTCATCACGCAGATGCAGCATCTCCATGCGTGCGGCCTCTGACAGCGCCTCGGCCGCCCTGACGCTGTTGCGCCGCTGCCCCCATCCGAAAATCGGGACGCTCAGACGCACGAATGCGAAGCCGTCCACACGCGTTGTCCCGTCGAGATTCGGAGAAAGAGTGTTCCACACACCCGTCACTCCGGCCGAGACACGCGGGTCGAACTCCGCACGCGACAGCTTCACATCATACTCCGACATCCGCACCCTGCCCCGGGCGGCAAGATAGTCGGGCCGCCGCGACAGTATCTCATCCACCGGAACCCTGCCGGGCAGACTCATCCATGCCATTATGCTGTCGGCAAGAACCGCCTCCGTCTGCGGACTGCGGCCCATACGGGTGTTGAAATCGTGCAGCGACGAAAGATACGCCCTCCGCTGCGTATGCAGCGAATACTCGGCCTCGTTCTTGCGGGCCTGAACCATCAGCACGTCGCTTTTGCTGATATACCCGTCCTCGAACCGCGAAGCCACCACTTCGAGAAGCGAAGCCACTATCTCCACATAGCTCGCGGCGGCTTGCAGCAGCGCCTCGTCCGAAGCCAGTTTCCAGTAACAGTACTCCGCTCCGTAGACCGTCTGCAACGACACGGCTGAGAGATTCTCCTGCGATACCTCGTGCTCTGTTGCGGCTCTGGCCCACGTGTTTCTCGCGCTGCCGCCGGCATATATGACCTGCGAGACGGAAGGCTGAACCGTAAACGAGTACGGCTCCACGGCATGACCGCCCGAGTGCGCCCGCCGGAAATCGACCTGAAAACCCGCCTCGGCACCCAGCTGCGGAAACATCCGCGCCCGCAGACGCCTCACATCGGCCCCGGACGCCTCGGCTCCGAGTTCCGCTGTCCGGACTTCATAACTGTGACGCAACACCGCCTCCCTGTATTCGGCGACGGAGACAGGGGTCTGCGACCGCACGCCGCACGCTGCACCGCAGACCGAAACTAAAACCAATAGTATCCTACGCATAACATGTCATTGTCGTTTAGCGGGTCCGATTCTGAAAAATATCGCATAACATGCCGGGAGCACCAGCACAGTAAGCACGGTGGCCACTATAAGGCCGCCCATAATCGTAGCGGCCATCGAACCGAACATCGCATCGAACAGCAGCGGTACAAGACCGAGCACCGTGGTGCCCGAGGCCACCGCGACCGGAATCACACGGGACCGGGCGGCGGAAATCAATGCTTCGTACGGCTGTTGCACACGTACGGTCTCGTCTATGCGCGAGACGAGCACCACGGCATTCTTCATATTCATGCCTACCAGTCCCAGCAGCCCGAGCAGGGAGAAGAAATCGAACATCTTGCCCGTGACGGCCAGCCCGGCCACCACGCCGACGAATATAAGCGGCACCATGAGCATGATTACGACCGGACGGCGGTAATCGCCCAGCAACAGCAGCAGGACGGTGAATATCCCCAAAAACGTCAGCGGCAGTCCCGCGGCAAGAGAGCGGGAAGACTCCTGCCGGCTCTCCTGCTCGCCGAACACCTTCAACTCATAACCCGGCGGGAGCGTTATCTCCGAAGATATACGCTCATACAAATCCCCGAACAGACGGACGGAATTCTGCCCCCGCAGCGGATCGCACTGCGCACGCATCACACGGTTGCGGTTGTAACGCTTTATGACCGGCAGTTCGTAGTTAAGGTCGAATCTCTCCACCACCTGCTCCAACGGATACACCCGCCCGCCGGACGAGAACATGGGCAGCGAGCGCATGTTGCTGAGATTGTAGCCCTGCATATTCCCGTCTTTAAGAAGAATCGGCAGGAACATATCGCCGCGGCTCAGCTCCCCGAGCGGGTATCCGGACGTGGCGAGGGTCATGTACCGCGTCATGGCGCTGCGCGAGATTCCGAGCCGCGGACCCTTCACCTGCGAATACCGCGGCGTCCACACCGGGATGCGGTTGCCCCAGCTGCTGCGCACGTTGCAGGTCCGGGCGTCGGCTCTGAGAATTTCCAGCGCCCGGGACGTAAGCGCTGTCAGAGTGTCGATGTTCCCGCCGATGAATCCGAACTCAATGGTAGCATCCGGCACCGGAGAGAGTTTGAACAGAGACGACGAAATCCACACGTCCGGAAAATTCGCGCGCACATACCCGTCGAAATCGCTCTCGACACCGGCGGAATACCTCTTGTCATACACCTCGACCAGAATATTCGCATAATTAGGCGCCGGGCCTCTGGCTCCGCTCGCAAGATAATAGCGCAGAGGCGAAGCCCCCAGCGTCGAAGAGACGTTCTTTACCTCCGGCCGTGCCATAAGCCACTCCTCCATCTCCCGGACGCACGACGACATGTCCTCGATATTGTATCCGTCCGGAAGAGTGCAGTCGGCCCTGAAATACGGTTTGTCGAGATTCGGAAAGAAGTTCTGCGGCATGACCCGCATGACGTACAGAGAGACGGACAGCAGAACGTACGACCCGATTAAAACGGCCCATTTGTGCCGCACCGAGAAGCGCAGCGCCCTGTCGAAGAACCTGAAAAACGGAGTGTCGTATCCCTTGCGGCGCGACGGCACCGTAAGCATGCGTGCTCCCATAAGCGGCACCTGCGTAAGCGAGAGAACCCAACTGAGCAGCAGCGAGACGGAGAGAACGACGAACAGCGGTTTGACGATTTCGGCGACGGACGAAGGCGCCAGATAGAGCGGCAGGAAAGAAAACATGCCTATCAGCGTTGCGCCGAACAGCTCCCACATCACCGAGTGCGCGCCGTAGCTTACGGCACTCCGCCGGTCCACGCCCGCAATCATCTGCTGCCGCGCGTTGTCAGTCACCACTATCGCATTATCCACAAGCATGCCCATCGCTATGATGAATCCTGCCAGCGAGGTGCGGTTCAGCCCCTCCCCCAGAACCTGCATCAGAAGCAGAGTGCCTCCTATGGAGAGCAGCAGCGACAGGCCTATGACCACTCCGGACCTGGCTCCCATGGCGAACATTATGACGGCCACGACTATCGCTACGGACTCTATGAGATTGAGCACGAACATGTTGTTCGCCTCTCTGGCGATACGGTCCTCCGGATACAGCTCCGTAAGCTCCATGCCGACAGGCATCCGCGAGGTAATCTCCGCCAGGCGGCGCGCAATCCGGCCGCCGGTCTTCGTCACGTCGCTCCCCGCCTCGGTGGAGATTCCTATTCCAATGGCCTTGCGTCCGTTCACACGCATGAGAGTCGAGGGCGGCTCGGCATACCCCACCTCGACCTCGGCGATGTCCGACAGACGCACCTGACGGCCTCCGGGTGCGGTGAGCAGCTGATTCCTTATATCCTCGACCGATTCGTAGGTGCTGTTCTCGCTGACCCTTATCTGCATCTGTCCGGCAAGTTTCTCGCCCGCATCGACAATGGCGTTCTGCCCGTTCATAACCTCGATTATATCATCCGGACGCATCGAGAATCCGGCGAGCTTGCTGCGGCTCACACGGACATTCACAACAGGAGTCTGCTCGCCGAAAAGCGTCACCTTCTGCACTCCCGGCTCGGTGACTATCTCGCGTTTGATAAGCTGGGCCTGCTCCCGCAGCTCCTCGTAGGAGAAGCCCGGACCGGCCGAAAGTCCGTAATAGATGCCGAACACGTCGCCGAAATCGTCGGCTATATCCACACCCGTAACAGATGCCGGAAGCCGCGGACGGATATTGAGTATCTTGCGCCGCAGCTCGTCCCACATCTGCGGTATGCGGCCTGCCGGAAGCGAAGGGTCCAGCTCGACGGTGATTTTGGCAAAACCGTAATGCGACTCGGAAAGAATCTTGGACACATGCCCCATGGACTGTATCTCGCGTTCGAGCGGTTCGGTAACGGTCTGCTCGACCTGAACGGGCGCCGCACCCGGATATTTCACCGTCACAACGGCGCTCTTTATGACGAACGGCGCATCCTCCTTCTTGCCCAGAGTGAAGAACGAGACCGCTCCGCCGACAATCATCACGGCCATAAAGAAAGCCACCACGCGTCCGTGGCTGAGCGAGTATTCGGTAATGTTCATGATAGTCCGCCTCCCCTATTTCAGTATTTCTACCTTTTCGCCGTCAGAGAGCCTGTACACCCCAGCGCTGACGACGTCCTGACCGGCCCTCACACCGCCGCGGACCAGCACCATGTCCTTGCCGTAGAGCTCGCCAAGACTCACCTGTGCGAGCCTCACGCGGTCCAGCGAATCCACTGTCCAGACATACTGTCTGTCCGTTCCGTCGGGAGCGAAAACCGCAGTCAGAGGCACGGCCACCATGCCCTCCAACTCCGGATTGAGTACCCGCATCGACACGATACATGTCATTCCGGGGGAAATTATGTATTTGGTAGGGGCGTCGAGCCGCCTGTCATCCAGTTTCAAGCTCACGGGCACTCCCGTTCCGTCGGACGACGTGGGAACGTAATCCTTCAAAACGGCATTGAAGAACACGGATTTGTAATTGTCGAACTCCACCGAGAACCGTGCCCCGGGAAGCGACAGAAGATACACGCCGCTCTCCGGCATGGTAAACTTAACGGTGCGCGAGACGGGATTCACGATTCTGACGACAGGCTCTCCCGCCTGAACGCGCTGATATGTATCCACGTACTTCTTCTCCACTATTCCGGACAGCGGAGTCCGAAGTTTGGTGTCGGCGAGAATACCGGCCGAATTCTCATAGGCCGAACGCGCATTGACAAAGGCCGTCTGCGCCACCTCGTACTCGCTGCGGGACACGGCCTGACGTGCAAGCAGACGCTCCATGCGCTCGAACTGTGTCTTGGCCGTAAGATATGCCGAACGCTGGGCATCGTATTGCAGCTGGTAGTCGCGCGGATTAATCTGCGCCACCACATCACCCTTGGTCACGCTCCGCCCCTCCGACACATCGAACGCGATGACCTGCCCGGAGACCTTGAAAGCGAGATTCGTGGCGTCGTCGGCCACGGCAAGCGCGGCGAAGTCCTTGCTTATCATATCCACCGCATGGGCGGTATAAACTTTCACCGGCCTCGGACGGGCCGGTGCGCCGGATTTCTGTCCGCATGCGGCGAGCAGCAGCGCACACATACAGACCACAGTGTCAGTTCGCATAAAAATATGGCTTGATTACCATGGTAATCAAGCCAATTCTATGCCAGAATCCTCTTGCCGGAGGCCTGCCCTACCTCCTTATGTCACGGCAATTGAACTTATCCTCTATGACGCCGTCCTGCAACACCACCACTCCGGCCTTGGCCCTGAGCATGGTGATAAGCGTGGTGGCGTCCACATTATATACCGGTACCGGCCCGCTGCCCGCAAAACTCACCGAATCCTCTCCCTCGGCGACAGGCGACGCGGTGAGACACACCACCGTCTGGCCGGCCGCATGAGCACGTCTCACAAGTCCTCCCAGACGCTCCTCGCACCACGGCTTAACGCCTTCGAGCCTCACGGCGCTTATCATGTACACACGGCCCGGAGCAGTGATTATACTCTCCGTAACGTCTCCCGAAGGGCCGAATATGGCAAACTCCCGAAGCGACACATCGCCAGGCCGCACATCCGTCTCTATTCTGTCGACATACTCCCAGCGCAGCGTGTCGTACCACTCGGTATCCTCGACTCCGAAATTATGCAGTGTGCCGTCCTCGCGGTTGCGGCAGACCAGCGTGACATCGCCTCCGCCATCGCTCTGCTGCATGGCCTGGTACAGGTTAACGCCCTTCTTGTAGGGAAGGAAATCTATCAGCGGCAGATGACGGTAGCAATAGGCGCCCAGGCCGAAAGCGAAGCTCATTATAAGCAGCGTAGTGACGTATTCGCGGCGCGATATGGGCCATATCTTTCCGCTGCGGGCGTCCCACCACACGAAAAATGCTAAAGGCCACAGCACCAGATTCTTGTAGAACGTCTGCCAGGCCGTGAGATGGACAGCGTCGCCGAAGCATCCGCAGTCCTCCACAGTCCCCCACCCCGCCATATAAAACGTCAGAACGGTGAAAAGGCTCATCGTCACAAGAGAGAAAACAGATATGAGCGGCGTGCGGACCTTGAACAGCAGCATGCAGCCCATCATCAGCTCCGCCCCGCAAAGCCATATGGAGAATCCGAACCGGTACTGGTTGAGGGTCTCGAAACCGAAACTGTTCAGATACTCGGTTATCTTTATCGCCGTGCCCCACGGGTCCACGGTCTTCGTAAATCCTGAAAAGATGAATGTCAGCGCCAGAACGATACGGCACGCGTCGGCAATTCTGTGTTGTGTGGTTTCAGTCATAATCCAGCTGAGGTTGCAGGGTGCAAAATTACAAAATATCGGCTATCCCGCACAATATGCGCTCGAATATCTTTTCGGCCGGTGCCATCCCGCCGTCGCTGTCGCTGCAATCCACGACCCGCAAGGAGTCGTCCTTGGCCGCCGCATCGAGATACACCTCCCTGACACGCCGCTGCAAGTCGAGCGATGACTCGTGTATGTCGGCCGAGCCTTTGAGATAATCCCTGTCCGAGCCGCTCCTCTGAGCAGAGAGCCTGCTTGCGGTAAACGAAAACGGTACATCCAGGAACAGCGACACATCGGGCCGCGGAATGCCGTAATGGCCGAACTCCAAATCGAGAATCCATTGCCGGAGCGTCTCCCTGTCCTCCATGCCGTCCATTTTCGCACACTGGTAGCCTATGTTAGAATAGACGTAACGGTCCGCAATCACCCAGCCGCACGACAGCCACTCACGTATCATCCGGGCTGCGTCGGCCCTGTCGCCGGCATACAGCAACGCGACCAGATAGGGATTCACCTGAGAGAGGTCTCCCAGCTCGCCGCGCAGAAAACGTGCGATAAGCTCTCCGTAGACCGGAGCATCGAAACGCGGAAAATGCAGATACCGGCACTCGGTGCCGCGGGATTGCAGAAAATCGCGCAACATATTTATCTGAGTGGATTTGCCGGCTCCGTCCAGTCCCTCCAAAACTAAAAAAGGCATAAGTTTCTCTTTATTCAATTCAACATCAGGGATTAAGCCCTCCCCTATCGCAACATTCCGACGGCCCGGCGCACACCTGCTGCCAGAGCCTCAACCTCGGAGTGCGTATTGTAGAACGCGAACGAGGCGCGGCACATGCCGCTCACTCCGTAATGACGCATCACGGGTTCGGCGCAGTGCATTCCCGTGCGGACGGCGATGCCCAGCTTGTCCAGAATCATGCCTATGTCGTAGTTGTGCACTCCTTCCACGCCGAACGACACTATCGGAGCCTTGCCCGCCGTATTTCCGAAAACCGAAAGGCCGTCTATCTCCCCGAGCAGCTGCTCGGCATGTTCTCTCAGAGAATCCTCGTGCCGCACCGCAGCCGGCATATCCATACCGTCCAAATAGCGTATAGCCTCGGCCATGCCTATGGCTCCTATGTAATTGGATGTCCCGGCCTCGAATTTCAGGGGCGCGGGAGCAAATGTGGTACCTTCGAACGACACCCTGTCCACCATATCTCCGCCTCCCATGAACGGGGGCATTTTTTCGAGCCACTCGCTGCGTCCGTACAGAACGCCCACTCCGGTAGGACCGTAGAGCTTGTGTCCCGAGAAAGCGTAGAAGTCGCATCCCAGAGCCGCCACATCCGCCGGCATGTGCACCACACCTTGGCATCCGTCCACCAGCACCGGCACTCCGCAGCCGTGAGCCGTATCTATCACTGTTTTCAAGTCGGGACATGTTCCGAGCACGTTGGAGCATTGCGTGACCGCCACTATCCTCGTACGCGAGTCGATAAGCGATGCGAGTCGCTCCACGCACAGACGTCCGTCGCCGTCGAACGGAAGCACACGCAGATGCGCGCCCTTGCGCTGGCAGAGAAGCTGCCACGGAACAATATTGGAATGATGTTCCATCTCGCTGACAATCACGTTGTCGCCCTGGCCGACAGCCATCTCGCCGAAGCTGTAAGCCACAAGATTTATGGAGGCAGTGGCCCCCGACGTGAATACTATCTCGCCGGCCGACGCCGCACCTATTTTCTCACACACGGTCTGCCGCGCCGCCTCGTAAAGCGAGGTGCACTCACCGGCCATGTAATGCACGCCGCGGTGTATGTTGCCGTTGAGCCGCTCGTGCAGACGGTTCACGCACTCTATCACGGCACGCGGTTTCTGGGCCGTGGCGGCGCTGTCCAGATACACCAGCGGCTTCCCGTAGACCGAGGTCTGCAAAACCGGAAAATCGGCTCTTATTCTCTCGACGTCGAACATCACTACAATTTTTCAATCTTGGCGTCGGAAAGCCCGTGCAGCAGTTCGCGCAACTCGGTACTCCGGCACCTATCAATTATATCGTTCACAAAACCCGACAACTGCAACCTGCGCGCCTGGGCCAGCGAGATGCCGCGCTGCCGCATGTAATACACAGCCTCCTGGTCGAGCTGTCCGACCGATGCCCCGTGCGAGCACTTGACATCGTCGGCATATATTTCCAGCTGCGGCTCGGTATATATGCGCGCCGTCTCAGAAGCGAGAATATTCCTGTTCAGCTGCGACGCATCGGTCCTCTGGGCATGCGGAGCCACATACACCAGACCGGAAAAGACACCGACCGCACGGTCAGCGGCGATACCTCTGACCGTCTGCTCGCTGCGGCAATCCGGCGCATTGTGGCGCAGATTCACGGCAATATCGGCATGCTCCTCTCCGCCAATCATGTAAAGACCGCTTAGAGCGGCGGCGGCACGTTCTCCGTTGAGCTCCGTGCGCAGATTGTACCGCGACAGCGCGCAGCCGAAATCGCACAGCACGAAATCCGAACGGCTCGACTCCATCTGGGTCATATATGAGTTCATCACGACGGAGCAGCCCGCGTCGAGCATGTTTATATCGGTAAGATTCACCTCCGCACCGCAGCCGAGTATCGTCTCGCGCACGCCGACAACGGTAAAGCGCGACTCGCCCCCGCCCCTGTGCACATGCGACACGGATGCCGAGGCGCCGTCCTCAGCAACTATCAGCACACGCGAGAAACACATCTGCGCGCTATCCCGCGAAGCGCAGCGGTCGTCTATAACGAACCCGGCGCACGTACCGGAAGGCAGATAGATGAATGCCCCGTCCTGCATGAAGGCGCTGCCCAGAGCGGTTACGGTATCGCCGCCATTGTCCGCGATACTGTTGTAATATTTATTCAGAAGCTGCGGATAACGCCCGAAAGCCCCGCGCAGCGAACCGTAGACGACACCGTTTTCCTCCGCGCGGCATTCTGTCCCGCAAAACCCGTTTTCCAGGACTATGACGCGGGAATCGCCCGCCGGCAGAGGCTGGAACCCGGAACCCGGAGACTGAGGCACGAAATAACATTCGTACTCCTCGCCGAAGAGTCCGTCCAGCGGCGTATGTCTGTATCTCTCGTTCTTTGCCGTGGGAATGCCTCCCAGCAGCATCGACGACAGAAACTCGCTCCGCAAGGAGTTGACGCTGCCGTCGAACCCCTCGCCGATAAGCTCCGACTGTTCCAGAAATATCTCCGACAGTCTATGTTCGGCCGACTGTTTCATAACGCCCCTATTGCTGATAATCGTTAATCAACCAGTCGTATCCCTGCTCTTCGAGTTTGAGAGCCAGGCTTTTGTCGCCCGAATATATGATGCGGCCCTTGTAGAGCACGTGCACGTAATCGGGGACTATGTAATCCAGCAGACGCTGATAGTGGGTTATGACCACCGTGGCCGTGTCTTCCCTGCGGAGACGCGCCACACCCGACGCCACGATTCTCAGCGCGTCGATGTCCAGTCCGCTGTCTGTCTCGTCCAGAACGGCCAGCGAAGGTTCAAGCATCGCCATCTGGAATATCTCGTTCTTCTTCTTCTCGCCGCCCGAGAAACCCT
>CAYXGF010000050.1:0-13670 GCA_964464465.1 uncultured Alistipes sp. | reverse complement strand
CGACATCTTCCGCAACAACGCGCTCAACAACGGACTGCTGCCGGTGAAGGTGAGCGAGGAATTTCTGGCGGAAATCTTCGCCGAGACAGAGCGCGATCCCGCCGCGCAGTTTACAGTCGATTTGCAGAATCAGACTTTCACGATAGTTTCCAGCGGCCGCAGCGAGCGTTTCGACATTGACGCGTACAAGAAGCGCTGCCTTGAAAACGGCTACGACGATGTGGATTATCTCGTCAGCATAGCGGAGCAAATCGAAAAGTACGAACAAAACAGATAAGTGACACAGTTATGGATGTAAAGATAGCTTTATTGCCTGGAGACGGCATTGGTCCCGAAATCACGGCGCAGGCCGTAAAGGTTTTGCAGGCCGTTGCGAAGAGATATTCGCATAATTTCGTTTTCGAAAAGGCGCTTGTCGGCGCGTGCGCCATAGACGCCACCGGCGACCCTTATCCGGAAGCCACGCACAAGATATGCACCGGGTCGGACGCTGTGCTGTTCGGCGCCATCGGCGACCCGAAATATGATAACGACCCCACGGCCAAGGTCCGCCCCGAGCAGGGACTGCTGCGCATGCGCAAATCGCTCGGCCTGTTCGCGAACCTGCGTCCTATCTCTCTGTTCGACACGCTCGTATCCCGCTCCCCGCTCAAAGAGTCGGTTGTTAAGGGCACGGACTTTGTCTGCGTGAGAGAACTTACCGGCGGTATATATTTCGGCCGTCCGCAAGGCCGCGACTGCGATGGCGAGCGAGCTTTCGACACGTGCACATATACGCGTGAGGAGATTGAACGCGTGCTTCACGTGGCGTTCCGTATGGCTATGGGCCGCCGCAAGCTTCTTACCGTCGTGGACAAGGCCAATGTTCTGGAAACATCGCGTCTGTGGCGCGAGACTGCCGGAAAAATCGCCGAGCAGTATCCCGAAGTCAAGGTCGAATACATGTTCGTGGACAATGCCGCCATGCAAATCGTCCGTCAGCCGACCCATTTCGACGTCGTGGTGACTGAGAACATGTTCGGAGACATTCTTACCGACGAGGCCAGCGTGATAGGCGGCTCGCTCGGCATGCTGCCTTCGGCCAGCGTCGGTTCGAAGGTGGCGCTTTTCGAACCTATTCACGGTTCGTATCCGCAGGCCGCCGGCAAGAATATTGCCAACCCTATGGCTACGATTCTGTCGGCTGCGATGCTGCTCGAACATATCGGTCTGGGCGAGGAGGGCGCCGCTGTCCGCTCTGCGGTGAATGCCGCTCTTGAAAACGGCATCGTCACCGAGGATTTGGCCGCTGCCGGAGAGACGTCGCATTCCACTACCGAAGTGGGCGACTATATCGCAGGCAGAATCTAACCGGAAGAAGGATTCACGCGCATGGCCGGTCTGCTTGAAATAAACAACGTATCGAAGTGCTTTTCCACACACACGGCGCTGGACAATGTGTCGCTGTGTGTGCCGGAAGGTTCGGTGTACGGTCTTCTGGGGCCTAACGGGGCCGGAAAAACCACGCTGATACGTATCATAAACCGTATAACGGCACCTGATTCCGGAAGCGTTCTGTTCGACTCGCATCCTCTTTCGCCCGCAGATGTGGCGCGAATCGGATATCTGCCGGAGGAGAGGGGGCTGTACAAGAAGATGAAGGTTGGGGAGCAGGCTCTCTATTTCGCACGGCTCAAAGGCCTTTCCAGGCATGATGCCACCCTGAGGCTTAAAGAGTGGTTCGAGAGGTTCGGAATAGAGAACTGGTGGAACAAAAGAATCGAGGAACTGAGCAAGGGCATGGCCCAGAAGGTGCAGTTCATCGTTACGGTTCTGCACCGTCCGCGGCTGCTGATTTTCGACGAGCCGTTTTCCGGTTTCGACCCCATAAATGCGGAGATGCTCAAAGAGCAGATGCTCAGGCTGCGCGACGAGGGTGCGACGATTATATTCTCCACGCACAACATGGCATCCGTAGAGGAGATGTGCGACCATATAACGCTGATTAACCGCTCGCGCAACATACTCAGCGGTCCGATAGACGAGGTGAGGCGCAGTTTCGGGACAGATACCTACACCGTGTGCTTTTCGGGCGACTCTGCTGTGGCAGCCGCCTCTCTGGATGGGGTGTGCCGGGTATTGGAGCTGACGGAAGACCGTATCCGTTTTTCGCTGCCGGATGAAAACGGCTTGCAGACTGCCGTATCGCGTCTTAACTCCGCGGTGAGGATACGCTCCCTGAATGAAAACGTTCCGAGCATGAACGACATATTCATCGGCGCCGTCGGCGCATCAAATACTTCGGAGTCATGAGCGGCAGGATAGGACTTATTATAGGCCGGGAGTTCAGCCAGCGGGTGCGCAAGAAGAGTTTCATATTCACGACCATACTCACGCCCCTGCTTATGGTCGGCCTTATGGCGGTCACCGGATACGTTGCCAATCTCAGAAGCGGCGACGTTAAGCGTATCGCCGTGATAGACAAGAGCGGAGTCATAGGTAATGAACTGAAATCGACATCTTCGCTTAGCTTTTATGTCTCGGACAGCGACTACGAGCAGCTGCGCGAGGAGAAGCGCAGCGGCGAGGCTGACATCTGGGGAATACTTGTGATAGGGAACGATGTGATGGAGAGACCGTCGGACATAGAATTGTTCACATTCTCGTCCGCAACGCTCGAAATCGAGAATGACATAGCGGGGCAAATAAAAAGCATCATCGAGACCGAAAAGCTGCGTACATACGACATAGAGAACCTTCCGCAGATACTCCGGCAGGTGGAGACGCCCGTTTCGCTGCATGCCTACAACATAGACAGCAGCGGCGGGAGCCGTCTGTCTTCGAGTACGCTGTCGATGGTCCTGGCATACGTTTTCGGGCTGGTCATGTACATGTTCGTCATGCTTTACGGCGCACAGGTGCTTAACGGAATCGTCGAGGAGAAGAGCAACAAGGTGCTTGAAGTGATGGTGTGTTCGGTGAGCCCGTTTCAGCTCATGATGGGCAAGATACTGGGAATCGCCGCCGTCGCACTGACTCAGTTCGCGATATGGATTGCATTCATGTGTGTTGCGGGTGGTGCGGTGCTGCATCTTATGCCGGCCCAGCAACTCGTGCAGTCGGTGGGCATGCCGGACGGCGGCATAGGCCCGGTTGGAGATATGGACCCGGGTGCGGCCCTTGCGCAGATGCTTAATCCGTGGCAGGCGACCGGGATGGTCGGCGGATTCCTGCTGTTTTTCATAGGCGGGTATCTGCTTTACGCCGCCATGTTCGCAGCCGTAGGAAGCGCTGTGGACAATGTGCAGGACTCACAGCAGCTGCAAACGCCGATTACGGTTCCCATACTGCTGGGGCTTGTGGTTATGGTAAACGCCATGTCGGACCCTGACGGTGCGCTCGCTTTCTGGTTCAGCATGATTCCGTTTACGTCGCCTGTCGTGATGGCGGCGCGTATACCTTACGGGGTGCCGCTGTGGGAGATGGCGCTATCGCTGGTGTTGCTGTACGGCACTTTCGTGGTGACGGTATATCTGGCGGGCAAGATTTACAGAGTCGGAATTTTCATGTACGGCAAAAAACCGACGATAGGTGAAGTTATAAAATGGATAAATTATAAATATTGAAACATATGGCACAGGTACTTGTAACGGGAGGAGCCGGATATATCGGCTCGCACACTACGGTAGAGCTTATTCAGGCAGGCTACGAGGTGGTGATTGCCGACGATTTGTCCAACTCGGAGATGTCGGCGGTGGAAGGTGTCCGCAAAATTACGGGCGCGGACATACCTTTCGAAAAGGTGGATTGTTTGGATGCTGCGGCAATGGATGCCCTGCTGTCCAAATACAGGATAGATGCGGTGATTCATTTTGCGGCATTCAAGGCTGTCGGCGAATCGGTCGCCAAGCCGCTCGAATACTATCGCAACAATCTGGCGTCATTCATTACGCTTCTTGAATCCATGCGCAGACATGGAGTGAAGAATGTCGTGTTCTCGTCTTCGGCAACGGTGTACGGACAGCCCGACACCCTTCCCGCAACGGAATTCACGCCGCGCAAACCGGCAACCTCGCCGTATGGAGCCACGAAACAGATGTGCGAAGATATACTGTCGGATACCATAAAGGCTTATGGCGACATGCGCGGAACGGCTCTGAGATATTTCAATCCGATAGGCGCGCACCCTTCGGCCCTCATAGGCGAACTGCCGCGCGGTGTGCCTAACAATCTCGTTCCTTTCATCACGCAGACCGCAGCGGGAGTCAGAGAGTGCCTGAGCATTTTCGGCGACGACTACGATACGCCGGACGGAACGTGTCTGCGAGACTATATAGATATCGTGGACCTGGCCAAGGCACATGTGGCGGCTGTCGGACGTATGCTTAGCGGCAAGAGCGAGGAGCGTTACGAAGTTTTCAACATAGGTACGGGACGTCCCGTCTCAGTGCTGGAACTGGTGCGCACTTTCGAGCAGGTTAACGGTTTGAAACTTAACTGTAAAATCACCGGACGCAGGGAAGGCGACGTCGAGGCCGTGTGGGCCGATACCGCCAAGGCGCAGGAGGTACTCGGCTGGAAAGCCGAACGCACTGTGGCTCAGACTCTGCAATCCGCATGGCAGTGGGAGAAGCATGTGCGCGGAATAGAATAGCGGTATTATAATAGATATCTATATACAACTTTACAGTACGGTATATTTAACAACGTGGTCATAATAAGTAACGGAGACTGTTTGGCAATCTTTTAATGTGCAGATAGCGCGTATATGCGGGAAAGGAGTCTGCGAAAGTACAGCGCGAATGAAATGAGCGGGCCTTCGCGGGACCAGGTTCCGGCCCCTGCACTTTGTGAAAGCGCATAACTGTAAAATTGTATATAGTTATCTTGATAATATATCGACCTCGCAGCAGCGCTTGCATGTGGATGATGAATGCAGGCCGCAACTTCATAAGGTTGCGGCCTGCATGTTTTTTTCAAGGCCTGTAAAAATCATCGAAAATGGTTCCGAGGGCAGTTGCCGTTACCTGAAAAATATACGTAATTACCTGTATTGCAACGACCGGCAATCATAGGGCTGAAAACTGAACGCAATGTCCTAGCGGACAGTATAAGGCTAATATGATTTAGTGCAAGATAGTGTCGTAATATTGCGTGTTGAGCCGGGTGGATTTACCTGTCGCGGAGCAGACCGAACCGGCTCAGGAAACGGTTCTTGCGCGGCAGAATCATCCAGCCGAGAAGCAGCAGCACGAGGGCGGCCCCGACGAAATATCCGTATTGCTCGTCGAACTCCTCGAACATGGTCGCCGAAAATTCGCTTTTCTCCGTTTTGTTCACCTGGTCGATTATCTCGGACAGGCCGAGGCTCTGTTTTGTCGAACGTATGTACGCGCCGTCGGTGAGCAGGGCAATCTGCCGGAGAGTCTTCTCGTCGAGTTTGGAGACCACCATGTCGCCGTTCTCGTCCTTTATGAAATCGTCCCCCAGCTTTATCGGTGCGCCCTGCGGAGTTCCTATGCCGATAGTGTAAATCTTTATTCCTTTCTGTTCGGCCCTGCGTGCGGCATCCAGCGCGTCGTCTTCATGATTCTCGCCGTCGGTGATGAGGATTATCACACGGCTGCCTTCGCTTTGCGAGGAGAACGACGAAGCCGCCATATCTATGGCTGCGCCGATGGCCGTGCCCTGCCGGCTAATCATGTCGGTGGATATCTGTCTTGTGAAGTTGCGGGCCGTCCGGTAATCCGATGTTATGGGCAGCTGCACGTATGCGTCGCCTGCAAATACCACAAGTCCCACCTTGTCCTGTTTCAGTCCTTCCAGCAGTCGGTCTATGGCATATTTGGTACGTTCGAGTCGTGTAGGCTCGAAATCCTGCGCCAGCATCGAGTTGGAGACGTCTACCGCCAGCATTATCTCGATGCCTTCGCGCCTGACCTCTTTCAGCCGGCTGCCGATTTGCGGACGCGCCAGAGCGAGTATCATGCACGAGAGCGAGAGCAGGAACAGGACCTGCTTGACAATGATGCGGGCCGGGGAGTTCTGCGGCATCAGTGCGGCAAGCGTTCCGGGGTTTCCGAAACGGGCCAGACGTCTGCGCTTGTCCCACCGGACATATGCGAAGAGCGCGACGAATGCCGGAATGAGAAGCAGAAGATACAGGTAATCTGGTGAAGCGAATCTGAACATCGTATGTGTGGTCTTTCTTTTTTTAAGGTATGCGTTTCAAATACAAGCCGCGCAGAAGCATCGCCGCAACCGACAGGAGCAGGGCCCAGAGGACATATTTCCCGAAAAGTTCCTCGTAGACCGTGTATTCGGTGGTGTCGATGCGCGAGCGTTCCAGCGAGTTTATCTTGTCGTATATTTCTCCGAGAGTCTTTTTGTCCGTGGCGCGGAAATACTCGCCTCCGGTCATGGCGGCGATGTCGGTGAGCGTCTGTTCGTCTATTTCGACCTTCATGTTCACGTACTGTACGTTGCCCCACATGTCGACGGCCGGATACGGCGCATTGCCTTGCGTGCCGACGCCTATGGTGTAGACCTTTATGCCCATGTTGCTGGCGATTTGGGCCGCCGTGAGAGGCGCCATCTGGCCGCTGTTGTTCACACCGTCCGTCATGAGAATTATGACCTTGCTTTCGGCGTCGCTCTCTTTGAGTCGGTTTATGGCCGTGGCAAGACCGTTGCCTATTGCAGTGCCGTCTTCAATCACACCGCTCCGCACCTGTCCCAGAAGATTCAGCAGTGCAGGCTTGTCGGTCGTAAGAGGGCTTTGCGTGAAACTCTCGCCTGCGAAAATCACAAGGCCCATTCGGTCGCTGGGGCGGTCGACGATGAACTTGGCGGCCATCTCGCGGGCTGCCGTTATGCGGTCGGGCTGGAAGTCGCGTGCAAGCATACTGCCCGAGACATCCATCGCAAGAACGATGTCTATGCCCTCGGTGGAGACTGACTCTCCCGTACTGCTGCTCTGCGGACGGGCGAGCGCTATGACGAGCAGCGCCACCACACAGCACAGCATTGCGAAAGGCAGATGCCGAAGATAATATTTCAGTGTACGCCGGACGCCGAGTACCGAATCAATCGTGGAGACTTGCAGTGTGCTGCCTCCCTGCATCTGACGGTAGACATACCACGCTGTCATAGGCAAGAGCACCGTCAGGAGCCACAGAAGCCGGGGATGTGCAAACGTAATCATATGTTCCATTTACCAGTTTTTACCGGAGCGTCCTACCGCCACCCCTTTCTTTTCATTCATCTTGTCGCGCGTGTTGTCCTCCTGCTGCTGTACGGCCTGCAACATCTGCTCGGCCTGCTGCTCGGATATTCCGCCGTCGCCGTCTTCGTACTCTGACGGTTTCGGTTTGTCGTTCTGCCCCTGGGGACCGGATTGGGAATCCGAATCCTGATTCTGGTCCTCGGGCTGCTTGTCGGGGTCGGAATCCTGCTGTCCGGAGTTGCCGTCTTCGCCGTCGGAGTCGTCTCTGTCATCGTTATTGCGGTCCTCGTTGTTATCATTGTTCTTGTCCTGATTTTGCTGCTGGTCCTGGTTTTGTTGTTGCTGTTCCAGCATCTTCTTCGTGTAGGCGAGGTTGTATTTTGCATCTATGTCGTCCGGCCGCAGTCTGAGGGACTGTTTGTAGGCTTCCAGTGCCTCCTCGTACTTCTGCTGCATGAAGAGTGAATTGCCCATGTTGTAGAAACTCTGAGCGGCGTTGTCTTCCGATGCCAGAGAGTCGGCTGCCGCTTTGGCGAACAGCTTGGCTGCCTCGTCGAAACGCTGCTGGCGGTACACGGCGTCGCCCAGATTGAATCCCGCTTCGTAGAATGCCGGATTCTTCTCCAACGCCCGCCGGTAATCGACCTCTGCGGCGGAATACTCCTCTTTTTGATAATCCTTGTTGCCTTGTCTGGTAAGCCCGCGTTCGGGATAGCGCTGGGCTGCGGCCTTCGGTACTAACATGACGGCGAGTAACGACAGACACACCAGAAATCTTGAAATCATTCTCATACCGTAACCTCCTTTCCCTGCTGCGCATCCGGCTCTGCGGCCTTCGTGTTCTCGACGAAATAGTATGCGTCGAACCATGCGCTCTCGTTCTGCTCGGCCGAAGGGGTGAACTTGGCGAACTTGACGAAATCGGCGGTCTGCAACAGCTGCACCAGGTTGTTGCGGTTCTTGTCGTCAAGTTCTACGGAGCCGGCGGCCGTTATAATCTCGTCCGAAGTCATTTCCAGAGCCTGGATTCCGTAACGCTCTTTGAGGTAGAGCCGCATGATGTCCGTAAGACCCGTATAATAAGCCTTGTGCCTGCCGTTCTGCCAGAGCTTCTGGTTGCTGAGCGCTTCCAGGGCCTTGATGGCTGTCAGGTGAGCCGGAAGTTTGGGCTTCGGGGCACCGAACACGGGACGGCCCTTGTAGTAGCGTACTGCCGCATAGACGGCGAATGCCAACAGTGCGGCGAGCACTATTCCGAGCCCTGCGTATCCGGACCATTCGCCGAATTTGACGGACGGCCGCAGCGGTGCCTTTATGTCGCGAATGGTGTTTTGCGCGGTGTCTATCTCGAATGTGGTGACGAGCAGCCGCAGAGAGTCGGCGCTCGTTATGGTGTCGATGATGTTTTTGTCGATGTAGAGAACCGGAAATCCTTGCAGGGAGTATATGCCCTCGTCGAACACGGTCAGCAGGTACTGCTTGCGGATGCCGATGTCGCGTCCGCTGCGCGATACGGTATCCACACCGCTCTCGGCTATCACCTCTATGCGGTCGGTCATCCGTCCGTCACCGAACGAGGGAAAGTCCACCACCTGCATGATATCCTTGTCTACCTGCACGCTGAGCGTGAAACGGTCTCCGATGCTCATGCTGTCGCGGTCGATGGACATGCTCACCACCGGCTGACGGGTCTGTGCCGAGACGCAAAGTCCGCACAGCAGCGAAATCATAATAAGCAGGCGTTTCATCTATCTCTTTTTAAACAGTTTTATCAGTTCGGTAACGTAGTCGTCGGAGGTGTTGGCCACGGCGAGGTCCACCTTGTGGTGTTTGAGCAGCTGCTCCACGGCTTCGGTCCTGCGGCGCCAGTGTTCAGCATAGGCCTCTCTCAGACGGGCGGAGGAGGTATCCACTATCGCTCTGCGGCCGGTTTCGGCATCGAGCATCTCGACGAGTCCTACGTCCTCCAATTCGGTTTCCCGGCGGTCGTACACCCTGACGGCCACTATGTCGTGCTTGCCTGCCGCGATTTTAAGCGCGTCGTCCAGCGGTGCGGCATCCGATTCGGGATACAGGAAGTCCGAGAGCAGGAATGCCGTGCAGCGCTTGGGCAGCACCGCCGTCATGTATCTGAGCGGCTCGGAGAGCGATGTCCCCTTACCCTGCGGCTCGAATCCCAGCATCTGCCGGATAATCATCAGGATGTGCGCTTTGCCTTTCTTCGGCGGGATGAATTTTTCCACCTTGTCGGAAAACAGTATGCATCCCACCTTGTCGTTGTTCTGCGCGGCGGAAAAAGCGAGCACTGCGGCTATTTCAGTCAGAGTGTTCTTTTTCATGCTCTCGGTGGAGCCGAACATCCGCGAGCCGCTGACGTCCACGAGCAGCATCATCGTCAGCTCCCTCTCCTCCTCGTATATCTTTATGTGCGGGGAGCGGGAGCGCGCCGTCACGTTCCAGTCTATGTCGCGCACGTCATCGCCGATTCGGTATTCGCGCACCTCGCTGAACGACATTCCGCGTCCCCGGAATGCGCTGTGGTACTTTCCGGCGAATATGTCGTTGCTCAGGGCGCGGGACCTGATTTCGATTTTACGAACCTTTTTCAGTATGTCTTTTTCGCTTTCCACCTCGCACTTTTGCATTAGGGAACCATTACGTTGTTGAGGATTTCGGTGATGATTTCCTCGGAGGTCACGTTCTCTGCCTCGGCTTCGTAGGTCAGTCCGATACGGTGCCTCAGCACGTCGTGGCAGACCGAACGCACGTCCTCGGGAATCACATAACCGCGCCGTTTGATGAATGCGTAGCTCTTTGCGGCGCGGGCAAGCGATATGCTGGCACGGGGCGAGCCTCCGTAGCTGATAAGCGACGAGAGTTTGCCCAGATTGTACTCGCCCGGTTCACGCGTGGCGAACACTATGTCGACGATGTATTTCTCGATTTTCTCGTCCATGTACACCTGCGATACCACATCGCGTGCGGCGACTATATCCTGCGGAGTGATTATTCTGTTCACCTCGGGCATGCCCTGTCCGGAGAGGTTCATCCGGATGATGTCGCGCTCCTCCTGTTTCTTGGGATACGTTATCCTGGCTTTGAGCATGAAACGGTCCACCTGAGCCTCGGGAAGCGGATAGGTACCCTCCTGCTCTATTGGGTTCTGCGTGGCCATTACCAGGAACGGCTGCGGCAGGGGGAATGTCTGCTCGCCGATAGTCACCTGCTTCTCCTGCATGGCTTCGAGCAGCGCGCTCTGCACCTTTGCCGGCGAGCGGTTTATTTCGTCCGCGAGCACGAAATTTGCGAAAACGGGGCCTTTCTTGACTGTGAACTCCTCGTTTTTCTGCGAGTATATGAGCGTACCGATAAGGTCGGCAGGCAGGAGGTCCGGCGTGAACTGTATTCGGCTGAACTTTGCATCTACGGCTTTTGCCAGCGTCGTTATCGCGAGAGTTTTGGCAAGGCCCGGCACACCTTCGAGCAGAATATGTCCTCCGGAGAGCAGTCCGATTAGCAGGCAGTCCACCAGATGTCTCTGTCCCACGATGACCTTTCCCATCTCCATGCTGAGGGAGTCGACGAAAACGCTCTGGCTCTGGATTCGTTCATTGAGTTCTTTGATATTTACAACTTCGCTCATATCATATTGTTTTTTATACGTATTTTTCAAGTTTGCACGTTCCGGTAACGAAACGTACCGCAAATTTATTACAATCTTTATACTAAAAAAATTAGTATCGTCAAATCTTTATGCAAAATCCGTGCTCTGCGCGACTTCCGAAATCTTTTCTTAACTTTGGGGCCGCTTATTTTTAGACGAAGAAATCTATATGGACAAAGACATACTTCAAGGTCTCAACCCGGCCCAGCGTGCCGCGGTCGAGAACTACGACACCGTATCGCTCATCATCGCCGGCGCAGGTTCCGGCAAGACCCGTGTTCTGACATCGCGCATCGCGTATATGATTCAGCAGGGAGTTCCGCCGCAGTCGATTCTGGCACTGACGTTCACCAACAAGGCGGCGGCCGAGATGCGGGAGCGTATTTCGGCCATTGTAGGTCAGGCCAGCCGCTACATAACGATGGGCACCTTCCACTCGATATTCCTGCGCATACTCCGTGCTGAGGCCTCGGCGCTGGGCTACAACTCCAATTTCACGGTCTACGACGCCACCGACGCGGCGAATCTGGTGAAGACCATCATCCGTGAGAAGTCCCTTCCGGAGGAGACCTACAAGCACAAGGGCGTCTATTCGCGTATATCGCACTGCAAGAATGATTTGATAACTCCTCAGATGTACGCCTCGGATACGGCCATGGCGGGTCTGGACCGGTTCCACAATACGCCAGAGTTCGCCGATGTTTACGCCGAGTACGTCCGCCGCTGCAAGAGCAACATGGCGATGGACTTCGACGACCTTCTTCTGAACATGAATATCCTGCTGAGCACCAATCCCGGTATTGCGGAGAAGTACCGTGAGATATTCCGCTATATACTTGTCGACGAGTACCAGGACACCAACCATGCCCAGTATAAGATTATAAAGTCCCTGGCGGCCGGCGGAGCCAAGCTGTGCGTCGTGGGCGATGATTCGCAGAGCATCTATTCGTTCCGCGGGGCCAAGATAGAGAATATAATCAGTTTCAAGCGGGATTTTCCTGACTCTCAGATATTCAAGCTGGAACAGAACTACCGTTCTACGCAGACCATCGTCAACGCGGCCAACAGTGTGATAAGCAACAACCGCGGCAGCCGGGAGCTGGACAAGAAGTGTTTTTCGCAGGGTCCGGTCGGCGAGCCGATAAAGCTGGTCCGGGCCTATACTGACCGTGAGGAGGCCGAGCTTACGGCCCGCGACATTTTCGGCCGCAAGTCACAGGCCGGAGTCAAGTGGTCCGATATTGTGATACTGTACCGTGTGAATGCCCGTTCGCGTGTTTTGGAGGAGGCCCTTCGCCGTCGGGAGATACCCTATAAGATATATCACGGCCACTCGTTCTTCGACCGCAAGGAGGTCAAGGACTTCATCGCCTATATCCGTCTTATCGTCAATCCGCATGATGACGAGGCGTTCAAGCGCATCATTAATACTCCTGCGCGCGGCATCGGCGGTGTGACCATCGACAAGATTCTGCGGGCGGCCGAGGAGTCCGGTCTGAGCCTGTGGCAGGTTATGGATACTCCGGCCGTCACCGATGACAAGACGCTCGCCCGCAAGACCGAGGCATTCCGCAACTTGATAAACGAACTCTCGCGCGAGCGACAGGGCACGGGGCTTTACGACTTCGGGCGTCTTGTTGCGACTAAGAGCGGCCTTATAGCCTCCTACAAGGCCGAGAACACCCCCGAAGCCATGTCCGCCATCGAGAATATCGAGGAGGTTCTGAACTCCATGGAGATATTCCGCCAGCAGAAGCTGCGCGAGGCTGTGGAGGACGGCATCGATACTCCGGAAGACGTCACTGTCGACGAGTGGTTGCAGAACGTGGCCCTGCTGTCGGACGTCGACACGGACGAGGAGCAGGACGCGGACAAAGTTACACTTATGACTGTCCACTCGGCCAAGGGATTGGAATTTCGTTATGTATATATAGTCGGTATGGAAGACGAGCAGTTTCCCGGCGGCAGGGACGACGACCCGAGCGCCATAGAGGAGGAGCGCCGTCTTTTCTACGTTGCGCTCACCCGTGCGAAGGAGCATTGCACCATGTCGTTCTGCGACCAGCGTTACGTCATGGGCTCGCCTCAGTTTTGCCATATGAGCCGCTTTGTCAAGGAGATAGACAAACAGTACATATCTGCTGTCAGCTCCCGTACAGCCGCACCCTCCGGTTCGTCTTCCACTCCGTCTGCTCCGCGTTACGGCCTGAATCGCTACGGCGAGCGTACCGTCTACGGCAAGAGCAGCGAGCGTCCGGCCATTCTTTCTCAGATTCGTCAGCCCCAGCGTCAGGAACCCCGCCGCGCCCTGCCTACTTCGGATATGAAACTGCGGAAAATAGACTCCGTACCGACCCCCGGGCCGGCTTCCGCACCGGCGGCGGACTATGCGGCCGGTATGCGAGTTTTTCATGCCAAGTTCGGCAACGGCACCATCACCGATGTTGAACAGGGAACGAGCGATTTGAAACTTACCGTGAAGTTCGACACTCCGTCGTCCGGAATCAAAACCCTGCTCAGCAAGTTCGCCAAACTTACGATATTGAAATAACGTATGAAATAGCCGGTTTCCGAAGATTGGAAACCGGCTATTTCATATCACCTCTATACCGTCGAACTTCTCTTTCAGGGCCTCCCGGACTCCGACTCGTTCGAGGCTTCTTGTGGCCAGCTCGTCGACGACGTTGTGCATCGCCTTGCTGATGGCCTTCGCCTTTTCAGGGGCGCTGGCCGGGCGGGATTTTTTCCTGTCACAATACCTCCACGTCGGGGAACACCCGGTTCATAACTTCGCTGAGGCGC
>CAYXGF010000049.1:9633-13688 GCA_964464465.1 uncultured Alistipes sp. | reverse complement strand
ACACAAATCGAGCACTACGACATGCTGTCCGCGATTTTCGACGGATTCAAACGCATAAACACCATACTCATAGACCTCTGCCGCGACATATGGAGCTACGTGTCTATGGAATATTTCAAACAGCGCATCAAAGCAGGCGAGGTAGGTTCGTCGGCCATGCCGCATAAGGTCAACCCCATAGATTTCGAAAACGCGGAGGGCAATCTCGGAATAGCGAACGCCATTTTCGTGCATCTTGCCGGAAAACTCCCCGTATCGCGTCTGCAAAGGGATTTGACCGACTCGACGGTTCTCCGCAACACCGGTGTTCCTATCGCGCACTCCGTAATCGCGGTCAAATCGGTTCTCAAAGGTCTGGGCAAGCTGATTATCAATACGGACGCCATAGAGAAGGACCTGGAACAGAACTGGGCCGTCGTGGCCGAGGGAATACAGACCGTGCTGCGCAGGGAATGCTACCCGTCACCCTACGAGGCGCTCAAAGCCCTGACACGCACCAACACGCACATCACCGAAGCGGACATCCGCACTTTTATCGACACGCTCGATGTCAGCGATGCCGTAAAGGAGGAGCTGCGCGCCATAACCCCGCAAACATATACGGGAATCAAATTTTAGCAGACCTGCGGCCGACACTGGTACAAAGAATGCATAGGTACTTACATTGAAAACCTCTTAACACAAAGTTATCATGAAAAAGTACAGATGCGAAGTTTGCGATTACATTTACGACCCGGCCGTGGGCGACCCCGACAACGGCATCGAGCCGGGAACTCCGTTCGAGAGTCTGCCCGACCAGTGGATTTGCCCGGTATGCGGAGAGAGCAAAATGGCATTCGTTCCGGTCGAGGAGTAACAGAAAAAAAACAAAAACCGGGAGCGGACACAAGGCTGTTCGCTTCCGGTTTTTTAGTACCTTTGCAATCACAAAAAGGTATTGGGTCATGGCAAGAACTTTCGTAAGACTTCCTCTGATATATTTCACCTTAGTCGCAATCTTCGTCGCAGGCAAGCTGCTGTTCATGCTCGCAAACATCGGCACATACGGCACATACTCCCCGCTGCAATGGGCGGAGGTCTGCCTGCACGGACTTCCGATGGATTTATCGGTCGCAGGCTACCTGTCCATATTGCCTGGAGTGTTCATGTGCATCGAGAACCTTCTGCCGCAGCACACTGCAAAACTCATATGGCAGGTATATTTCGCTCTGGTTTCCGTGCTGCTTGCCATAATCCTGGCCGCCGACGCCGTATTATACGGATACTGGGGATTCAAACTCGACGCCACGCCGCTCTTTTATCTCAGGAACCCGTCGCTTGCCATAGCCAGTGCCTCGTGGTGGCAAACCGCAGTCTGCACTGCGGCGGCAGCGGTCGCCGGCATATGCATCTATCTGCCTCTCGTTCGCATCGCGACATCAGGAAACGGCACCGGACGGAAATTCAACATGCCGGAATCCGCCGCAGCATTCATAATGACAGCCCTGCTCATCATTCCGATAAGAGGAGGTTTCTCCGTTTCGGTAATGAACGTCGGCAAGGTCTATTACAGCACCGACATGGCTCTGAATCATGCGGCGGTCAACCCATGCTTCTCGCTTCTGGAATCACTGTCGCATGACAACGATTTCGCAAAAAAGTACCGGTTCATGCCGCCGAAGCAGGCCGAACTGCTGTTCTCGCAGATGCAGAGCCCCGACGGCAGCAGGCCGAGCGTTCCGCTGTTGCGCAACCCGTGCCCCAACATAATACTCGTGATTCTGGAAAGTTTCATGACAGAATGTCTCGAAAACGGCGCAGCCCCTAAGCTCGACTCGCTGTCCCGCAAAGGTGTGGTGTTCTCCAACTTCTACGCCAACAGCTTCCGCACGGACCGCGGTCTGGTCTCCATTCTGAGCGGCTATCCTTCGCAGCCGACCGCAAGCATAATGAAATATCCGCGCAAGAGCCAGTCGCTTCCGTCGATTCCACGGTCGCTCAAAGAGCACGGCTACTACCTGAGATACTACTACGGCGGAGATGCCGACTTCACCAACATGCGCTCCTACCTCCGTTCCTGCGGCATAGAGCATATAATCTCGGAGGACGATTTCCCCGACACTCCGAAATTCAAGTGGGGGGTCCACGACCAGTATCTCTTCGAACGCGTAAGCGAGGACTTGAAGAACAACACCAGGTACCCGTTCTTCTATGCTGTCCAGACATCGAGCAGCCACGAGCCGTTCGAGGTTCCGTCCGAAACGAAAAAGTTCGACGACCCGTACCTAAACTCGGTGGCGTACACCGACGCATGTCTGGGTAAATTCATAAACGACCTGAAACACAGCGGCGAGTGGAACAACACGATAGTAATTCTTGTAGCCGACCACGCCATGCGCTGGCCCGAAACCCGCACCAACTACGATGTGGAACGTTACCGCATCCCGTTCATCCTTCTGGGCGGAGCCCTCAGCGGCTCATTCGACATCGATGCCGTAGGCTCCCAGATGGACATCGCCGCCACGCTTCTGGCTCAGATGCACATCGGACATTCGCAGTTCCGGTTCAGCAAGAACATACTCGATTTCGCCTCGCCGCACTTCGCATATTTCTCCGCGCCCGACCTGTTCGGCATCGTCACCCGCCGCGGAAACATAGTATGGGACTGCGCATCGAACGAACTTGCCAGACAATCAGGCGACACGACTGGGCTGGTCGATTACGGCAAGGCGCTGCTGCAAACTCTGTACGACGACATCGACGCCAGATAGGCATAAGAGGAGCATGCACATATACGCATCCACAGAGGAACGCTCGACAACTTACACGACAAGAAAACAAGTGGAACCGTAAACCGGCTCTTTTCACGCGGCTGAATCCGCACGGCGACTATGTATGATAAAAA
Source organism: uncultured Alistipes sp. (assembly GCA_964464465.1). GTDB lineage: Bacteria > Bacteroidota > Bacteroidia > Bacteroidales > Rikenellaceae > UBA940. Next base: position 10,804 of record CAYXGF010000049.1, on the reverse strand, counting down.
TGTGGCGGCGATAATAACTAAAAAATGTTTAAATCTACCAAATACAAACACAAACGCCGCCACGCCCAAATCTTCGTCCGTCATATCAGAACTTCCGAACAAGGACTCTCTTCGTTCTAAGGTGCAACCGGTTCCGGCAAGCATAGCAAAGAGTCGCATTCCGTCCGGCATTTTATCCATTATATGCCGTTAAAAGTCCTTTGCGATATTTTTTTCCGACACAAATATAGAACAAGTTTTTTCGATTTGCAATCGGTATGTAAGTGCAAAATAGACTTTTTGTTACTTTATATCCTATAATGCTATAAAAAAAACTTAATGTACTATGTCGAGTGACTATTTACGGTATTTTGCACAAAAAAAACGACCATATACGATTTCTCACCATGCCTGTATCGTCCCGCGACTGGCGACAATTCCGCACGACAAAGAAGCATCGCAGTATGGTGGGCTTACATTAGACGCAAAAAAACACAGGGACGCAAAAAACGTCCCTGTTCCAATACCCGATTCACAGCCGGTCAGAATATGAATCTCGAACTTATCTCCTTGTAGTTGTAGACTCTCGACATAACGTCTGCGAAAATATCCGCGACGCTGAGCACCGTGAACTTTCGTGTATCCGCATTCGGATTCAGAGGAATCGTATCGGTTGTTATCACCTCCTGCAATGAACTTGCATTGATTCTGTCGTATGCCGGACCCGAGAGAATAGGATGCGTGGCCACGGCGCGCACGCTCAGAGCGCCCTTGTCCATAAGCATGTCGGCAGCCATTGTAATCGTGCCGGCAGTGTCTATCATGTCATCCAGAATGATGATGTTTCGGCCTTCCACCTCGCCGATAGCGGTCATCTTGCCGACGACATTCGCTTTTTCCCTCTGTTTGTGACTTATAATCATCGGAGCGCAAAGGTGTTTCGAGTATGCGCTGGCACGTTTGGCGCCGCCCATGTCGGGAGCAGCCACCGAAAGGTTCTCTATACCGAGCGACTTGATGTACGGTACGAAGATGCCGCTTGCATACAGATGGTCTACCGGAATGTCGAAGAAGCCCTGAATCTGGTCGGCGTGCAAATCCATCGTCATGATACGGTCCACACCGGCGGCCCGCAGCAGATTTGCGACCAGTTTGGCACCTATCGACACCCTGGGTCTGTCTTTCCTGTCCT
>CAYXGF010000049.1:0-9623 GCA_964464465.1 uncultured Alistipes sp. | reverse complement strand
TGTCCTGACGGGCCCAACCGAAATATGGCATCACGGCGATAACGCGGTGCGCCGAAGCTCTGTGGGCGGCATCTATCATCAGCAGCAGTTCCATAAGGTTTTCGGCGGGCGGGAAAGTCGACTGGACGATGAATACCGTGCAACCGCGGATGCTCTCGTCGTAAGCTGGTTGGAACTCGCCGTCGCTGAAAGACAGCACTGTTGAATTTCCGACTTCGGTGCCGTAAGCCGCTGCGATTTTCTCGGCGAGCGGACGCGAGTTTCGGCATGCGAAAATTTTTAGTTTGTGAGTGGCCATATGTTCGAGTTTTGTTTAGTAGGATTTCACGCCCCAAAAGTAATACTTAATTACCCGCATTATATCATCAGGGCCATTATTTATTAACATTCGTTCAAACATTTTTCTATAAAGTCCAGGATATCGGCTCTTCCGGCCCCTGTTTCGGACGATGTCACGAAAACCGGCGGCAGCTCCTCCCAGCTTTCGAGCAGCCGTTTCTTATATCGGGCGAGATTGCCACTCAGTTTGTTTGCCGAGAGTTTGTCGGCTTTTGTGAACACGATGCAAAAAGGCACCCCGTTCCTGCCGAGCATATCGATGAACTCCATGTCTATTTTCTGAGGTTCGAGTCTGGCGTCCACCAGCACGAACAGACAGTGCATCATCTCCGAGCGGGATATGTAGTCGGTGATTATCTGGGAGAACCCGCTGCGCTGCTGTTTCGAGACCTTTGCATATCCGTATCCCGGCAGGTCCACCAGATACCACTGCTCGTTTACGGTGAAATGATTTATCAGTCTGGTCTTTCCGGGTGTCGCGGACACCTTGGCAAGGCCGCGTCCTGTAATTCTGTTTATCAGCGAAGACTTTCCGACATTGCTCCGGCCTATGAAAGCGAATTCCGGCAAGCCGTCCTTCGGCATCTGTTCGACCATGCTGCTGCTTGTACGGAACTGAGCGGAACGTATCTCCATATCTAATAGCGATTTGTAGTTCAGGGTACAAATATAATCAAAAAAACCGTATCTTCCGAACCGGACCGAGATGAGCGACACCCGGACGAATATACGACATAAAGCACATTTTTCACGATATTTATACCTATCTTTGGCGCGAATTAATAACACCGTATATTATGAAATCATTGAAAATAGGCGATTTTATAGCCCGCCTCCCGATAGTTCAGGGCGGCATGGGCGTCGGCGTGTCCCTGTCGGGACTCGCATCGGCCGTAGCTTCGCAGGGCGGCATAGGAGTCATCTCCTCGGCCGGTCTGGGAGTGATATACCGCAATCTGTCTCCCGACTACCGCAAAGCGAGCATCCTTGGTCTGCGCGAGGAACTCCGCAAGGCTCGTGCCGCCACACGAGGCATAATAGGCGTCAACGTGATGGTGGCAATGTCCAATTTCGCCGACATGGTGCGCGAGGCCATAGCCCAGAAAGCCGATATCGTATTCTGCGGAGCGGGCCTGCCGCTCACCCTGCCCTCGCTGCGTCCCGCCGGCAGCCGCACCTGCCTGGCACCAATCGTCTCGTCGGCCCGGGCGGTCCGTCTGCTGTGCAGCAAGTGGATGTCCCAGTACGGCGTCCTGCCCGACGCGGTTGTGGTTGAAGGACCTAAGGCAGGCGGTCATCTCGGCTACAAACGGCCTCAGATAGACGACCCCGCATACTCTCTCGACACTATCGTGCCGCAGGTAGTCGAGCAGGTCGGAGAATTCTCCGACCGCTACGGAGTCGATATTCCCGTCATCGCCGGCGGCGGCATCTACACCGGCAGCGACATCTACGATATCATGGCCCGCGGCGCCTCCGGCGTGCAGCTCGGCACACGTTTCGTCGCCACCGCCGAATGCGACGCCTCCGATATTTTCAAGCAGGCCTACGTACAAGCCGGCCGCAGCGATATCGAAATCATAGAGAGCCCCGTCGGAATGCCGGGCCGCGCAATCCACAACTCGTTCCTCGAACGCGTGAAGGCCGGCCTCACCCGCCCGCTCAAATGCCCGTTCGACTGCATCAGTACCTGCGATGCGGTACATTCGCCCTACTGCATAATGCTCGCACTCTACAACGCTTTCCGCGGCAACCTAAAAAACGGATACGTCTTCGCCGGAGCCAACGCATGGCGCACCGAGAAGATACAGAGCGTCAAAAGTCTGATTGACGAACTGTGCAAACAGTTCGACGACTACCGCAAATCAAAACTCGCGCAACAATAAGCGCCCCGGACGGCTAAAAAACGCCTCAGGAACTACGCGTAGCTCCTGAGGTACCTTGAAACAGTACGAACAGCGCGGGCAGCTATCTGCACTTAAAGCGGAGTGCAGCCTGCGAATGGTAAGGTGTGACGCATGTTTTTTTTGCGGTTCCGAAGAACCGCATCTGAAATTGCGGGAGCTACCTGCAAAGGCACGCTGATAAGCGGGCCTTTGCGGAGTGAGGCTCTGGCATGCACGATTCTGACGAATCACAAAAAAATACGGCAGACAATTGAGGGATGCAGCCTGCGAAAAGCAAGCCGGAAAGCGGGCCTTCGCAGGGCGAGGCTGCGACCCGCACGGTTCCTCAGAACCGTAAAAAAATGCCGACAGCTGCTATTAAAACAGAGAGCGGTTTGCGAATAACGAAACTCTGGCCCGCGCAGTTCTGTGGAATCGCAGAAGTCGCGCGGGGTATTGTATCGTCTTTCGAAACGGCAGTAAACGGTTTTTTGAAAAAATTATGCAGGCCCCTCCCCCGCGGAGGCCCGCTATGCAGCGCGCACTCCGCAGTCTGCGACAAGAGGGAAAAAGTCACAGCCAAGCTCCGTAACGCAGAAGTCCCCGCAGACTGCGCACCGTGGAAAAGGCCCTGCCGAGGCCTGAGAAAAACCCTGCCGCACCCCGCCGGCGATAGCACAATCAGGCGTATGTATAGCGCATCCGGACAAAAAGCACAAAAAAGAGGCGGGGAATGTTGCAAATCGTAAATTTTTTTCCTACTTTTGTTTCAGACGAATCGCAGAAATGGGGCGATATCGTTACTTTGCTTCTCATGAAAACGGCTAAATTTTCAAAAGACGAAGCGAAGATGCAGGAACAGCCCTCGGGATGTTTTGCGGCCCACGGCCGTGAGTGGAAGGTATGTTCTTTGCGCACCAAAATTAAGTACCGAACGTCACGGACGTGGGTTTCTTGTATCTGTATTTCGTCTTGGGTTTTAGCGGACCTTCATTTGAGTATAGGTATCGAGAACCCGCGTTTCTCATTTGCGAGGAGTCATAATAAAAATCTGTTCTTTGAATTTCCGTTTTGCGCCGGCACCCGAAAAGCGGGATGCAGCCTGCGAACGGTACGCTGCACAGCGGGCCTTCGCGGGGCAAGGCTGCGGCCCGCACGGTTCCACAGAACCGTAAAAAAGTACCGACAGCTATCGCTCTTAAAGCGGCATGCAGGCTGCGAATGGTACGCTGACAAGCTGGCTTTCGCAACGCAAAGCTGCTTCCGCGCGATTCAGCAGAATCGCAAAAGTTGTACGCGGTATTGCATCGTCTTTCGAGCCGGCAGGAAACAGTTTTTTTTCAAAAAACTGTGCGGGCCGCAGCCTCCCGCCGCGGAGGCCCGCTGAAAGCAAGCCCCCGCAGGCAGCGCCCCGAGTGAAATCCCCCGTAGCACCCTGAGGAAAAATCCCCGCAGCGCCCCGACGGGAAAAATAACCGCCGGACTCCGCGGACGCAGAAGCTGTCCACGCGCCCCGAGGAAAAATTCTCGCAGCGTCCCGAGTGAAATCCCCCGCAACGCCCGACGAGAAAAGTAGCCGCCGGACTCCGCGGGCGCAGAAGTTCTCCACGCGCCCGACGAAAAACGAATTCCGAACAGACTAAAAAAACGAAAAATTATGATAACTTTGCAATGTAAAACGGCTACATAGCCGAAAAACGATAAAAAGGGTTAGCAACTCTTTATACCTAACAGTAAACTTGGGCCCTCTTCGGAGGATGTTTTGTACGGTATAAACGTTGTCGGTCCTTGTTATGTCCTACCTGCTTTGCGCAGGTGGGACCGGCAAGGGCGCAGGACAGCTTCCGTGCAAGGGTTCCCAAGACCTACTGTTAGGGGCTGACACCGCGCCCCCTTTTTATATCCATATACGAACATCGGGGCGACACACCATAACGGATAAAGGTATGTTGATTTGGGAAACCGATATCCCGCCGTCCCGATGTTTTTTAAGAAAAAAATATCACTCGAACATAAACGTCGCACAGAGAGAAAAGGAGCGCCGACAACTTAATTGGTTAGGTTGGATTTGTATTTGGTAGTTAATAATGCGCTCCTTTTTTTTACAAAAAACACATCCCGGCACATGGCAACTAAGAAAAAGACCGCGACAGGCGGCAATGAGATAAAACGGGTCATAACCGACATCACACTGCACATAGACCCCTTGGAGGGCATAATGGCGGCAGCGACGATGGAACAGTTCCTGCCTGTGATTATAGACACATTCCGTCCGGCGAGCAAGCCCGAGGCATTGGAAATACTGAAAGACACGTTATATAATGTCGTCGACGAGCTGGCTACAAGAAGCCTCGAACGAGTCGGAGTCCGGGAGGCCCTGAAAGAGAAGTTCGACGGAATAGAGGTGATATAAAGAGCGCCTCTGAAACTCACGACACGCGGCAGGACTAATTCTGCCGCGTGTCGTGAGTTTTTGCCGGGTGTCAATAACTGCGGCGCCGGAACTCGGAACATGTCACGGCGGTAGCGACTGCCACGTTGAGCGATTCGGAACCTGCTCTGTGCGCAGGAAAAGGCGGAATGAACAGCCGGCGTGTCAGCAGTGCGGCAACCGGCTCGCTCAGACCCGCGCCCTCGTTGCCCATCACGACGACTCCGCCGGGCGAAAGCGCCGCAGAATAGATATTTTCACCGTCGAGCATCGTGCCGTAGACCGGCATTCCGGCTTCGCGGGCGCCGGACAGGAAAAGCGGCAAGTCGGTATAATGCACGCGTACGCGCAGGATAGCCCCCATGGTGGCCTGGATGACCTTAGGATTGTAGCAGTCGGCACTGTCGGCCGAACAGACGACATCACCGATGCCGAACCAGTCGGCAAGACGTATGATTGTTCCCAGATTGCCGGGGTTCTGTACCCGGTCGAGCGCCAGAACAAGATTTCCGGCCAAATCGCCCACCCGCAGCTCGTGGCGCGGAATCTCGACAACGGCAAGACAGTCCGAAGGGGTTTTGAGACAGGAGATGCGCTCCATGTCGCGGTCCGAGACTCGGCTGCCGACGGCAAAACCGTCGCACGAACCGGTATGGAACAGGTCGCGGACGGTGAATCCCGACGCGAGAATCTCGCTCACGAGTTTGCGCCCCTCGGCCACGAAAAGGCCGTGCGCCTCTCGCGCCCGCTTGTCCGTCAGGGACTTCACGAATTGTATTTCGTTTTTGGTCATACGTTCAACCTCTTGTATGATACAAAAATAGTCAAAAAAGCCGAATAAGGATGCTTTCCATCTTCCTATTTCAATCTGAACCGGTAAAATTTCAGCCGTTGTACGTCATCGTCGCAAACCACCCGTGTAATGAAATACGGCTCGCTGTATCCTACGACCTCGAACTGCCGCGGAACATCCACGTCCGCAATCAAGACATTGCCTTCATAAACCTGCAAACCGCCAGTCGCTCCGCCATCTTTTGTATATGACCGGAACAGCAGTCCGCATTCATCCACATATTCGGTCCAATAATACATGCCCTTTGACCCAATGTCGCAGGCATAAGCAACTCCGAGAGACTCCCAGCCATATCCGGAAGCCGTATAATCCGTATCCATATTCCGCCCCGCGCAACCGAAAACCGACAATATGCGCTCACACGAGGCGTCATACCTGAATATCAGAGAATCCGCATAATAAGAGACGTAAAAATCATTATTACTGGCGATATCATACGACACCTGAAACAGGTGTGCAATATTATTTTTTCCAGAACGGTACAACTGCGAATAATGCCCTATCGGACGTGTTTCTCCCGTAGTCATATTCACCTGCATCAATATATGTGCATTCTTAAAATAGGACTTTGCAGTGCAAGCAGGATTACAGGCTTCCGACTCAGAATATACATTATAGTAGAAACAGGAATCGTTACTGCGCATTATTTCGTCAACAGATGTATACATACCCGAACTTTCAGGGTCGCTACAGTCCGCTGACACTACAATACTCAAATTACGACATTTACCATGTTCATATATATATGCATCGTATGTAGACCCCATGATAACCATTTCATCACCGTCATACGATGCAGCCGTGCATCTTCTTATAGGAACTTCATTCGGTCCACGGCCTAGCCCCATAGACCGGGAAACGACATTGCCGTCAACGTCTATTAGATACAAATAGCCGTAGAACGAATCAAAAAAATAGATGTTTCCGCCTGCCTTGCCGCTGCGCCCTTCAAGCGAGACATACTCCATATCGAGCCACAGGGTATCTATCTCGGCAGCGCTGTACCGTAGATTCCGACCGCCCTCGTAGACATAATCCGCACTGACTCCCGCGCAACAACAGAAAACAGCCGCAAAAACAACAGGAAAAATAAATCTCCACATATTACAAAACAAACAAATCAATCGCTAATGTAAAGACTTTTTTACGCAACTACAAACTCAGGATTGTTTTCACAATGCAAAAAAAGTCCTTTCAAAACAACCGCCGGACATGATACCCAAAATAAGTTGGGCTTTTCGAAACAGTCGGTTTGAAAAATCCGCAAATGTTTCGTACCTTTGACGCTCAGAAAAATCTTTCTGAAAACATGTCTGAAAAAAAAGCTGCCGTTCTCATCCTCGAAGATGGAACTCGATTCTCCGGCTTCTCGTTCGGTGCCGACATTCCGGTATCGGGAGAAGTCGTTTTCAATACGGCTATGATGGGATACCCCGAGTCGCTGACCGACCCGTCGTACAAAGGACAGATTCTCGTGCTGACATACCCTCTCGTAGGAAACTACGGTGTGCCGCCCCAGAACGAGTGCGCAGGAATGCCAGAGTTCTTTGAGTCCGATAGTATTCACATCAAAGCACTGGTGGTGTCCGACTACTCGTTCGAGTACAGTCACTGGAACGCCGCAGAGAGTCTGTCCGACTGGCTGAAACGAAGCGGCGTCCCGGCAATTTACGGCGTCGACACCCGGGCTCTCACGAAAATAATCCGTGAAAAAGGCACCATGCTCGGCAAAATCGTCGTCGACGGAATGCCCGAACCGGAACGCTTCATCGACCAGAACTCCGAAAACCTCGTCGCCCAGGTCAGCTGCACCGAACCGAAAACTTACGGAGACGGAGAACTGAAAATCGTGCTGGTGGACTGCGGGTGCAAAAATAACATAATCCGCCGTCTGGTCAAACGCGGCGCTACGGTGACACGCGTGCCGTGGAACTTCGACTTCACTACACTCGACTACGACGGTGTGATGCTCAGCAACGGCCCCGGCGACCCGCAGATGTGCTCCGAAACCGTCGAAAATATCCGCAAGGCCATGAAAATCGGAAAACCGATTTTCGGCATATGCCTCGGAAACCAGCTGCTGTCGATTGCCGCCGGAGCCTCGACTTTCAAACTCAAATACGGACACAGAAGTCACAACCAGCCTGCCCTGATGGTAGGTACCGACACAGCGGTCATAACCTCGCAGAACCACGGATTCGCAGTCGACACATCGACCCTCGACAAAGAGTGGGAACCGTACTTCATAAACCTCAACGACGGAACCAGCGAAGGAATACGTCACAAAAGCAAGCCGTTCTTCTCGGTGCAGTTCCACCCCGAGGCTACAAGCGGACCGGTGGATACGGAATTTTTATTCGACATTTTCATAGAAAACATAAGGAAATACAATGGACAGTAAAATAGAAAAGGTCGTATTGCTCGGTTCAGGAGCTCTCAAAATCGGCGAGGCCGGCGAGTTCGACTACTCCGGCTCTCAGGCTCTGAAAGCCCTCAAAGAGGAGGGTATATACACCGTGCTAATAAACCCGAACATCGCTACGATTCAGACTTCGGAGAATATCGCCGACCGTGTCTATTTTCTGCCCGTGACGCCCGAATTCGTCGAGCAGGTAATCGAGAGGGAGCGCCCGCAGGGAATACTCCTCGCGTTCGGAGGACAGACGGCGCTCAACTGCGGCGTGAAGCTGTACGAGAGCGGAGTTCTGGAAAAATACGACGTAAAGGTGCTCGGCACCCCGGTCCAGGCCATTATCGACACGGAGGACCGCGAGAAATTCGTCGAGAAGCTCAACGAAATAGACGTCAAGACGATTAAAAGTCACGCCGTGACAACCGTCGAAGACGCAAAAACAGTGGCCGCGGAACTCGGATATCCGATTATCATCCGCGCGGCATACACCCTCGGAGGACTCGGCTCAGGATTCTGCAACAACGAGACCGAACTCGAAACACTCGCAAGCAAGGCATTCACATATTCGCCGCAGATTCTGGTCGAGAAATCGCTCAAAGGATGGAAAGAGGTCGAATACGAGGTGGTGCGCGACCGGTTCGACAACTGCATCACGGTCTGCAACATGGAGAACTTCGACCCGCTGGGAATACACACCGGCGAAAGTATTGTCGTCGCTCCGTCTCAGACCCTGACGAACTCGGAATACCACAAACTGCGCCAGCTCGCTATCAAGATTATCCGCCACGTGGGAATAGTCGGCGAATGCAACGTGCAGTATGCGCTCGACCCTGAAAGCGAGGACTACCGCGTAATCGAGGTAAACGCCCGACTCAGCCGAAGCTCGGCTCTGGCAAGCAAGGCAACCGGATACCCGCTGGCATTCGTAGCTGCGAAACTCGGACTCGGATACGGACTGCACCAGCTTAAAAACACGGTGACGAAATCGACTACGGCATGTTTCGAACCCGCGCTCGACTACATCGTCTGCAAGATTCCACGCTGGGACCTGGGCAAGTTCAAGGGCGTGTCCCGCGAACTGGGCAGCAGCATGAAGTCCGTAGGTGAGGTCATGGCGATAGGACGCACTTTCGAAGAGGTGATACAGAAGGGCCTGCGAATGATAGGCCAGGGCATGCACGGATTCGTAGCCAACAAGGAGCTTTCGACCGACGACATGGATGCGGCGCTGAGCCATCCGACGGACAAGCGCATATTCCACATCGCAAATGCCCTGAAAAGCGGCTACACAGTAGACCGCATACACGACCTGACCAAAATCGACAAGTGGTTCCTCTGCAAATTGCAGAACATCATAAATCTGGAATCCGAACTCGAAGTTTACAATACCATCGAATCGGTGCCAGACCAGCTAATTCTCGAAGCCAAGAAACGCGGATTCTCCGATTTCCAGATTGCCCGCACCGTGCTCTGCCCGGACGCCGCAGAGATGGAAAACGCAATATCCGAAGTCCGCTCGTGGCGAAAAAAACGCGGAATCACGCCGTTCATCAAACAAATCGACACCCTGGCCGCGGAGTATCCCGCACAGACCAACTACCTGTATGTGACATACAACGGCTCCTCGCACGACATCGATTTCCCGCAGGACGGACGCAGCGTGGTTGTTCTCGGTTCCGGAGCATACCGCATCGGAAGCTC
>CAYXGF010000048.1:0-13753 GCA_964464465.1 uncultured Alistipes sp. | reverse complement strand
GTAAAATGTATATATTCAGATAGTTGTAGATTGCAATATTAAATCTTCCACATTTCCTACTCAGGACAAAAGCGAAAACACTTTCGAATATGTCTGCTTCTGGTGTGAACCCAGAGGCAATGGCAAAGTTAGAAAATTTCCGCTTTACAGAACAACACTCGCATGGCGTATCGCAAAAAAATCATTTAATTTATGAAATTTCCTCCACCCAGAGTACTGTATATGGCTTGCACAGCCGTACTTGCGGAGGGAGATGCCTGAGTTCGAGCGCCTGAAAGAGACTGTATGCGGCAAAAGAGCGCTCAGGTTCGGAATTGTATATAATTTTCAAAAATATTACCTTTGGATTCCGGTTAATTGTATTTTTGCAACGATGGAGATTAGCGAAAGGTACGAAGGCATTATAGGGTGGTTCTCGGAGAATATGCCCACTGCCGAGAGCGAGCTGCATTATGAAAACCCTTACCAGCTGCTTGTGGCGGTCATTCTGTCGGCGCAGTGCACTGACAGGCGCGTCAATATGACCACGCCGGCTCTGTTCGGGCGTTTCCCGACGGCTCAGCATATGGCCTCTGCGTCGGCGGAGGAGATATACACCTATATAAAGAGCATATCATATCCCAATAACAAGGCCCGAAACCTGAGTGCCATGGCCCGCATGCTGTGCGGGGAGTTCGGCGGCGAGGTGCCCTCCGAGACGGAGCAGCTGATGCGGCTTCCGGGTGTCGGACGCAAAACAGCCCATGTCGTTGGAGCGGTGCTTTTCGACAAGGAGGTGATGCCCGTGGACACGCATGTGTTTCGTGTCTCGTCGCGCATAGGCCTTACCGTAGGGGCCAAGACTCCGCTGCAAACCGAGTTGCAGCTTACGGAGCATATTCCGTCGCATCTGCTGCCCCTTGCGCATCATTGGCTGATACTGCACGGACGTTACGTGTGTACGGCGCGCAAGCCCAAATGCGGGGAGTGCGGCATAGCGGCGTGGTGCCTTAAATACTCGGACGATATGTCGGGAGGCTCTGCCGGTAAGTGAAAAAACTGAATCTTGGAGACGTATTTTCGAAAATCTGCGTTTATGTTTGCATGAACAGGTCGTTAATATATATCATGATGTCGTCGTGTCTGCTGTCGCTGTTCTCGTGCAGCGATTATTTCACCGAACAGGGGACCGTCACGCAGGGCGGCGGCAGGAACATGAAGGCCAACAGCTGGATGCATGCCGTAATGGGCGAGTGGTATCTGTGGAACGACGGGGTGGGGGCCCTGCCGGGCTATGTGGCGAGCACCGACTATCAGACATTCCTGTCCGATTTGCTTTCTGGCATGAGCGCCAACTCCGACGACGGAGGATACCGCAACGGCAAGCGTTATTTTTATTCTTATGTGGAAAGAACGGCTTCCACACGCAGTGAGCCTGCTGCCGACCCAACATTCGGTCTCGGAATGATATTCGTCGAGACGGATTCCCGGGGCGGACATCTCCTGGGGCGTGTGACGTATGTGCATGACGGTTCTCCTGCGTCGAAGGCCGGAATAAAGCGCGGTATGTGGTTTTACCGGGTTGACGGGGAGGATATCACGCATTCTAATTACACCAGGATAGTCGAACCTTCGGCCGGCGGGCAGATAACGCTTTCGCAGGCGGCGGTCAGCTTCCGGTCCGGGGTGTGCGACATCTCGCCTGCCGGAAGGAATTACAAGCTTGTGCCGGTCAGGGAGCCGATGAGTCCAGTGCTTGAAGATACGGTCTTCCAAATCGGCGGCCGCAGGATAGGTTATCTTGCATATCTTCGTTTCGAGCGGGGCAGCGTGCGCGGTTCGACGGAATACGAGCGGCAGCTGGAAGATGTGTTCGCGGCTTTCCGCGCGGATGGAATCGACGACCTTATACTCGACCTGCGCTACAATCCCGGCGGGTACACCGTCACGTGCCGTCTGCTTGCGAGCCTTATTGTACGGGCCGACAAACTGGGTACTGTCTACGCCCGCAGCCGCTTCAACGCCTCGCACGGGGAGAGCACAGAACTGTTCGATACGGAGGTCGCGGACAAGAACGTGAACATGTCGCGCCTCTACGTGCTTGCGACCGACCGCACGGCCTCGGCCTCGGAGAATATCATCAACTCGCTGCGCGGCGCCGGTGTCGAGGTGATTCATATAGGAACGAGGACGGAGGGCAAGAACGTAGGTATGACGCTGTTCGAGAAAAACGGTCTGGACGGTTACGACTACGATTTCTGGCCTGTGACGTTCCGGATATACAACGCCCGCTCCGAGTCGGATTTCGGCGGCGGATTCGTTCCGCAGATAGAGCTGGACGAGTGGGCTTATGAATATATAGAGGACTGGCGTCCTCTGGGGCAGAGCGACGAGCTGCTGACACGCGCGGCGATAGATGCCATTTCGGGCGGCAGCACCGCGGAGTCCGCAGGTACGCGTACTTCGGACAGACCTTTCGCGGTGGTGGCCGCGACGGAGGATTTCTGCCGCACGGGAGGCATGAGACGGACGGAGCCCGAGTGATGACTGTTACTCAAATTTTTAATATATCAACATATGAAGAATGTTTTTAAGATTTTGTCGCTGGCGTCGGTGCTTCTGTTCTTCGGCGCATGCGACAGCAAGGAGAGCGGAACGGAGGATTCGTTGAGGCTCTCCACTGAAAGAATCGCTGTCTCGGACGGTTACGGTTCACAGACCATAACTGTTTCTGCCGGCATGGAGTGGACGGCCATGAGCTCCTCCACGTGGTGCTCGGTCGAGCCGGCAAAGGGCGGTGCGGGCAACAGCACGGTTACCGTATCTTTCGAGAAGAATACGTCCTCGCATCAGCGCAGTGCCATTCTCACGTTCCTCAGCGGAATGTCCAAAGGCACGCTCGAAGTGGTTCAGGCCGGAGCCGCGGCAGGAGGGGATGATGACGATGATCCTTCGTCGGATACGCACGAGGATGCGAAGGCCAACAGATGGGTTTACAGCGAGCTGTGCGACTGGTATCTCTACAACACCGAACTCAAAGGCGCCGCACCTTCGGACTACAACAAGGATTGCGAGGAGTTCCTTTCCGATATGCTGATGGGCTTGAAAACCAATACTCTGGACGGTGGTACTGATTATTACGGCAGCAAATACATATATTCGTATATCGAACGCTATTCCTCCTCTACGCGCGCATATGATTTCGACCCCATCTACGGCTTCGACTTTCAGTTCGATTATGCCGATTACTACGATCCGACGAGCATGGATTTGCTGGCCAAGGTTCTGTACGTGCTGCCCGGTTCTCCGGCCGAAAAGGCGGGACTCAGACGCGGCGACGAGATTGTCAAGGTGAACGGCACAAAGATTACGCTCTACAATTACGAGGATATCATGTACGACTATATGCTCTATCCGACTGCCGGCGCCTCTGTCTCGATGGTCCTCTCAGGCGGCAGAACAGTCAGCATGACGCCTGCTGCGATTCCCTCCACGCCTATCGTATGCCACAAGACTCTCGACCGTGGCGGCAAGAAGGTCGGCTATCTGATGTTCAGCGCTTTCGAGACCGGATACGCCTCGGACGGAAGCTCGTATGAGTACGAAGACGGTCTGGAAGAGATTTTCTCCGGATTCAGGAGCCAGGGCGTGAGCGAGATGGTGCTCGACCTGCGCTATAACGGCGGCGGCTATCTTTCGACCGCACAGGTGCTGGCCTCGCTTATGATTCCGGCCGGCAAGCTGGGCAGCGTGATGGCGTCTCTGATGTACAACGACGACATAATGAAAAGCCATACGGCCGACGAACTCGGTTCGCCGATACGTTTCCGCAGCAGTCTGGCCTCAAAGACTATCGGTCTGGACAAGATTTATGTTCTTGCCACCGACATGTCGGCATCGGCGTCCGAGGAGGTGATAAACGCCCTGCGCGGTGTGGATGTCGAGGTCGTGCACATAGGCACCACCACCGAGGGCAAGAACGTCGGCATGGATTACTTCGGGCAGACTTTCGGCGCATATTACTACGAGATGTGGCCCGTTACGTTCATAAGCGCCAATGCCAAGGGCTTCTATCAGTATGAGAACGGATTCACGCCCCAGTACGAGTATGACGAGTGGAACGACGATGTATGGTACGATTTGGGCGACGAGCGCGAGGCGCTTCTCTCCATCGCTCTCGATTTGATAGACGGCAAGACACCGTCGAAACAGGCCTCTTTAACACGTGCCTCGGGCCGCCGTCTGTCCGGTGTCGGAAAGCATGCCCGTGTGCCGGGTCTTCGCAACAATATGAAGTAAAATCGTAAAAAATAAAGACACTTGAAGGCAACTTTTTGCAAGTTGCCTTTTTTTTTCGTACCTTCGTGAAGAATGTATAATCCGCGTGGAAATGGATTTGGGAAAAGAAAACATATCGTCGCTGGCTGAAATTCTTGAATCGGGGCCGATGCGTGCCGTGGTTCTGTCGCATTACAATCCCGACGGCGACGCGATAGGCTCGTCGCTGGCATGGGCCGGTCTGCTCGAAAGCATGGGACACAGCGTAACCTGCATAGTACCGAACAAGTATCCTTATTTCCTGAACTGGATTCCGGGTGTGAGGAAAATCAGGATATTCAAGGAGGACGCCGCGGCATGCGAGACAGCCATCTGCGGGGCGGACATTATCTTCTGTCTGGATTTCAACAATATATCGCGCATGGAGGGTCTCTCCGAGATTATAGAGAGGGTGCCCGACACATGCAAGGTTCTCATAGACCATCACCTGCAACCTCCCGCAGACTATTTCCGCCTCATGTTCTCGTTCCCGGACGCTTCGTCCACCTCGTTCCTCGTGTACAGTATTATCGAGGCTCTGGGGCGCGGGGATGTCATCGACAAGGACATCGCGAGTGCTCTGTATACGGGTATGATGACCGACACGGGCAATTTCACGTTCAGCAATCTTACCCCCGACCTGTACCGTACCATAGCATCGCTTGTCGAGAAGGGTATCGACATACCGCGTATCAACGTCGAGGTCTACAACTCGTTCTCCGAGGGCAGGCTGAGGCTTCTGAGCTACGCCCTGGGCCCGAAAATGCAACTTATAGAGGACGGTACGGTAGCCTGTATATCGCTTCAAGAGTTCGAGATGCGCAGGTTCGGATTCCAGCAGGGTGACAGCGAGGGATTTGTGAACTATCCATTGTCCATAAAGGGCGTGAAGATGTCGGCCATGTTTCAGCAGACCCGGAAGTTCATCCGCGTGTCGCTCCGCTCGCGCGGGGAGGTCGATGTGAACGTATTCGCACGCAAGTATTTCGGAGGAGGCGGACACCGTAATGCCTCCGGCGGCAAATCATTCGTGGGAATGGAGCAGACTTTGGAATATTACAGGAAATGCGTGCATGAGTATTTCCATCCGGACGACTGTGCTGCGGACAATGACTTGCCTGCGGAGTAGACGGAGGCATATCGTCCTGCATCTGTTTTCGCGGCCGGGCTTGGATTTAGTCTTTTACTGTGAAGGGCACAACTCGCGGGTTTAAACTTTATGCGGTCGGTCCTGCGTATGTCGTTCCGTCATTTTTTTTGACAACGGTGACGTGTGGGGACACTTTTTTACTGACGGAAAATATCCGCAAGGTCGTCCATGCGCGAGTAGTCGGTCAGGTCTACCTGGACCGGAACGACGGATACGTAGCCGTTGCTCAGCGCCCATTCGTCCGTGTCGGCGGCGTGAGGCTCGGCGTTGTTGAAGTCGCCCGTCAGCCAGAAGTAATCCTTTCCCCGCGGGTCCTTGCGGCAGTAGAATTCCTCTTTCCAGTATCCTCGCGCCTGGCGGCATATGCGTATTCCTTTTATATCCTGCGGCCTTCCGACGGGAATATTTACGTTCAGACACAGCGGCAGCGCAGGGCGTGATTCGAGCACCTGGCCTATGATGCGTTCTGCATAAATGGCCGAGGCTTCGAAATCGGCGTCGGCGCTGTGGTCGAGAAGTGAGAAGCCTATCGACGGCGTATCGTAGAAACTGCCTTCTATGGCTGCGCCCATTGTTCCGGAATAGAGTACGCTTATTGCCGAGTTGGAGCCGTGGTTGATGCCCGAAAGCACCAAATCGACCTTTCGGCCGAGCAGCAGATGGTCGAACGCCATTTTCACGCAGTCGACGGGGGTTCCGGTGCAGGCGTATATCTCCGTCCCGCCGTTTTTTTCGACAGTGCGCAGGTAGAGCGGTGTGAACATGGTTATGGCATGCGCCTTGCCTGACTGCGACTGTTCCGGAGCTATTACTACCACGTCTCCGAATTGCGAGGCGACCCGTGTCAGGCATGCTATTCCGCGGGCTGACACACCGTCGTCGTTGGTTATGAAAATAAGCGGTCTGTCCATACTGTTGAGGTATTCTGTTCGTAATCGAGAAACAAAAGTAGTATTTTAACCTGTAAACTCCGTGTTTGTTTTTTCGTTTTTTTCAACTATCTTTGCCTCGCTGTTTTGCAGCCGTGTACCAATCTCTTGCGAGGGTGCGTAAGTCGGATGGTGCCGGAGGGGAGGCGGGAATCGCGCGATGTAGCTTCTCTTTGAATCCGGAACCGGGATTAAAGGCCGTATGGGCCGATATGGTAGAACTTCGTGCAGCCGTAATATTGGGCGCGAAACCGAAAAATTTGTTATAACAATGAACAAAGAACAACTCATCGGCATCGCAAACAAGGCGATGTGGGCTGAAAAGGAAGTTCCTTCGTTCGCAAGCGGCGACACCATCACGGTGACCTACAAAATCGTCGAGGGCAACAAGGAGCGTTTGCAGAGTTTCCGCGGTGTGGTAATCCAGATTAAGGGAACGGGTATGACCAAGATGTTTACGATTCGCAAGGTATCGAACGGCGTAGGCGTCGAGCGTATTTTCCCGCTTTACTCTCCGCACATCGACAGCATCGAAGTCAACAAACGCGGTGTGGTACGTCGTGCGAGAATCTACTATCTGAGAGCACTCACAGGTAAGAAAGCCCGTATCAAGGAGAGAAGAGTTTCCGTTCAGAAGTAATCACGGACCTTTTCCCGCACAGATGTGTCGGCGCCTTCGGCGGCCGGCACTTTTTTTATATGCAATACGCCTTGCTCGGATAAATTTGCTTTTGCGCGCTCTTGCTTATTCATGCCGTTGACTGCCGCCCAAGATACTCCCACTCGGAGGTGCTCAAATAAATTTATTTGGTATCTATATACAACTTTACAGTACGGCATATATCTAACGACGTGGAATAATAAGTACCGGCGGCCGCCTGGCATTTTTTAATGTAGGGATAGTGCTTATAATGCGGGTGGAGCCTGCGAAGGCCAAAAGCGAATGAGATGAGCGGGCCTTCGCGGGGCGAGGCTCCGGCCCGCGCGCTTCATGGAAGCGCATAACTGTAAAATTGTATATAATTCCCTAAATTTATTTTTGCGCCCGACTTTTCGCACCGTTGACTTCGCCCAAGATACTCCCGCTCGGCAATGCTCAAATAAATTTGGCATTGCTCTCGCTTAATCGTATCTTTGACCTGTGGTCGAAGATACTTCGTCTCGGCATATCCAAACTTCGTTTGGCTCTGCGCTCGACTTTTCGTATCTTTGTCTGATGTAAAATGTGGTGCGGATGATATTTTTGAAGATACTCCTGATTGTGGCGACTGTATTGCAGATTGCCGCTACCGTTATGGCTGTGAGGCTTATCAAGGCCACCAAGTACAATGTCATATGGTTTCTGTTCATCGTGGCGCTGACGGCCATGTCTCTTACCAGAATATTGACTTACATATCGTTGTCCTTTGCGAGGATAGATATTCTCGACCGCACGCCCTACGCCTTCTATACTGTCATATGGCTCGAAGTGCTGGCTTCGTTCTGTATAACCATAGGGATGTTCTATGCCCGGAAGCTCATATATTATATCGATAATCTGAATTTCCAGAAGCATCTCACATCCAAACGCATTCTGTCCACGGTACTGCGGACGGAGGAGAAGGAGCGCATACGTTTCTCTAAGGAGCTGCACGACGGTCTGGGACCGCTGATTTCTTCGGCTAAGATGTCCCTTTCTTCCCTTTCGGGTAGCGAGCGCATTCCTGAGCCGGAGCGGGAGACCATTGCCGGTACGTGTGCGGTCATCGAGGAGGCGACGCGTTCCATACGCGAGATTTCGAACAATCTCTCTCCGCATGTGCTCAAAGAGTTCGGCCTGGCCCGCGGGGTGAACAATTTCGTGCGCGGAGTCCAGAACATGCACGATGTCAGGGTGGACTTTACGACCAATCTTCACAGCAAACGTTTCAATACGGACATAGAGGTCATACTCTACCGCATAATCTGCGAACTTACGAACAATTCCCTCAAACACTCTTCGTGCCGCAACATACGGATGACTCTTGTGCTGGACGGCGACATGATGACGCTGACATACGGCGACGACGGTTGCGGATTCAATACGTCGGCTGCGTCCGGCAGCGGCATGGGGCTATCCAACATAGCCTCGCGCGTGAGTTCCGTCGGCGGAACGCTCGACATAAAGAGCGCGAAGGGGCAGGGTATGACGGCCGTTGTGGTTATCGACTTAAAATCCGAGAGACGATGAATGGGGTGCATACCATAATGCTTGTCGACGACCACACGCTGTTCCGGGACGGTATGCGTCGGCTGCTTGACAACAGGGTCGATTGCAGTGTTGTGGCCGAGGCCTCCAACGGTGCCGAGTTTCTGGACAGGATAAAGGCCTCGCCTTTTATGGCGGACATCGTGTTCATGGATATAGACATGCCGGTGGTCGGAGGCATAGAGGCGTCGCAGAGGGCATTGGAGATAAATCCCGACCTTAAAATAATCACGCTCTCGATGCACGGCGACCAGGAATACTATTTCAAGATGGTGTCCGTGGGGGTGAAGGGATTTCTTCTGAAAAGTTCCGATTTCGACGAGGTTCTGGCGGCCATAGAGACTGTGGCGGGCGGCGGAAGCTATTTCTCGCAGGAGCTGTTGTGCTCGCTGGTCCGTGAGCTCAGACCGTCGACCGAGCCGCGGAGCGAGGAGCAGCTCTCAGAGCGCGAGACCGAGGTGCTGTTGCTCATCTGTCAGGGTCTGTCGAATCAGGAGATTGCCGACAGGCTGTTTATTTCCAAGCGCACGGTGGACAAACACAGGGCCAACATCCTCGACAAGACCGGATGCCGCAATACGGCCAATCTGGTGGTTTACGCGATAAAAAATTCACTCATTGAGATATAGACACATAAATGTACGATAACGAGTCATTTCTAAGCCGGTTGTGCGAGTGTTCGCTCCCTGAGTCCGGACGCATACCTTCGCGCCGCGATGCGATGAGTTTTCTGGGCGGACTGATAAGCCTGATGTTTCCGATTACGGAGGGAGAATGCCGGCACTATGAGGAGGTGTCGAGACGCTGGTATGCCTTGCAGCAGCGCCTGGAAGAGATTCTGCATCCCATCATGGGGGACAGAGCGGGGCAGGTGGCGGACGGCTTCTTTGCTGCCATCCCCGGGATATACGATTATCTGGTGCGTGATGCGGAGATTTACAGCGAAAGCGATCCGGCATCTTTCTCCATGGAGGAGGTTATACTGTGCTATCCCGGTTTTTACGCCATTATGGTGTATCGCATATCCCATGTTCTTTACGGGCTCGGAGTTCCGGTCTTGCCGCGGGTGCTTTCGGAATACGCGCATTCGAAAACGGGTATCGACATACACCCGGGAGCTACTATCGGGCGGCATCTCTATATAGACCACGGCACCGGCATAGTCATCGGGCAGACGGCCGTCATAGGCGACAACGTGAAGATATACCAGGGCGTGACGCTCGGAGCCACTTTCGTGGACAAGGATTTGCGAGGCAAGCGCCGCCATCCGAAAATCGAGGACGGAGTGATTATCTATGCCGGCAGTACGATTCTGGGCGGCGATACGGTCGTGGGACGTGATTCTGTTATCGGCGGCAATGTGTGGCTTACGGAGTCGGTGCCTCCGTGCTCGAAGGTCTATCACCGCCCGGAGATAATCATAAAGGGTGAGAGATGAGACGCTGGCTGAGAAGCGATGTCGCGGTTCTGCTGTGGCGCATCGCATTGGTGTATGTCGTTCTGGCGCTTTGCCGTCTTGCGTTTCTGATATATAACTTTCCCGAGATAGGCCATGTCGGATTTGCTGCTTCGGGCCGGCTTCTGCGCGGTGCGGCAGTATTCGATACGGCGTCTGTGAT
Organism: uncultured Alistipes sp.; assembly: GCA_964464465.1. Classification (GTDB taxonomy): domain Bacteria; phylum Bacteroidota; class Bacteroidia; order Bacteroidales; family Rikenellaceae; genus UBA940. The sequence continues at coordinate 3,532 of CAYXGF010000048.1, read as the reverse complement.
TTATGCCGATGCGCTTTTCATCGTCCTGTCGCTGCTTCCGCTGCGGATTCGCGGCAGCCGAGCTTACAGAGCCATGCTGTACTGGCTGTATGTGGGCGTTAATTCGGTTGTCGTGGCTGTCTCGCTTTCCGATGCGGTTTATTACCGGTATACCCACAAGAGGTTTACGGCCGAGGAGATTTTCTTTGCCGACAACGACAATACCCTGCGGCTCGTCATTCAGTTCGCTGCCGAGAACTGGTATCTGCTGCTTTTCGGTGTGCTGCTTATCTTCATGCTCGCACGGCTCTACGGCAGGCGTATAGTTCCCGAAACACCTGTCGGCAATGCCCCGCTGTACTACGCTTTTTCTACTGCGGTGCTGTGTGCCGCAGCGGTTCTCTGTGTAGGCGGTGTGCGGGGCGGCTTCTCCCGCATGACGCGTCCCTTGACCCTCAGTAATGCGACTCAGTGGGCCGCCACTCCTGCCCAGGCGAATCTTATTCTCAGCAATCCGTTCTGCATCGTCCGTACATTCTCGCGCGGCGGGGTAGGGGGAGGCCGGGAATATTTCGGACGTGAGAAACTCGATTCGGTCTTTACGCCGCTGCACTGTCCGGTCGATACGGCTGGCGGCATGCAGCGCGGGAAGAACGTGATTATTTTCGTCATGGAGAGTTTCAGCGCCGAGCACTCCGCATTTCTGAATCCTGACCTGTACCCCGACGGCGGCGGTTACACTCCGTTTCTGGATTCGCTGATGCGCTCCGGCTATACATTCACGCGGGCCTATGCCAACGGTCATAAATCCATCGAGGCCCTGCCGTCCGTTCTGGGGTCCATCCCCTCGTTCAAGACGCCTTTCGTGCTGATGCCGCAGTCGATAGGCCGCAGCCGCCAGCTGCCGGCCATACTCTCGGCATCGGATTATACCACTATGTTTTTCTGCGGTTCCTCGCGCGGTTCGATGGGCTTCGAGGCCTACATGCGCGCGGCGGGTGTGGAGCATGTCTTCGGCAAGGAGGACTACGAACAGGTGCACGGACGCGGCGATTTCGACGGATACTGGGGTATCTGGGACCACCGGTTCATGGATTATATGGGTGAGGTTCTCGGCACCATGCCGCAGCCGTTTCTGAGCACTGTTTTCACCATCAGCTCGCATCATCCGTTCATTGTTCCGGACGCTTATGCCGACCGGCTGCCGCAGGGCCGGACCAAGATACATCGGGGCATATCCTATACCGATACCGCGATACGCGAGTTTTTCGACCGTTACGGCAGCGAGCCGTGGTTTTCCCGTACGCTGTTCGTGTTCGTTGCGGACCATGTCTCCTCCGAGAAGTGGGCGCCGAAGACCATGACCGAGATTGGCCGCAACCATATAATCGAGTTTCTGTATACGCCGGACGGTTCTCTGCGGGGGCTGGACAGCAGCACGGTTCAGCAGACCGACCTTATGCCGACCCTGCTGGGGCTTCTGGGCAATACAGAGCCGTATTTCGCATTCGGCCGTGACGTGTTCAATGAGCCGGAGCGCACGCCTTTCGCCCTGAAATACTCCAACGGTTACTATTATGCCGTCACGGATACACTTTCCGCGGTGTTCGACGAGAACGATATTACGGCGGTGTACAGCCTCGGCGATACGTTGCTGCGTCATAACCTGCTTCCTGACTTATCCTCTCCCGCCGTCCTGGTCCCTCTCGAAGAGCGCATAAAGGCTGTCATCCAGCAGTATTACGACAGGGTGAAAAGGCAGGATTATACGGTCGGGGAGACGAATTGAAACTTTTTGTATCAAAAAATTTGGAGTTTGAATCAAAATGTCTATCTTTGCACTCGCAATGAAGGCCCAGGTGGTGGAATTGGTAGACACGCCACTTTGAGGGGGTGGTGGACATTAGTCCGTGTGAGTTCGAGTCTCGTCCTGGGCACAAGATTGAAAAGGCAGCGATACGGAATCGTTGCCTTTTTTCGGTTTACGCGCACGCTGCTTTATGGATGCTTTTGTCGAATCGCTCACTGCCGTTTTTGTGGACTGGGGATATGCCGGACTGTTCGTTTCCGCGCTTGTCGCCGGGAGCATACTCCCTTTCAGCTCTGAGATAGTGATGATTATGCTGATTCGAATAGGCCTGGACCCTCTGTTGTGCGTTCTTTTCGCCTCGGCCGGAAACACGCTCGGCGGCATGACATGCTATTGGATTGGGCGCATGGGAAAAGTCGGGTGGATTGAGAAATATCTCAAAATCGGCAGGGCCAAACTTGACCGGGCCTCGTCTTTTCTGTCAGGTCGCGGCGCCGTTATGGGCTTCTTCGCTTTTTTGCCCTATATAGGCGAGGCCGTGGCCATAGTGCTGGGCCTCATGCGTGCGAATGTATGGATTACCGCAGGGTCTATGACTGTGGGCAAAACCCTTCGCTACGTAGCCGTTCTGCTGGCCTATGAAGGCGTTCTGACGATTTTTTAGTGTAAAATACGTATTTATTCTTATAAGTATAAATACCACCGTCTGGCATAACATTTGTTTTTCTTCTCGGTACCGGATGTCCGTTCGGTCTTGTCCGGTGAGGTGAAACAAAATTAAAAGGAGGAAAATATTTATGATGCCAGTAAGGAGAAATCAAGGTTGGCTGCCGAGTATCTTCAACGATATTCTCGGAGAGGATTGGGTTGAGAAATCGGCTGTCACGGCCCCTGCGGTGAATGTCATCGACACGCAGACGGAATACAAGGTCGAAATCGCCGCTCCGGGTATGACGCGCGACGATTTCAGAATAGACGTCGGTCCGGACAACAATCTTGTGATATCGATGGAGAAGAAGAACGAAACCGAGCACAAGGACGAGAAACGCACCTATCTTCGTCGGGAGTTCTCGTACAGCCAGTTCCGCCAGTCGCTGCTGCTGCCCGACAATGTCCAGGTTGAGGATATCACGGCCCAGGTCGAGAACGGCGTTCTGAAAATAGATATTCCGAAGAAGAAAGAATCCAAACAGATAGCTGCATCGCGCCGTATAGAGATAAAATAAAGTCTGCCCGCGAAAGCGCAGGGGATTTTCTCACTACGAGAAAATCCCTTTTTTTTGAGAGGCGCATTTCGGAGACCCGCCGCGTGGTAGCAAAATCGGACTTATGTATAGCGCATCCGGACAAAAAGCGCAAAAAATCGGCGGGGGATGTTGCAAATCGTAAAATTTTTTCTTACTTTTGTTTCAGACGAATCGCCGAAGCAAGGCGGTATCGTTACTTTGCTTCGTACTGAAACGGCTAAATTTTAAGTGTTGAAGCGAAGGATGCAGGAACAGCCTTCGGGATGTTTTGCGGCCCACGGCCGTGAATGGGAGGTATGTTCTTTGCTAAAAGAAAAGTACCGAACGTTACGGACGTGGGTTTCTTGTATTTATATTTCAACACGGGTTTTAGCCGACCTCAGTACGGATATAGGTATCGAGGACCCGCGTTTCTCTTTTGCGAGGAGTCATAATTAACACTCTGTTCTTTGAATTTCCGTTTTGCGCCGGCACCCGAAAAGCGGGATGCAGCCTG
>CAYXGF010000047.1:0-13767 GCA_964464465.1 uncultured Alistipes sp. | reverse complement strand
ACGGGCGCGGGCCATAGCCAGCGAGCCGCACGTGAGCATGAATGCCTTGGGTTCGCGGCCGCTTCGGTCAACACCCAGACGCATGGCCTCGAATGCCATCGCACCGCGGTACGGTTTAAGGCAGTTGCCTTCGGCGGAGGTACGCTCGACAACTCCGGCGGTTATGCTCTCAGACGCCACCTCCGAGAAGTTGGGATACTGGTTGGCACCCAGAAGGACCTGACGGCGCGTGCATACGGCCTTGTCCTTTGCGGCGGCCGAAGCCTCGACGCTGCTGACGATAAAGCCCTCCTTGAACGCAGCGATGTATCCGCCCTTATCCTCGACGGTCCTGAACAGCGCCCACGCCTGCTCGGCAATGCTTTTGGTAAGATTCTCTATGTAGTATGAACCGCCGGCCGGGTCGGTAACCTGGTCGAAGTGCGATTCGTATTTCAGAAGCAGCTGCACGTTGCGTGCTATGCGGCGGGAGAAATCGTTCGGGGTCTCGTAAGCGGCATCGAACGGAGTGACTTCCAGCGAATGCACACCTGCGATTGCGGCGCTCATAGCCTCGGTGGTTCCGCGGAGCATGTTCACATAGGGGTCGTAAACCGTCTGGTTCCACTTCGAGGTAACGGCATGGGTGAACATCTTGCAGGAGCATCCCTTCGCCGGCTCGTAAGCCTTGACGATATTGGCCCACAGCATGCGGGCGGCACGGAACTTCGCCATCTCCATGAAGTAGTTCGAACCGACGGCCATCGAGAAACGTATAGAACGCACAGCCTCGTCGACCGTAAGGCCGGCCTCCATAAGACGCACGATGTATTCGTGACCGGCAGCTAGCGTGAAAGCGAGTTCCTGCACGATAGTCGAGCCGCTGTTATGGAATTCGTGACCGCTCACGCCCACCATGCGCACGTGCGGATAAGCGGCGGCCTTCTTCACCAGCTCAGCGATTCGTGCGAAGCATTTGCTTCCGTCCTCGCAGCACGAGAAAGCGCCCTGCATCGAGAGTTTCTCTACGACAGGGTCTATTACGAAGTTGATGCGCACCTGGTCAGCCTCGACCTGCATCTTCTCCAACTTGGCGAGCATAAGTTCAGCGACCGCAGCCACGCCCTTGCCGCAGAAAGTAATCTCGACAGCCGAAACGCAGATTCCGTCCAGCAGCGTATCGAGCTCTCCGGCCGACAGCTCCTCCTTGCAGATGCAGAAGCCGACAGAGTCTATGCCTGCATTCAGGACTTCGAGAGCCTGTTTGTTGGCGGTCGCAGGGCACTCTACGCCGATAGTCTGATGCACGCGCCAGTGATTGCTCTTGCAAACTCCTCTTACGAATGGGTATTCCCCGCTACGGGTACCCAGAAATTCGATACCTTCAAGGTTCTCAGCGCGATAGTATGGACGGACGTTGAAACCTTCTTCCGTTCTCCACACCAGTTTCCGCTCGTAATCAGCACCTTTAAGGTCCGTCGTTATAACCGACTCCCACTGTTCGGTAGTCACCTCGGGGAATTCGGTAAACAACTTTTCTCTTGTGTTATTTGCCATAACTGATTAAAGTGATTAGTACTCTTTAAGTTTTTGAACCCCCAAAAATACTAATTTTTTGCAAAGCGGAGAATTTAAAGCCGAAAAAAGCGTTATTTATTTCACAACGGCACACCGGCAACCGGCCCACGACGGCGGAACCTGCTCACATACAGTCCGGAATCACAGTCCGAGAAGCCGCACCTCACATATGTATACGGCAATTCCGGCCACATATCCGAGCAGTGCGTAGAGCGTTATGTTGCGCAGATACCACGAGAAATTTATCTTCTCCATACCCATTGCGACCACACCGGCGGCCGAGCCTATGATAAGCAGGCTGCCACCCACCCCCGCGCAGTACGCCAGCAGATGCCAGAACGTACCGTCCGCGGCGAACATGGCCGCATAGGCATCCGGCGCAGCGGAGACGCCGGCGACAGGATACATACCCATCGAGGCGGCCACCAGCGGCACATTGTCGACAACAGACGAGAGCAGTCCTATCAACGTGTCTATCACATACACGTCGTGCACCTTCCGGTCCAGAAAACCGGAGAACGAACGCAGTATTCCGGCGCTCTCCAACGCCGAGACGGCCATCAGTATTCCCAGAAAGAAAAGAATCGTGGGCATGTCGATATGTCCCAGCACCCGCGACACCCGCGGCTCGGCCTCCTCCGCCACGCCCCGCTTGCGGGCGTACATGATTTCCGTCACCAGCCACATTATCCCCAGGGCTATCACCATCGCCATATACGGAGGAAGTCCCGTAAGTGTCTTGTACACCGGAACCGCCACGAGCAGCCCGACGCCGAGAAAGAATATCCCGGCGCTCTCGCGCGCGGATACGAAAACCGGCCGCGAGCTCTCCTCGGCCGCGCCGCCGTCCGCCACAATGCGGCCCTTCACCCTGCGGGATGCGAAGACAACCGGCACGGCGACCGACACCAGGCACGGCACCACGGTATAGGCCATAAGCCGCCCGGCCGACACATTGCCCTTCATCCAGAGCATTATGGTCGTCACATCTCCGACCGGCGACCACGCACCGCCTCCGTTGGCGGCTATTACAATGATGCTGGCGTAAATCCAGCGCTGGGTGCTGTCGGTTATTATCTTGCGCAGCAGCGCGACCATTATAATCGTAGTAGTCATGTTGTCCAGCACCGCCGACATCAGAAACGTCACCCCGCACAACAGCCACATAAGCGGTCTTTTTCCGCGCGTGGTTATGCGATGCGTGATTATGTCGAATCCGCCGTGGAAATCTATCAAATCGACTATCGTCATGGCGCCGATAAGAAACACCAGCACCTCGCAAGCCGAAGCCAGGGCGGAGGCTATGTCCGCGCCCGCCTCAGCTCTGCCGCCGGGCGCCAGCACCAGCACCGACCACAGCACCCCGCACATCAGAAGCGCCACGGCCGATTTGTTTACTCGTATCTTATGTTCGGCAGCTATGAAAACATATCCTATCACGAACACCGAAATCATTACAGCAACTGTCATATCCAACCGTTATTTTTATCAACGAACCGGATACACGACTGCATAAAACGGGCCGAATATCGTCCCCCACGTTTCTTCCTTCGCAAGGAGTCATGATTGCGGTCGGCACACCGACAGGCGGGCCTTCGCGTGACAAGGCTACGAACGTTCTTGCCGTTCATTTTTGGAGAGATTCCACACGACGGGCAACGACGGCCGGTTCGCGCGGAGCTGAGCGGCGCCATGTACGAAATTATAGACAAACCGGAAATGATGCGCCTCGAAAAACCGAACATAAGGCAGGTGCTCAACGAGGAGATTCGAAAGATGAAATTCGCACAGCAGAACGACATCGCCTCGTAAAACGCGGCAGTCCCTATTTTTTCCGGCGCGGAGACAGTGTGACCGTTTTTTTATAATTTTGTCCGAATGAAGCATCGGACTCCATGAAAAACGACGACAGAAACTCCCCTCGCCTGTTATTCTCGGCACGCGAACGCCGGGCCATACTGTTTCTGCTGCCGGTTCTGGGAGCGCTGTCGTTCTTCGTACACAGAGCGTCGCAGCCACGGTTCGAGGAGAATTTCACGGCATACGCCGATGCGGTGTGCGAGCAGAATCCGGAGCTCCCGCAGCAGCAAAGCGACAGCACGTCCCTGTTCGACTTCGACCCCAACACGATAGAGTTCCACGACCTGTGCCGGCTCGGATTCTCACGCAGCCAGGCCCTGTCCATAATAAAGTTCCGCACGGCCGGAAAAACGTTCAGCATACCTGAGGATTTGGCAGCCTGCTACGCGGTAAGCGAAAGCATGTACCTCGCATTGCGTCCGCACATAAAAATCTCGCCGCAGCACGCACTCGAAAAACGCACAGTCCACAAACCTGCCGCCCAAAAAGCGCAGCACGCCGCGGAGATATTCGGATTCATGCCCGACACAGCCTCCGAACAGACACTGCAAAGACTCGGATTCTCTCCGTCGCAGGCCCGCACAATAATAAATTACCGCACCGCACGCGGAGGGTTCGGCTCGGAGGAGGAGTTCGCGCGGTGCTACGCCGTCTCGGAGAGGATGCTCGAAAGGCTGCGCCCGTACATGACATTTCAGGCGCGGGACACCGTACCGTCCGCCGCCGAACCGTCGAAAGAGCCTCGCGCGAAAGTGGAACTCAACACGGCGGACTCCGCGGAGCTGCGCTCGGTACGCGGAATAGGCGAAAAAACCGTCACGGAGATTATCGCGTACCGCGAAAGACTCGGAGGTTTCCACTGCGCGGAGCAGCTGGCCGAAGTCCCCGGCATGAACGAAAGGAATTTCGAGAGAATATGCCCACAAATATTCATAGACACTTGCAAAATTCGAAAAATAGATATTAACTTTGCACCCGCGCGGAAATTGAGGGACCACCCGTACATTTCGCCCGCAACACTTAGAAGATTACTGAAACAAAGACAATTGAAAGGAGGTTGGCGCTCGCTCGAAGATTTATTGAACGATAATATCTTTAAACCCCGTGAGGCGGAATACATCGCCCCGTATCTGGTTTTCACGACAGAAAACCCCGACAGCTAATCGAATTTCAATTAACTTTATAAATTTTACGCAACAATGATTATCATGCCTATCAAAGAGGGCGAAAACATCGAAAGAGCCCTCAAAAAATTCAAAAGAAAATATGAGCGCACCGGTGTCCTCAAAGAACTCCGCCGCCGCCAGTACTTCACAAAACCGTCGATTACGGCTCGTGAGGCCAAACTGCACGCAATCTACGTAGAGCACATGCAGAAAGACGAGGAATAAGCGTAATTTCACTCGATAAAAAAAGCGAAAGGCCGCAGCAAAAGATTGCGGTCTTTCGCTTTTTTATTCAGGCAAGTTGACTATCTTTGCTGCAAAGCAAGATGAACTCGAAATACAAAATAATGGTTATCAACCTGCTTATCGCCGTCGCAATAAGCATGGTGGTCAATTTCTCGTATCTGCTCTCGATTCTTATGCAGGAGAGCCGCGACAATCACTCAAATCCCACAACGGACAGCGAGCTGGTGACCCGAAGCGGATACCTCAGCGTAACACCCGACGGATACGGATACATCGTCACGACAGACTCCTTAGCCCCGGCGCCCGACAGCATCTATGCCCCTGCTCCCCGAATATGGCGCTTCGGTCTCAAATCCGGACAGAGGCTGTCGGTCAAGGTCGCGGCGCCGTCAAGACCCCGCGCCCATGCCGTCATGATGTCCGTAGAAACCGTCGACGGTGAGAAATTCGACTACGGAGAACTGTTCAACCGTCCGTCGGATACGGTGATATTCATATTCCAGCTCTGTTTCTACTTCGTGCTCGCATTAATCCTGCTCGCAATAGTAAGCCGCAGCCGCGAATCTCTCAAAAGCTACGCCATAAGACTGTGCTATTGCAGCGTCATAACATTAGGAATGTACTTCCTGGCCCCTGTGACAACGCGCTCCGGCGAAGTGATGCCGCTCATCAACCGTGCTCCGTTTTACTTCGACCCGATGGAGATACTCAAATGCTCGTTCACGCTGGTGGTGGCGATGCTCTACGGACGCACGTTCCAGCTGATTTCGGCAAAACAGAAGATAGCGCTGGAAAACGAACATCTGAAAAACGAGAATCTGAAAGCACGGTATACCATGCTCGTCAACCAGATAAATCCGCATTTCCTGTTCAACTCGCTCAACTCGCTGTCGATGCTCGTACGGGAGGTACAGACACAGAACGCTCTCACTTATATCGAGCAGCTGTCATACACATTCCGGTACATAATGCGCAACGAGAAATACGAATTACAGACTCTCGGCAACGAAATGGAGTTTCTCAACGCGTACAAATACCTTCTGGAAATACGGTATGCGGACAAACTCTTCTTCGACATCGAAATAGACAAAAACAGACTCGACATGCGGCTGCCGGCGCTCTCCCTGCAACCGCTAATCGAAAATGCCGTCAAGCACAACAGCATCACTCGCTCGGCCCCGCTCACAATATCCATAACGACGGAGAACGGCTCGCTTGTGATTTCCAATCCCATAAGACCGAAAATCGAGGCGGAGCACAGCACCGGCATCGGACTGAAAAACCTGACGAGCCGCTACAAACTGCTGACGGGCAAAAACATCGAAATAACCGACGACGGCGTACGTTTCACGGTGCGCCTGCCGCTGTCATCACCTGCAAAAGCATGAAAGCCGTAATCATAGAAGACGAAACCGCCGCAAGCGTGAACCTGACTTCGGTTCTGAAAAAAGTGATACCGGACGTCGAGATAGCGGCCGTGCTGGAAAGCATAGCCGAAAGCATCGACTATTTCAGCAGAGGGAACAAGCCCGACCTGGTGTTCATGGACATACATCTTGCCGACGGGGAGGCTTTCCGCATATTCGATTCCGTGAGCATCGCCTGCCCCATAATCTTCACCACGGCATACGACCAGTATGCGCTCGACGCTTTCAAGGTCAACAGCATCGACTATCTGCTCAAACCAATCAAGGAGAGCGACATCGTCCGAGCGGTAAACAAACTGGCCAGTCTGTCCGGAGCCGACAGGGCGCATTACGGCGAACGTGTCTCGGAACTGCTGCACAGACACGAAAAGCAGAACACATTCCTCATATCGGTGCGCGACAAGATAATACCCCTGAGAATAGAAGAGATAGCCTACTGCTACACCTGCAACGAGAAAGTGTCGGCCTACACCTCCGACGGACGGGTGCTGCCGATGGACAAGAGTCTCGACAAGCTGGCCAAGATACTGCCCGCCGGCGACTTTTTCAGAGCCAACAGACAGTTCATCATATCGCGCGCCTCGATACGCGACATAGCAGTATGGTTCGGCAGCCGTCTGTCGCTGAGCCTGCAACCGCCGGCACCCGAAAAAATAATCATAAGCAAGGACCGGGTACCGGAATTCAAACGCTGGATTACGGGAAATGGCGCCGCGCAATAGGCGTTTCACCGCATGATTAGGGCGATTCACCTTTTTTATCTGAAACAAATTGAATTTTTAGTATTATATTTGCATCAGGAAACCGGAACGATATATCGCTTTACATTCCAAAAGAACCGAAAAACTGCACAACTATGAAAAGGCAAATCATTACAATCATAATGTCGCTGATTATCTTCTCGACGGCAGCGGCACAGACCAACGGCAAACAAAAGCCCGGTGAAATCCGTCAGATGCCTTCGGCAGAGCAGATGGCTCAGCGCAGAACGGAGAAAATGACAAAGATGCTCTCGCTCGACGACAAACAGAAGGAGCGTGTCTACAAACTCAGCCTCAAAACCATGCGCAAGCAGCAGGAGGCGCGCGAAAAGATGCGCAAACTCATGCGCGAGGCCGAGGCCGCCGGCAAGGAATTCGACTCGTCGCTCAAAGAGATACTCACCCCCGAGCAGATGCTCAAATACAACGAGAGCAAGAAAGAACAAGGCAAGGCTCAGGGTAAAAAGATGAAAAAAGGCATGCCGTGCTGCAAATACGGACAGTGCGCATGCGGCATGAAACAGAACGGCCAGCACCCTCACGGCCCGAAAACGGCAGGGAAAGAGGGCCGCGGCGACAAAAGAGATACTGCTCCGCAAAGGAGATAGTAAAGGCGCAGTGTCATTCCAACAAAAGGCACTGTATGGTTAGGTTATTTGTTGGTGAGGGGCTTACTTTGGTCGGTAGCCCCTCAGTTTTTAACCGCAAGGAACGAAAATAAAAAACCGAATATATAAATTATGAAGAAATTTCTTTTAATCTGTCTGGCGCTCGCCGCTTCGGTCTTGGCATACGGACAGCAGAGAGCTACCGTAACCGGCGTCGTGTTCGACACCGTACAGAAGCAGGGGCTGCTGGGCGCAGTGGTAGAACTGATTCAGAGCAGCGACACGACGCAGCGCAAGCAGACCGTGTCGTCGACAGGAGGAAAATTCACGGTGACCGGCGTGCGGCAGGGAGAATATCTGCTCCGGGCGATGTATCTCGGATACCGCACCACCGAAAAGTCCGTGACCGTAAAAGGCTCCACCTGCAAGCTGGACACCGTGGTTATGAGCCAGGGTATAGAAATCAAGTCCGTAACGAAAGAGGCGCAGGCTCTGCGTACCTCGCAGAACGGAGACACTATAATATACAATGCCGACGCTTACAAGGTCGCCAAGGACGCCGAGGTGGAGGGACTTCTGTCGAAGATGCCGGGCGTGAAGGTTGAAGACGGCAAGGTCGAGGCACAGGGCGAGGAGGTCAAGAAGATTCTTGTGGACGGACGCGAGTTCTTCGGCGACGACGTATCGACAGCCATAAAGACTCTGCCTGCCGAAGCTGTCAAATCGATAGAGGTGTTCGACAAACTCAGCGACCAGGCCGAATTCACCGGAATGGATGACGGTCAGGGCTACAAGGCGATAAACATCGTCACCCGCAACAACATGCGCAAAGGAACCTTCGGAAAGGTTTACGGCGGAGTGGGATACGAACCGAAAAGCGGCCAGGACGACCAGTTCTACGGCATAGCGGGAGCAAACGTCAGCTTCTTCAACAACACGGCCAAATGGACCGTAATGGCGCTGGCCAACAACCTCAACCAGCAGAATTTTTCATTCGACGACATACTCGGAGTTGCCGGCAGCGACCGCGGCGCCATGGTGCGTCCGACAGCCGGCATAGCCCATGCCGCGGCATTCAAACTGAATCTGGTCGACACATGGGGCAGGAAAAAGAACTTCAAGTTCGAAGGAAACTACTCTTTCAACACGTCCAACACTACCAACGACCGGATAACCGACAGGGAATACTACCTCACCGAGCAGGAACAGGAAGAGGCCGAACAGACACTGTTATACACAAGGGCGGCCCAGAACATCTATTCGCGTCTGTACTCTTTGGACAACAGCGAACAGTTCAACATGAACCACAGGATTTTCGCCCGTATGGAGTACAGGATAAACGAACGCCAGAGGCTGATGATTCGTCCCGTATTCAGCTATCAGACCAACAAGAACGACGCCCTGTCGAAAGATACATACTATCCCGTCGACTCACTCGGCAATCCGATTCTGCTCCACGGCTGGAACACCAACAAACGATACGGCATGAGCGGCAACCTGAACGTAAACTACAACATACGTCTTGGCGAAAAGGCCGGACGTACGCTCAACGTGTCGTTCTCCGGAAGCTACACTCAGACGGATGCCAGACGCGACAACTTCTCGATGAAAAGCGAACTCGACTCCATACGTCAGAAATCCGTCACCGACAATTACAGCTACTCGCTGTCCGGCTCGGTCATGTACACCGAACCCGTCAGCAAGTCCTCGCAGGTAACGCTCGAATACCGAATCGGGTACAACTACTCCAATGCCGACAAGCAGACCCGGCTGTTCGATTTTCTCACCGACCGGTACGGAGAGGTGGACCCGTCGTACTCGAACATACACAACACCGATTATCTGACACACCACATAGGCCCCGGATACAACTACAACAAAAACGGAAATACCGTATCCGCATCCGTATCGTACCAGTATTCGACACTCACCAGCAACCGCACATATCCGATAACGACCTCACTGCCCGCCACATCTTTCAACAATGTCACATACGCAGTGATGACGCGGTTTAAGTTCGACAAGCAGAACTCTCTCAGACTCAGAATCAGTTCCGCTACGGCCAACCCGTCCGCCGACCAGCTGCAGGACGTGGTGGACATCTCCAACGTCAACAACATCACGGCCGGAAATCCCGGTCTGGAACCGTCGTACACGCACCGCGGATTTCTGCGCTACCAATACTCCGGACTCGAAAAAGGTACTTCGTTCATGGTCAACATCGGCGGTCAGATGACTCAGAACTATATCGCCTCCTCGGTAATCATGAACTCGCCGGGGTATGTAGTGAAGGACTTCAACGGAGAAGAGGTCGCGACGCTCTCCTCGACCGGGCGGTTCTCCAAACCGGTGAACATGAACGGCATGTGGCGAGTATTCGGAGGCGCGGGATACGGATTCCCGGTTAACTTCATCAAATGCAACCTCAACATCGACCTGGGCGGTTCGTTCCAGCAGTCGCCGACGTACATCAACGAAATAAAGAACATCTCCAAAAAAGTGGAGGGATTCGGAGGCATTACCCTCGGCAGCAACATTAGCGAATATGTGGACTTTACGATACGCTACAACGCGAGCTACAACAAAATCCTCAACTCGTTCAACGCCGGCAGCAACAGCGAATACCTGCGTCACGGAGCCAGCGGCAACATAAAAGTAGTCACGAAATTCGGACTGACGGTTGCGGCAAACGCCATATACAACCAGTATCTGGGTCTCGGCAAAAGCTCGCTCAACAACGAATATCTGCTCATAAACGCCTCGCTGGGTATGAAGGTCGGCAAAAAACAGCTGGGTGAGATAAGCGTATTCGCAAACGACATACTCAACCAGAACCAGAGTTTCTCGCGCAACTGGGCGGCCACCTACATGGAGAATGTCACCAACAGCGTAATCGGCAGATACTTCGGCGTGCAGTTCGTATACAACATACGCAGCTTCGGCAAGAAGGGCTCCACCGACGCATCGCTCTACGAAGGCATCGACAACAAGACCAATTTCGAAGGCACCGGCATGGGCCGCCACACAGGAGGCTTCGGCGGCCCCGGAGGAGGTCCCGGCGGTCCTCCCCCGGGAAGATAGTCTAAAAAAACAAACAAGACTATCATCACCCTAAACTTGCAGCGAGAACGGCTCGCTGCCTGCAAGACAGAACCGGATATAACCGAAATAAAGAAGCACCCGAGAGCATCTCGGGTGCTTCTTTTCGTAAGGCCTGCACGACAGACCGATACAGGATAGTCTATCTCAGCTTATTGGCATTGAAGTGCGGCGCCGTCACAAAGACGAACCACAGGAAAGCAGCTGCGGCGAGGAGCAAATCCATGCGATACACGAATCCGAGACCCAGACGTTCGGCCAGCGAACCGCCGAAAAACATACCGATTCCTATACCGACGTCCCAGCCCGTAAGGTAGGTCGCACTCGCAGTCGCCCTGCGGCTGTTAGGCGCAAGATTTATGAACAGCGTGTTGTAGGCCGGAAACAGCGTGCCGTATCCGAATCCTATGAAGAAGGCGGCCGCGAAATAGACGGCATAGCCGGCACCGGGATTCCACCCTGCCGCCGCTCCGAGCAAGGCCTCGCAGACAAGGCCCACGAAAAGAATCGCTATCCCCTGCCCTATGACCTGTGTGACGAGTCCGCGGTCCACTCTCTTACCCGACCCTATACGCGAGACTATCAGACCGGCAGCCATCACCGTAAAGAAAAATCCGGTATTGGCAGTCATGCCGAGTTCCGAGGCATAGAGAGCGATGAAAGAGGTGGTCATTCCGTAGGGAATGGCAAGGCACATCAGGGATATGCACGCCCTGATACCCGCGACAAGGAAAAAACGGTCGACGGACAGCACGCTGTTCTTAGTCTGCGGAATCTTTCTGGGCGCGCGCACCGAAAGAGCGAACATCAGACCGATGACACCCGTCAGGATGGAACAGTAGAAGATATACTCGAAACTTCCGCTCGCGGTAATGAACAGACCTATCATCGGGCCCATGCTCATGGCCAGATTATTCATCACCCCGTAATAGCCCAGCCCCTCGCCGCGGCGCGACGAAGGCATCACGTCGATGACCAGGGTATTGCCGGTCGTCGTAACGGTTCCGAACGCAAATCCGTGCAATATTCTGAGGACGGTGAACACGACGAGCGTAGCCGCCAGCAGATACCCGACGAAAATGGAGATGAACAGAAAATAAGCCACTATATACACCGGCTTGCGGGAAAAGGCATCGGCCAGAAATCCCGAGAAAGGGCGCACCATCAGCACCGCCACCGTATAGCACGAGAGAATCACGCCCACGGTGCTCTTGGATGCCCCGAAGACATCTATGAGATAGAACGGCAGTGTCGGCACCAGCAGATAGAATGAGAAACACATCATGAAATTGGCAATGCACACGAACACGTAATCGCGCGTCCAAAGCCTGTCGGCAGAAGCCGACGTCGAAATAGAAACAACCTTTTCCGTAATACTTAGATTTTTAAATGACCGTTAACACGGCTCACTCCGTGAGCCAAATCTTCGAGGACATGCACCTCCATTCCCGCACGCCGGAGCATCCCCGCGCCGTCGCATGTCACAAACAGCGAAGGTTCGTACATGGCGAAGAAAACCCGCGAGAACCCGTGCTCTATAAGATGCGCACTGCATGACAGCGGACGGCTCTTGCGTTTCGAACACGGCTCCATCGAACTGTACATGCTCGCGCCTCTCAAATCGGCACCCGCTCTCAGTGCTGCATCTATCGCCTCCTCCTCCGCATGCGAACTCTCGGAACTGCGATGCGTGTACCCCTCGAAAATGTCGCCGGCAGCCGTGACCGCCACAGCCCCGACACAATACGAACCCGCGCTGGGAGCGCACATGCCGCCCAGCTCCACGGCCCGTTTCAGATGCAGATAATCCTGCCACATGCGCCGGCTGCGGTTACGATAGTACATGACCGTCATCTGACCGGCCTGCCAGCTTTCACACAGATACGCCGATGCGGCGGGCATATCGCCCAAAAGATGCGGCGCGGTGCTGTCTCCGACAACCACCGGAGCCATAGCCAGTCTGAACTCATCGTAAACGCCCTCGGAAACGAACATGGTGAGAATACGGCTTCCGCCCTCCACCATAAGCGTACTCACCCCCCGCTCGGAGAGGCAACGCTCTATCGATGCCGCATCTATACGCGGCAGACGTATGACGGTAGCCGCACGACGCAGGCGCTCGGATACATCGCTGCAAGTAATCAGAATCTTCTCGGCTGTTCCCTCGGTAAAAAAACGCGACTCAGGGTCCACATCCCCGCTGCCGCTCACCGCAACCTTTATCAAATCCCTGTCCAGGCCGCGTCTGCGACGCTCCGAAAGCAAAACCCCGTCCTTTATTACGAGCGACGGATTATCGGCCCTAAGGGTGCCGGCCCCGACAAGTATGGCATCGCAGGCGCTCCGAAGTCGGTGCACCTGCTCCCAGTCCTCTTCGGACGAGAGTCTGAGTCTTTCGGAAGTGTTGTCGTCCAGGCAACCGTCCATGGATACGGCGGCGGAAAGAATTATTCGCATCGTCTGAGTTCTATTAATGTGACCTCCGGCCGGGCGCCTATGCGCATCGGATACATCACGCATCCGAGACCGTCGTTTATATACAGCACGCGGCCGTCGCTCCCGTACTCTCCGCTCCACTGTTCGTACACCAATCCGGCAGGAGAAATCTCCCGTCCGAATATCCGGAACTTCATCTGCATGGCATGCACATGTCCGGACAGCGTCAAATCGCCGCATCCCATAGCACGCAATTCATTCCACAGCTGCGGAGCATGAGACAGAACGATGTGATATGACGAAGAGTCGACACGCGAGCAGACAGCGTCCAAATCCGTTCCTGCAAGTGACGAGTTGTGACCGTGCAGATGCGCCTGCACCGGAAATCCCAATCCTGTAATCAATATGGAGTCCGGACCGCGGCGTACATACACCGAACTGTCGGCAAGAAGCCGCCATCCCATCTCCCGTTGCAGGGCCGCAAGTCTTTCGACGTTCAGGCTGGGCGGCAGCGCCACGGTATCCTTTACGTAAAATCCCAAATCGTGGTTTAATCATCACCAAATCGATCAGCAATCTTTTTTACAAATAAATGTCGCTGATTTTT
>CAYXGF010000046.1:7168-13960 GCA_964464465.1 uncultured Alistipes sp. | reverse complement strand
GCCTCAGCGAAGTTATGAACCGGGTGTTCCCCGACGTGGAGGTATTGTGACAGAAAAAAATCCCGCCGCACTGCGAGCGACCCTGAAAAGGTGGAGGCCCTCAGTGGGGTGATGCACAACGTCGTCAATGAGCTTGCGGCAAGGAGCCTCGAACGAGTCGGAGTCCGGGACGCCCTGAGCAAAGAGTTCGACGGTATAGAGGTGATATAGCGCACCTATGAAACGCAAGACACGCGGCAGAATCAATCCTGCCGCGTGTCTTGTGTCTATGTGTGAGGTTGTCAGTCCATTTTCAGAACGGCGAGGAATGCCTGCTGCGGGACCTCGACCGTACCTATCTGGCGCATTCGTTTCTTTCCTTTCTTCTGTTTTTCGAGAAGTTTGCGCTTGCGCGAGATGTCACCTCCGTAGCATTTGGCCGTCACGTCCTTGCGGACTGCCTTGACGGTTTCGCGGGCGATGATTTTGGCCCCTATGGCCGCCTGTATCGCAACGTCGAACTGCTGCCGCGGAATAAGCTCTTTGAGTTTCTCGCACATCCGCCGTCCGAAATCGTAGGCGTGCTCCTGGTATATGAGCGACGAAAGGGCGTCCACCCCCTCGCCATTGAGAAGTATGTCGAGCTTGGCGAGTTTGCTCTGCTGGTAACCGGTGCGATGGTAGTCGAACGAGGCATAACCGCGGGAGATGCTTTTGAGCTTGTCGTAGAAGTCGAACACTATCTCCGACAGCGGCATCTCGAAGTTCAGCTCCACGCGGTCCTGCGTGATGAAAGTCTGGTTTTTAAGTACTCCGCGCTTGTCGATGCACAGCTTTATCACGTTGCCGATGTAGTCCGAATGGGTGATTATCTGCGCCAGAATGTACGGTTCCTCTATCTTCGCTATATAGTTCGGCTCGGGAAGCCCCGACGGATTGTGCACGTCTATCTCCTCGCCACGTGTCGTGGTTATCTTGTAGGAGACGTTGGGCACGGTGGTTATAACGTCCATGTCGAACTCGCGGTAAAGACGCTCCTGTATGATTTCAAGATGCAGCAGCCCAAGAAAACCGCATCGGAACCCGAAGCCCAGCGCAAGGGAACTCTCAGGCTCGAACGTGAGCGAAGCATCGTTGAGCTGCAACTTTTCCAGCGAAGAACGAAGCTCCTCGTACTGGTCGGTCTCCACAGGATAGACTCCCGCGAAAACCATCGGCTTCACGTCCTCGAATCCGGGTATCGCCTCAGAACACGGACGCTCTATATGCGTTATGGTGTCGCCGACCTTGACGTCGACGGAATTCTTTATGCCGGATATGATGTAGCCCACGTCGCCGGCCTTGATTTCGTCCCGCGGCTGCATTTTCAGTTTCAGAACCCCTATCTCGTCAGCCTCGTACTGGCTGCCGGCATTGAAAAACTTCACTTTGTCGCCTTTGCGCAATGTGCCGTTGAACACTCTGAAATAGGCGATTATGCCACGGAACGGATTGAACACCGAGTCGAAGATCAGAGCCTGCAACGGTGCGTTCTCGTCACCCTGCGGCGCCGGTATGCGCTCCACAATCGCTTGCAGAACCTGCTCGACTCCCTCGCCGGTCTTGCCGGAAGCCGCAAGAATATCATCACGGTCGCACCCGAGAAGGTCCACTATCTGGTCCTTGACCTCGTCGACCATGGCTGACTCCATGTCTATCTTGTTGAGTACCGGTATGATTTCAAGGTCATGCCCCAGCGCAAGATACAGGTTCGATATGGTCTGGGCCTGGATGCCCTGCGTCGCATCGACCACAAGAAGCGCCCCCTCGCAAGATGCTATCGCCCGGGAGACCTCATACGAAAAATCCACATGTCCCGGTGTGTCGATAAGATTCAGCGTGTAGTTCTGCCCGCCGTGCGTGTAGTTCATCTGTATGGCGTGGCTCTTTATCGTTATACCCTTTTCCCGTTCCAGCTCCATGTCGTCCAGCACCTGCGCTTGAAGCTCGCGCTGAGACAATGTGCCGGTTCGCTCCAACAGTCGGTCCGCCAGCGTACTTTTGCCGTGGTCTATGTGTGCGATTATGCAGAAGTTGCGTATGTTTTTCATAAAAAGTGCTTTTATGCGGCAAAGGTAGCAAAAATCCCGCTAAGACGCAAAGTTACCCGCCGGACCGTTATCTCATGCCGGCGAAAATACGGCGGTCGAGCGCCATGATGTACCGCCTTATAGGGTTCAGCGCGCTCCACAGGCGGAACTGCCGGAGGTGGTGCGGAGAGGTGCAGTCGACGATGCGTCCGGACGGCTTTATTATCCGGCTGACAAGTGCCACTATGTCGGCGGCACGGGCCGTCTCCGTGGTGCGGATGTTGTTGCCGTCGCCCTGTATGGTGAAAATGCCGCCGTCGAACGACACGATACGGTGCATTATGTAAGTGCCTTTGTACTTGAACAGCACGATTCGTCCGACTTTCAGTTCCGAGGGCGAAAACGGTGTCAGCACCACCTTGTCGCGGCCGGAGCGTATGAACGGGTGCATGCTGACTCCCTTGACCGTTATCGTCACGCTCTGCCCCTGTCCGATGCTCTGCTCCACCAGTGAGAAAAACTCGGCGTTCGATATGCGTATCTCTGTCATCCGAATATGGTTTTTTTCGCCAGCAGCGCCGCATCATTGTCCGGCAGACATTGCAGATGGTAGACCGGAACCGAGGAGATGATTGATGACAGCACGCTGCATATGCAGTCCGTCAGACGCTCGTCTTGGGCAAATGCGGGAGGACACGACGGAAACAGCGCTCCGAAGGCCTCGACCTTGGACAGGCGGCGTATGTCGTTGCGCGGCGCCTGGCTGAGCCGCACGCAGGCTGCAAGCGGCGCCTGTTCGTCTTTATAGCACGGGGTTTTGCCGCTCCACGGCGAGCCGAACACTACCGCACGGCCTTCGACTATGCGTACTATCGGCGAATCGTCGTTGAGCAGTCTGGCTTGCGGCAGGTTGCTGAGCCACAGACGTGTGTGGGTGCTTTTGCCTGTGCCGCTCTCTCCCAGAAACATTACGGCTCCGGATTCGAAAACCACGGTCGACGAGTGTATGGCGACCCCGCTGTGCGAGCGCAGCGCCGCCATGCTGAAAACTGTCCATACCATGAAACGCATCATTATAGGTACGGGACGCCCCCCCCCGTTAAATCCTGCGTCGCATCTGAAATGGTTGTCGGATGCTTTGCAGCAAAAACTCAGTGACCCGAAGTTGTCGGAACGCATGCTGAAAAAATATTCGTCGCCGGTCGTGTGCAGCGTGCATACTATTCCCTCGAACTCCTGGGTGTGCAGCAGCCGGCAGTCGGCCGGAAAATCCGGAATGCGGACGCCCGTGTCGATGACAACGTCCGGTGCTGCATCAGCCCCGGAGAGGAATGTGCCGAACCCTTCGATGTAGCCCAAATCGGCCGCCGGGCCTGTTGTCCTTAGGATTATGTCCGCTATCTTGTAGTTGAAATTCATGATTCGGAATAAGTGTTTATATCGTGACGATTCTGTCGCATATGGCCAGTGAACTCTGCCGGTGCGCTATTATTATGATTGTGAGTGTGCCGTCGGATGCGGACAGATTTTTTATCGAGCTGTTGATGTCGCCCTCGGTGTCGGAATCGAGCGCGGAGGTGGCTTCGTCGAAAAACAGTATGCGGGCGCCTTTGTACAGCGCGCGTGCTATTCCTATGCGCTGTTTCTGACCTCCCGACAGTCTGGCGCCCCACTCCCCCATCGGTGTATCTATTCCGAGCGGCGACGATTCGGCGAAATCACCGAGGCTCGCCGCTTGCAGTGCTTCCATTACACGTCTGCGGTCGGGCTCCTCCTCGCCGAGCGCAATGTTCCTGGCAAGTGTGGAGTCGGCGATGAAAACCTCCTGCGGAACGTAGCCTATCATATCCCGCCAGCTGCGCATATCTATATCGGAAAGGGGGGTGCCGTCTATGAGAATACGCCCGCTCTGAGGCTGGTAGAATCCGAGCAGCAGATTGAAAAGCGTGGTCTTGCCACCGCCCGAGACGCCGTTTATGCCTATGCACTCGCCTTTGCGCACAGTCATGCTGAAATCTTTCAGCACACGGCGCTCGTCGTCCGGAAAGGCGAAACTTACGTTCTTGACCTCGACGGTCTTTTCGAAAACCGCCCGCCGCAGGGCCTTTGACCCGGATGGCGAGCCGGCACTTCCGGCGATTATCTGTTCGGTGTAACGGTTGTTCTTTATTGTTATGTATCCGGCTATGATGCCTTTTATCGACGGCAGGACCTTTATGGCCGAGACGGCGAATATGCCGAGAAGCACGACATCCGTTCTGAGCAGCACCAGGGCCGACAGCACGGCCACGATGCATATTTCTATGAGCAGAGCCGGAATCTGTCCCACGAGCATGTAGCGCCTTCTGATGGATGATATCTGAGCGAGCGAGTCTGCGAATCTGCCCTCGACAAGGCCGAATCCGTCGTTTATCTCTATTTCGGCGTACCCTCTGAACGCTTCGAGCACCATGCGGTTCTGGGTGCGGCGTATCTCGTTCTCCTGTCTGCCGTAGTCCTGTATCCTTCGCCGGATGATGAGTATGTACACTGCTGTCACGGGAATGAACAGCGCGGCGAGCATCAGCGCGACTTTCGGGTTGTAGGCGGTCAGGGCCGAGAACATCAGCACGAGCATCGTACTGTCGCTTATCATAGCGGCGATTGGCGCGAGTACACCCTGTACGAATCCCATGCAGACGTAATTTATTTCGTATGCGAGTTTGGAGGTGTTGTTGTTTTTGAGGAAAATCAGTCCGCGGCTGCGGTAGTTCCCGAACATGCGCTGCGAGTAGAATCTGTACAGCGACAGAATGTACCGCGAGGTGTATTGCGATATTGCGATGTTTACGATTCCTTTCAACAGTGTGAACACAAGCACGGCGGCGCACAGGGCTGCGATGAATCCCGTTTCGCTGTCGAGTGCCGTTATGCGCATCAACTCCTGCATGTATTTGTTGCCGGACAGCGCGCTGCGGTCGGCCGCAAGGACGAGAATCGGAATCAGTGCGGCTATACCGGCCAGGTCCGTCACCGCCCTGACGAAAATCAGAACCGTGACGGCTGCCGCTCTTTTGCGGTAACCACGCGGTATGAGCCTCAGCGGGTTCATGATTCGACGATTCCGCATTCGATGAGCTTCTGCACCCATGCGGCGGCATCACGTTCGGCCGTGTCGTAATCCACTTCGTAGTTTTCCGTCAGTATGTTCGCTGCATCGGCGATTTCGAAGTCGCGGCCGGAAAGACTCTCTATGAGCAGCTCCGACGAAGGGTTCAGAGAGACAATGCGCGTCATGTCCTGGCCGAACTTGCCCTGGATGACTATTATCTTCTCACCTGCGATTTCCCGTATTTTGTATTCCGATTTTATTCTCATGATTTACGCCTGTTTCATGCAAAGTTAGAAAAATTCCACTCTATATTCATATGCGTTGCGCATTTCTTCGAATTTTTCGGGGTACAGTTTAAGTTCGCGGCTCTGTGCCTGGATGTCGAAGCTGGCATCTATTCTTTCCGACATCCGCTCCCAGGTTATATCTTCCGGCATGCTTACGGGGATTCCCGCCGGATACCATTGTATCAGTTCCGGTATCTGGAAAAACCGTGCCAATGCTTTGACAGTCATGGATGTGCCGGCGGCTTTGCCCTGGACGGAGTACCCCGCGATGTGCGGCGTCGCTATGTCGGAGAGTTCGAGCAGACGAGGGTTCATGCGAGGCTCGTTCTCCCATGTATCTATTGCCGAACACATTATCCTGTTCTGTTCGATAGCCTCGACGAGTGCCGACTCGTCCACCACCCCGCCCCTGGCGCAGTTTATGACGGCCGCTCCGGATTTCATCATGTCCAGTGCGCGGGCATCTATCATGTATTTCGTAGCGAACGGTCCGTCTTGTGTCAGAGGCGTGTGCAGCGTTATGATGTCCGAACACGAAAGAACCTCTTCCAAGTCGTGAAATATCTCCCCTGACGGGTTCTCGGACAGACTTCGTATCGGGTCGCAGCACATGACACGGTAACCCCACATCCGGGCGTAATGCGCAACCTTGCTGCCGACATTGCCGACACCGATTACTCCTATCGTTGTTTTTCCGGGGGCCGTTCCGTATTTCCGGTTCATGAAGACAAGTGTCGCGGCAACCCACTGCAAGACGCCCCGTGCGTTGCATCCGGCAGCAGAATATACCGCTATGCCTTCGCCTTCGCAGTATTGCCGGTCTATGTGGTCCGTGCCTATTGTCGCCGTACCGATAAAACGCACTCCCGAGCCGTCGAGCAGCTCGGCATTACACCGAGTGCGTGTGCGGATTATCAGTGCGTCCGCACCGCGCACGTTGTGCGGGCCGATTTCCGCTCCTTTTATATATTCGACGTCGGCATACGGTTCGAGAATGCCGTTCAGGTACGGTATGTCGCAGTCTGCGATTATTTTCATCAGTCTTGTCGTTTATGGAGCAAATATACGCAGTTATCGCGTAAAATGACATAAGTGGGATATAATCGCCAACAAAAAACTCCCCGCCGACCCGCCGACCCGCGGCTCCGGCGTCGCCGGCTTTCCCTCTTCGAGAGGGAAACGGGAAAGGGAGTGTTGCGAAATGTTTCTCCCTGCCGCATTTATATCGCCAACAAAAACACCCCGCCGGCCCGCGGCTCCGGCGTTGCCGGCTTTCCCTCTTCGAGAGGGAAACGTGAAAGGGAGTGTTGTGAAATGTTTCTCCCTGCCGCATTTATATCGCCAACAAAAACACCCCGCCGGCCCG
>CAYXGF010000046.1:0-7068 GCA_964464465.1 uncultured Alistipes sp. | reverse complement strand
GAGAGGGAAACGTGAAAGGGAGTGTTGTGAAATGTTTCTCCCTGCCGCATTTATAGGGCTAACAAAAAACTCCCCGCCGACCCGCGGCAGGGAGAAACCCAACTTTAATATATTGATTATGAAAAGAACCTTTAACCTCTGTTGTCGCAACGATATCAAAGATTCGATATAATAACGCGGAGTAGAGCCGGTGTATTGTGTTTTGATTATAAATAATGATATTTTTATAAATAAAAATTATAAATATCTGGTGTTCAGTATCCCGTGATTTTTTTGCCGAAAAGGGGCTGATTTTGGTTTGAATCGAAATGTTAGTAATTTTGTCGGGTTTTGAAAAACGATATTGAGATTATGGAGCAGTTCGATGCGGATGGTGTCGGAATAGCGAACGGCAATTATTTCGGGATGCCCTTTACGGCGGATGATTCCCGTCTTGTGCTGGTGTCCGTACCCTGGGATGTGACCTCGTCGTACGGAGGCGGGGCCTCGTCGGCTCCGGATGCCATTATAGAGGCTTCCACACAGCTTGATTTTTACGATTCCTATGCGCCGCAGGCGTGGCGCGCGGGCATTGCCACAGAGGAGATTGATTATTCGATACAGGAGTCGAGCGTGCAGCTGCGGGACGATGCCGTGAAAATCATGGAGCATCTGGAAACCGGCGGTATTACCGCGGACAATTTCATTCTGTCCCGCAAGCTGGACAGGATAAACGAGGCGAGCCGGCAGGTCAACTCGGCCGTGTACGAGACTGTGAGGAGACATTTGTCGGCAGGCCGGAGGGTCGGTGTCGTCGGCGGCGATCACAGCGTGCCTTACGGGGCTATACGTGCATTGTCGCAGTTCGAGGAGCATTTCGGCATACTGCATCTTGACGCGCACATGGATTTGCGCGAGTGCTACGAGGGTTTCGAGTTTTCGCATGCTTCGATTATGTATAATGTACTGCGGGATATTCCGCAGGTGGACAGGATTGTGCAGGTCGGGGTGCGTGATTTCAGCCAGAGCGAGCTGGATTTTGCAGTGCGCAGCGGCAGGGTCACGGTATTCTCGGATGCCGACATGTGCGAGGCCGAGTTTTGCGGAGAGAGCTGGGAGGTGCAATGCGCGAGAATAGTCGGGGCATTGCCCGATAAAGTGTATGTGAGTTTCGATATAGATGCTTTGGAGGCGGCATACTGTCCGAATACGGGTACTCCCGTCCCCGGAGGACTGTCGTTCGCCAAGGCTGCGTATCTGCTGCGCCGGACGGTCGATTCGGGCCGGAGGATAGTTGGATTCGATTTGTGCGAGGTCGCGCCGGCGGCTGACAACACGTGGGACGCCAATGTCGGAGCGCGTGTACTGTTCGGGCTGTGCGGTCAGGTGTTGAGAAAATAAATAACAGAAATATAACATATGAATACAGTTTCCGGTTCGTCTTTCGGACGAAGAATCGCAGAAAGAGGCAGACATTTTATAAGCAGCCCGTGGGCGGGCGGCGTAGTGCTGGTGGTGTTTGTGGTCATAGCCATGCTTCTGGCGAATATGCCAGACACGAAGCACCTTTATCACAGCATACTCGAAACCGATTTGGGAATTTCGATAGGCGACATCGTCTCGTTCCATATCGATATAGAGAAGTTCATCAACGACGGTCTGATGGTCGTGTTCTTCTTCACCGTCGGACTCGAAATTAAGCGTGAGATAATTGCCGGGCAGCTTTCCAGCTTCCGTCAGGCGATTCTGCCTGTCGTGGCGGCGCTCGGCGGAATGATTTGCCCAGCGCTGATATTCGCGGCTGTGAATCACGGTTCTGTTTATGCCGGCGGATGGGGTATTCCGACAGCTACCGACATCGCCTTCGCAATTGCGATAATGTCCATGCTGGGCAATCGCGTGCCGGTGTCCCTGAAAGTGTTCCTAACGGCTCTGGCCATAGCCGATGATTTGGGCGCCATAGTCGTCATCGCGCTCTTTTACGGCGGGACAATCGACTGGACGTGCATCGCGCTTATAGCTGCGATAATGGCTGTCCTGATAGTATTCCGCAGGATGGGCGTATATAAGGTCGCTTATTATCTGATTCCGGCAATCGTGATGTGGTTCCTGTTCTATCACTCCGGTGTGCATTCGACGATTGCAGGCGTGGTGATGGCGATGCTGGTGCCTTCCAAGCCGCACCTCTCCAAGAAGGTGTTCATGCACAAGGCTCCGTATTTCCTGGAAGAGTTCAGGTTCAATGACAGACCCGGTGTCGAGGTGCTGTCGAACGAAAACCAGCATCATTCTCTGTTGCAGCTCCGGACGGTGGCTACCGATGCTATAAGCATGTCGCAGCGGATGGAGCATCTGCTGAATCCTTACGTGACGTTCATCATAATGCCGGTTTTCGCTCTGGCGAATGCCGGTGTGGAGATAAAGTCGATTGCCGAACTCAATATTTTCTCCAATACTCTCGGCTGGGGCGTTTTCCTCGGACTGCTGCTCGGAAAACCTGTCGGTATATTCGCGGCAAGTTATGCGGCTGTCAAATCGAAGCTCGGTTCCATGCCCGCAGGCAGCGACTGGTGCATGCTTTTCGCCGTGGCATGTCTGGGCGGCATAGGCTTTACGATGTCCATTTTTATCGACACCCTGGCTTTTGCCGGTCAGCAGGCGATGATAGACGAAGGCAAGATTGCAGTGTTGCTCGGCTCTGTCGCCTCGGCCCTGCTGGGTGTGATTTTGATAAGGGTGTTCTCGAAAAAATCGTAAAAAATTATGGGTTACGCATTTTTCGGAATGAAATTGGTATTTTAAACCGAAAAATAGCTACATTTGCGAGCGGATAAAAGTTTAATTATTAAATAAGAACAGAAAATGAAAAAATTATTTGTAGCCGCAGTTGCCGCTCTCGCCGCTCTGAGCGCGTGCAATAATGCAAGCAGTATCAAGAGTTATTCCGAAAAGGATTCGGTTGCCTATGCGATAGGTCTGGATTACGGCCGTCACCTGAAAGGTCTCGACAGCACGCTTAATCCTTCGGTCGTAGCAGCTGCCATATCCGACGTGCTGAACAGTTCGGCAAAGATGACGCAGGAGCAGGCTTACGAATTCCTGAACGAATACTTCATGGTTCGAATTCCTGCCCGTAACCTGAAAGCATCGGAGGAGTTCCTCAATGACGTTGCCAAGAACAATCCCAATGTCAAGAGAACCGACAGCGGTCTGCTGTACGAGGTTATCCTCGAAGGCGATGGCGAGGTGATGGCCAAGGGCGACAGAGACGAGGTGATGGTGAACTACAAGGGTACTCACAAGGACGGCCGTGTGTTCGACGAGAACGACAGCACCAAATTCGCGCTCAACCGTGTAATCAGAGGCTGGTCAGAGGGTATGAAACTCGTAGGCAAGGGCGGCAAAATCAAACTTTATGTTCCTGCCGAACTCGCTTACGGTACTCAGGGCAACCCTTACGGCGGTATCGACCCCAACGAGGCTCTCGTGTTCGATGTTGAGGTTATCGACGTTATTCCTGCTGCCGAGTAATTTTTTATGAATATTAAAAAGCCGTCCGAATATTTCCGGACGGCTTTTTTGTGTGCAAATGATTTTGATTGTTGCTCTTTTTTCGTAGATTTGTATTCTTTAAATTCCATTAAATATGAAATATGCGATTATAAAGACCGAGAAGGGAGATATGAAAGCCGAACTCTACGAAAAGGAGACTCCCGTTACGGTAGATAATTTCTGCAAACTCTCGTCGGAGCATTTCTACGACGGTCTGACATTCCATCGTGTCATTCCCGATTTTGTGATTCAGGGCGGTTGTCCGTTGGGTAATGGCGCCGGCGGACCGGGCTATACCATTCCTTGCGAGACCTCTGCCGAGCGGCAGTATCACGACCGCGGTGTCCTTTCCATGGCCCACAGAGGCAGGAATACCGGCGGCTCGCAATTCTTTATCTGCCACAACAGAGAGAATACGCAGCATCTGGACGGTGTGCATACATGTTTCGGAAAAGTTGTCGAGGGGCTTGATGTTATCGACGACATTCGTATGGGCGACAAGATTTTTAGCATTACAATAGTAGAAGAGTAAAAACGTATGGATTTCGAGGGTGTGGTATATAGAGTCCTCGCTCCTGTGTCGGGAACGAGCGCTCGCGGAGAATGGAAAAAACAGGATATCGTTTTTGAGATTCCCTCCGATATGAACCGTAAGGTATGTGTGACTTTCTTCGGTGACAGAGCCGGCGATGTGGCCTCTTTCAAGGAGGGCGATGTTGCGAATGTGTCCGTAAATGTCGAGTCGCGCGAATATAACGGCCGTTGGTATACCGATGTCCGCGGGTGGCGTGTGGTGAAAAAACAGAGCTCATCCCCTGCCCCGTCGGTTTCGGAGCCTCTGCCTCCGTTGGACGAATCGTCTATGCCGTCTGCTGCGGTAAAGGAAGATTTTGACGACTTGCCGTTCTGATTCAGCGTGTTGCATAATTTGAATCGCCTGCCCCGTGCGGGCGATTTTTTTGTGCAGTTTCTTGGTGTAAAAAAATATGTAATTTTTTTACTGTTTTGTTTGCAGTTTCAAAAAACTGTATTACCTTTGCACTCGCAATCGGGTCACAGATTGCACGGCAATGCGGAAATAGCTCAGTTGGTAGAGCACAACCTTGCCAAGGTTGGGGTCGCGAGTTCGAGTCTCGTTTTCCGCTCTGAAAAGTGAAAGGATAGCTAAGAGGCTGTCCTTTTTTACTTTTGGGGGAAACGGGACTTGCGCGGGCATCCCCAAAGTATCCCTTTCCAGGGGGCGGAGGTGTAAACAACAATTCACGAAATAAACACGCGAAGCGTTGGCTCGAATCTCATTTTCCGCTCTGCGAGGTCCTTTTTAGAAGGACTTTTTTTATTGGGCATATGTTTCATCAGTATTGCTGTGTCTGTATTGATGCTGTAAAAACTGATTATTTTCCTGTCGCCCTGTTTCAGGTGTGCAGTTTGGATGCTTTTGGTTATATTTGCGGATGAAATACTGGGCATTGAAATGCAAAATTCAGATTTGATAGTGGCTCCTGCCACGGCTGCCGGTGGTGCTATCTCGGTGATACGTCTGAGTGGTAAAGGGGCCGTGTGTGCTGCGGATGCGATTTTCCGCGGCAGCAGACCTTTGAGTGCTGCACGAGGCGGTACGGTACATTACGGTCATATAGAGGATGAGAACGGTGTGTTCGTGGATGATGTTCTGGCTGCGGTGTTCCGTGCGCCGCATTCGTATACGGGTCAGGAGAGTGTGGAACTGTCGTGTCACGGCTCCCGATACATAGTCTCGCGGATATTGCAGCTTCTCGTAGCTGCGGGGGCGAGAATGGCCCGTCCAGGGGAGTTTACATCGCGTGCTTTTCTTGCCGGAAAAATAGACCTTGCGCAGGCCGAAGCGGTAGCCGATATGATTGCCAGCGATTCGCAGGCTTCGCTCGCTATCGCATCCACGCAGATGCGTGGCGGATATTCGTTAGAACTCGATTCATTGCGGGAGAATCTGCTTAAAATCACCTCATTGCTGGAACTCGAGCTCGATTTTTCGGAAGAAGACGTTCAATTTGCCGACCGGAGTACTCTGCGGCAGATGCTTTGCAGTGTAAAACGGCGAGTTGATTCTTTGTGCGAATCGTTTGCCACGGGGAATGCTATAAAGAACGGGGTTGGTGTGGCTATCGTCGGGCGCCCCAATGTCGGCAAGAGTACTTTGCTTAACAAAATCCTTGGCGAGCAGCGCGCTATGGTATCGGACATTGCCGGTACAACGCGCGATTCTATTGAGGAGAGCGTGGTGATTGACGGTGTGACATTCCGTTTTATAGATACGGCAGGTATTCATGATACGGCCGATATGCTCGAACGTATGGGCATAGAGCGTACGATGCAGATTATTGACAATGCGCGGATAATTCTGCAACTGTGTGAGCCGGAGTGTCCGGATGCTCCGGTTTGCGTTTCAGATAAACAGATATTGATACGGGTGTTCAATAAAACCGATATCTCGGATGTTAGACCTGTCGAGGATGCTGTTTATATTTCGGCCAAGACAGGCCATGGTGTGGACATTTTGCTGCATCGGCTGCGAGACTGCGTCGATACCGATTCGGTTTATAATGGAGAAGCCGTTGTCTCTAGCCTAAGGCATTACGAGGCGCTCGACATCGCCTCGCAGTCCCTTGCCCGGGCATTGGACGGAATGGATAATGACATTCCCTCGGATTTACTGAGTGAAGAAATCCGCCAAGTAATCCACAGCCTCGGCGAAATAACAGGACACATAACCTCCGACGAAATACTGTCCAGTATATTCTCCAAATTTTGCATCGGCAAGTGATTAGGAATTACTAACGATTAACAAAAATCACATTTCATAGGCAAAGCACTCTGTACGAGTGCTTTTCTTTTTGCCCGACACTCTCGGTTCTGACCGTTTGTGCGGGTTTTTGCGCCGATTCTCGTACCGCTCCCGTACCGCGGGGGTTTCGGGGACTCTGTGCGGAGCGAGACAGTGGAAAAGTTAGACACAATTAGACGCAGTTATACGCATATAGACACTTTTGGCGAAATTAACGGAGAACAAAACAACAGAGATATGAGCAGTAACATTGAAATCAAAAAGAAATGCGGCTGGTGCGGAAAGTCATTTACCGCACACAAAACCACCACAAAGTTTTGCAGCCACAGATGTGCAAATCTGGCTTATAAAGCGAAGAAGCGCAATGACAAAGTCAAAACCTTTGAAGATGAGTATTCGCATGCTCTCCTTAAACAGGAGAATGCTGAGCGTGTTGAATTTCTCACACCGACCAAAGCTGCAAAATTGTTGGGAATTTGTCGGGCCTCGGTCTACAATTACCTGAAAGCAGGTGCTATTACGGCAGTTCAATTCAAGGGCAAAACACTTATTCGCCGTAAGGACATTGACAAACTCTTCGACGAGCCAAAGCCCTATCAGAAACGGCTGCGGAAAGAAGCAGCCCCGATTACCGAGTTCTACGCCAATGACGAGCTGCGCGAAAAGTTCGGGGTCAGTCTGTCGTGGATATTCAAGGTCGGCAAGAACGAGAA
>CAYXGF010000045.1:0-14477 GCA_964464465.1 uncultured Alistipes sp. | reverse complement strand
CTATAACCGTCTTTCCGCCGTCCGAATACGGATAGTATGCCACAACGGACACACGGCTTCTGTCTGCCGGGTAATATACGGGAGATTCGGGTTCGAGAACGCCGCTCTCCGTCACGGTGAATTTCACATTGTCTACATAAGGAGCATCTTCTCCGGTCTTGGTAATGAACATGCCCACCTGGTCTCCGACCTCGAAAGCCGTACCGCTCACACGCGTTGCCTTGGCCACCTGGTCGACAGTGAATCTAACGGGAATCAACGCCGTCTGACCGCCGTCCTGCAACTCGGTGTTGTCTTTCGTACAGCTTGCGAAAAGAGCTGCCGAAGCAAGAAGCGCCATAAAAATTTTTTTCATATCTTTTCTGTTTTTATTTATTCAACAATAGTTCGAATAATTACTCCTTAATGCAGCGTACAGGAATAGCCGAAGCAGGCCATCCGAACAAGTAACCCGCTTTCGAAAAATATACGTTACCTGTCGGTGTTACATACGGAGCGACATAATGCGGACCTCCGTCCACCAAGGCATTACTCATCATCGTGATATTCGCATATCTGTCGTTAGCGCCATACTGCATAGCCATATTACCCCAATATTGGAGGAGACCTATACACGGGAAATACATCGTGGTATTGTCCGTTCTGTCAGCGGCTGTCTGGCCGTCTTTGAGAACCGAGTTGGTATAGCAGTAATATCCGTAATACTCATTATTGTCGAACTCGATAGACTTTTCACCCACTGTGACTTTCGTTTTGGTCTGGTCGAAGTTATAACGTTCCGGGTTTGCATAATGATATATGTATCCCATATCACCGCCATGGAACGAGAAGAATGAGAAAGCATTCGGACCCGGCACCTTGTATCCTACCGGACACGGGTCGTAGATTGTCTTCACACCTGCCTTTGCGGATTTGTCGCCGGAAGTATTGCCCCACAGATACGAGATTGGATTGGCCTCGGTATCGTCCGTGAGCCAGGATTTGTTCCAGTCATTGTTGTAACAATGTATGAAACTTGCCGGATTCGCAACGGAGAGTGCGATTGCAGCGTCCACAGTCGGAACATTTTCAGCAGTAGGAACGATGTCAATCTCCTCTCTGTCATCAGTTGTCGAGCCTCTCTTCTGACGCTTTTTGGAATCCAGCAATTCTACGATAACACCATCCTCGAACTGATAGTTGCCATATCCCCAGGCACCTACGTTGGTAAGGAACATAGGATCCTTACGGCCCCACTGATATACGATGCCGGCAGCGGCATAAGCCACCTGAATCTGGTTCATACCCTCCTCGAAGCCGTTGGCAAGTGCGCCGAGGTTGCGGTCCATCATAACCACGCCGTTGCAGTTGTCGTTTGCGGTAAGCGTTACATCACCCTGACCCAGTTCATAATCCGGTGTTACCCAGATATGCCAGCTCCAAATGATATTGTCGTCCTCGTCGGATACCGCGATGATTGCGTTTCCGGGCGAAAGAGCCTCCGGAGTCTCGAAATATACGTAAGGCACGCCTCTCTTCTGAACGATTTTCACCGAGTTGCGAAGTACGAGCATCGACATGGTGCCGTCCGAGCCATAAGCAGACTTGCTGCCCTTAAAGTAGAGAGCAGCCACGTGTGTCGTGAGCAGACGGGCCTTGGCGGGAGCCAGTTTCTCGGGATTGATTTTTTCCGTAACGGCACCGTTACCCTTGACATCGGCACGGAAGCAGTATTCTGCGCCGCCCTTGTTCACGACATAGCAGTTTGCGGTTCCGTTTGCACTCAGGTCGATTGCATTGTCCACGACTTCCACGGTCGGTTTGGTGAGTTCCAGACTCGAACCGGTATTCCAGTCAGCTATCGTGCAGGTAACTTTCACCGAAATGTAATTGTCGATTGACAGCGAGATTTTAACGATGTTGTTCTTGCCGGCCTCGAAAACGATATCCTTGCCAGCAACCACATCGATGTCGCCGTTTTCGGTAGCGAGAGTCGCAATCTTGGTACCCTGGGCGATAGTCTGCGGCACTACCAGAGCGGTATTGTCCTCCGTAAGGGTGATGCTTGCAGGTGCAGCCACGTCGCTCACTTCGCCTGTACGAATATCCACATTGGCGGAGAGAGCTGCGACAAGTTCGGCCTTGACGGCATTTTTCTCCTCAGTCGTCAAACCGGCACCCGACACGGTAAGGTCCACCGTAACTTTGGCCATGAGGTGATTGAAGAGCAGGGCAACGGCTCTGTTCGACGGTTTGACACCGGCGGCAGATGCCGAGCACAGGTCATACTCCGTCCAGTTCATTTCGTCCTGAGCGGCCGGGATAGTCCATTTGGCAGGAGCAGTCGCAGCATAAGGATAGTAAGCGAACAGATCTATCGCCGCGCCGTCCTCTGGATAATAAATCGGAGAAGCGGCCTCAATTGCTCCGGAGGCATAGGCAGTCATTTTTTCGTTGGTTTTCAACGCCTCTTCGCCCTTTGTAATGTAAAGACCCACGAGATCGCCGTCCTCGAACGCTATGTCTGTGGCACGCGTCGGCGCTATCGACGAAGTGAGCTTCAACTGCACCTTACCGTCGACATACGTACCGTCCACGTCGCTTTTGGTACATCCTGCAAACAGTGTAGCCGCCGCAAGGAGTACCGAAAAAATTCTTTTCATATCTTTTCTTGTTTTATTCATGTTTCATTTACTGTTCCTTGATACAACGAATCGGACATGCGGATGCCAGCTGCTCGTAGCGGCCACCTGTCGTACGCGATGTAAATCTGCCGTCCGTACGCATCGAAGCGCGAATTGCACCTACACTGCTAAGTCCTCCGTCCGCTTTGAAACGTGCGACCGGTGCGTTGGTGTACATCTCGCAGAAACATGTGGTAGGCTTCGAATAATCGTAGAACGAGTCATTATCAGGATAGCTCGAATAAATCGCAATACCTGCACCCGGGAAATAAATGGTAGTCTGGTCCTGCGGCAGAACGACCTCGCCGTCCTCCGAAAGGCTCTTGGCACCCTTGACATAGAAATGGAAGCCCTGCGATACCATGGCATCGACAACGGCATTCTCGGCGACAGTCTCCGAGCAGTTGAGTTTCCATATGCATTTCTTGGCTGAATCGGCAGAAGGCACATCCACGCCGTCGACAGTCATGAAACGGAAAGCCTCAGGCTCCGGAACCCGCCATCCTGCCGGACACGGGTCATAGATGGTCTTGCTTCCGCTGCCCAGTTCATCTTCACCCTCGGCATTGCCCCAGAGGCCGCCCCAGCCGTCAGACGGAACGGTAGCACCGTTCTTGAACCATGTGTACGGAGATGTAGCCTTGCCTATGGTATAGGTGACACCATCAGGAGCCGTTCCGCCGACAGTAACTGCGTCATAAGCGGCAATATGGAATATCGGGTTGGCAATCGAATATGCGACAGCCTCCTCCCAACCGGAGAAATCGGCTGCTGCGCACTTGGGAATCGTGTTGAGAGCCAAACCCTGTTTATACATGTCCATATCTGCTTTGGCGTCGTACCAATAATAATAATAATGCCATCCGCTCACGGTTCTGTTGACGGGGAACGGGTCTTTACGGCCCCACTGATAGTGCAGACCTATTGCATTCGATTCGTCGCCCCATGTCTGCAAGCTGCCGTTGCTGTATGCACCGAGGTTGCGGTCGAGCATCGTAATGCCTTTGACTGCCGGGTGGTCGATTTCTATGCCTGCGGCATCCAAATCGAAATCATTGACAGCCCATATGTGCCAGCTCCAAAGGATATTGTTGTCGTCATCCGCAACAGCAATCGAGACATTACCGTCGCTCATATTGAGATTGGTGCGGAAGATTACCTTGCCGTCTTCCAGTTTCACGGATTTGCGCAGGACGGTTTTGTTCATCGTCTCGTCGCATCCCAGACCGCGGGTCGCAGTCGAGTTTTCATTCACCGTCGGGTCTGGATAAACGGGAACAATAGTCCAGTATATGAATGCCTTGGTAGGATTGATAGTCACAGACTCCACACCCTCTGTCTGTTTGCCGTTACCTTTCACGGTAGCATCGAAGCTGTACAGCTGGCCGGGTTTGTTCACCACATAGCAGTTTGCCGTTCCGTTGGCGCTCAGGTCGATGACTTCGGGATAAATAGGCTGAGAGATACCTATGGAATCGACGGTCGAATCCTCCCAGTCGAGAATACGTGTAGCAACATAGAAACCGGTCTGCTCCTTGACATTGACCTTGATTGTCACGGTATTGATTTTGCCTGCTTCCAGAACGAGTCCCTCAGCGGGAGCCGCCACGTCGAAAGTTCCGTAAGAGGACTTAACCTTGGCCATCGTGCCGGTGACGGTCTGCGGCAGAACGATGAGCGACGAACCGCTGACCTCCTTAGCAGCCTCGGCGCCCGAAACCGCTCCGGTAGTCACATCTACATTGCCGGCCAGCGAAGCCATTAAAACGGCCTCAGCATCGGCAACCTCTACATCGGTTGCATTGGCACCTGCGACAAGCTCGATTTTAACCTTGCTCAGCATGTGCGAGAATTCGAGATTAACCACATCCGAAGTAGGCTCCATATCAGCTATATAGGCTCCCATCAGGTCGACAGACGACTCGTCGAGTTCGCTCTGGTCCTGGGGAAGGTTCACCGGCACAGCCGAAGCCGAAGCAACACCCTCGGCATACGGATAGTAGGCAGCGATGCTGACACTCTTGGTCTTCACCGGATATGTCAGTTCACCTGCGCCTTTCAGCGCTCCGGCGGCACCGACCGTCAATTTCTCATTGGTATAGGCGGCTGCATTGCCGTTGAGGTTGGTAAGGAACAGACCGACCTGGTCGCCCTGCTCGAACGCGGTGGCGGTAGCACGGGTTTCGGCGACAGAGGCTTTCAGATTGAGCCTGTTGCCTGCTGCCGGCGCATCCATTCCTGTATCATCCTTGGTACAACCGGCGAAAAGAGCTGCCGCTGCAATAAATGTTACAAAAATTCTTTTCATAATTATGCTTTGATTTAATATTTACTTTCTTAATCCGAGGCATTACTCTTTGACGCACCTTACAGGACCGCCCCACCAGTTTGCAGTAGGCTGATTCGGATAGATGTTGTCGTCGGTATGAACAGCTCCTTTGGTAGCTACCTCAAAACGGTACATATAGCCGGCTGACGGCGAGCAGCGGTTTGACAGGTAATAAGTGCCGTTGTCGGCTTCACCCAGCGCCTCGACGCGGCCGTTGGACTCGGCACGGCGTCCCGGAGCAGGCCACCAGTGCGACTCTTCGCCACCCTCTTTGGTACGCAGGTACATACCGAACCAGCTCATCTTGTCATTCTCCGTATCGACGATGTCGACCATGTGGTAGCCGGTAATCTTCGACCAGGTGTGGTAACCGGGGTTAGGTACGCGATAGCCCACAGGACACGGGTCATAGATAGTTTTGTGTCCCGAGCCGAATCCCCAGACGTTGTACCACGCATCATCGCTGATGCTCTTGCAGCCCCATGTATTGGAGGACATGTAGACGTGAGGATTTGCTATCGACCAGGCGATTGCCTCGGCAGCGCTATTGATTTCGGGTTTGGTATCCAGATATGCCACGGTCGGCATCTCCTCCGGCTCGGTACTGTCATTCAGATAAATATCCTGGCCCATATTGTTGGCGCTCGGCAGTTTGGAGGCTTTCGTTCCGGTGAACGGGTCTTTGCGGCCCCACTGATAGAGCATACCGAACGTAGAGATGATTTCGGTCGTGTCCGTAACATCGGCGGTTGTACATGTAGCACCCAGGTTGCGGTCCATGAACTTCACGGGCTGGTCATCCTTGCCGTCGACATAATATGTATTAAGATTTGCCTGCGGGTCGTAACCTGCGACCAGCCATATGTGCCAGCTCCAAAGGATGTTGTCCTGCTCGTCATAAACAGCGATGACAGCATTGTCGTTAACGGCTTCTGGAACGGTGAAGTAAACCGAACCGTTGCGTGCATATACGTCCGTGACAGGAGACTTTTCGCTTGTTCTCCACAGGAGGGCAGCCTTGACGGGGTTCATGGTCTGGGGCACAGCACCCTCGACCTCGAAACCGTTACCCTGTACGGTACCGTCGAACATGTATTTGCCTGCTTCGGAAACGATATAGCAGTTGGACGTTCCCTTGGCACTGAGCGTATTGACTGTCGGCAGTTCTTCCGTGAACTCACCCTCTGCATTCACACCGGTAGTCCAGTCCTTCACCGACACGGTGAAATTGGCGTCGATAATATCGGGGGTCATGTCGAGCTCCACGCTGACAGTATAAATCTTACCGCTCAGAATGGAGATGCCTTTGCTGTTGGAGAATGTCTTGTCTCCGACTTTTACCTGTATGGCGCCGACATCGAGTCTCTGAGGAACAAGAATTGCGGATACGCCTTCAATGGCATTGCCGGCAGCGTTGAGAGCCAGAGCACCGTTCATCGTAACGGCAGTCTGCTGGCCTGCGGCAGCGACATCGCCCGACGTAACATTGAGCGTTCCATTCACGTAAGCCTTCTCAATCGACACGGAAGGCGTCATATCCATCACCTCCTGATAAGAAGCGTCGTCGGTATTCTTGATAGTCAGCTTGACCTCAACCTTCGACATGGCGTGCACGAACGGGAGAAGCACTTTCTCGCCCGACGACATGACACCGAGTTTGGTCGCAACAAGAATGTCGCCGCTCTTCATCGCAGCATCGGTCGACTGATTCTCAGCGACAGACACTTCGGCAGTATTGTCCGAACCTTTCAGGCCGCTCTCCGCGTAAGGATAATACGCGAAGATATTCAACGCGCCCAACGTCGGATATTCGAGCGGAGCGGCAGCCGTCCACTGCTCGCCGTCGAATGTCCAGGCGAGGTTGGAAACCGTGATTTCATCCGTCAAGGAAACAGCGGAGGAAGTGGCCACGTACATACCGATTTTATCCTCTGCCTCGAAAGCCGATTCCGTTGCACGAGTCATACCGGTAATAGTAGCCTCAATCTGCAACTGCTCCTTTGCAGGCTCCGGCTTCTTCGTCGGTTCATCTTTCCCGCAACCGGCGAGCACGAGCGCACCGACTGACAAGAACATAAAAATTTTAGTTTTCATGTGACTGTGAATTTAATTATACATAGGTTAAATGAATTGTCAACTGCATATATTACATCGAAAATCAGCCTCAGAGGTATCTCTCGGCCGTTATTTAAATTCTTTAAAATTAATAATCAATCGTTTCAATTCACAATATTATAAAAAATGTTTCACATAACTAATTTTTCAACAAAAAAAATCGCACCCTTCGCATACTTGCAACCGCATTCACCCGGAAAATCGCCTCAACCGGCGTAAAAACAACACAGGCGCGACTGTCTCCAATCGCACCTGTTTAATACTGCGGCTACGCATGATTCCACACACGAAGTTCCGTGACCGACCTACTGCCACTCGTTTCGTCTGCAAAAATTCCTCGCAAGCCGCCCCCGACAAAAACCGAATGCCTACCGGTCCTTGCCCATATCGTCGTTATGCACTCCGAGCACAGCACGTCCCGAAGGTTCGTTGACTCCTCGGAACGAAGCGTCCCACGCCAGAGCCTCCGCCGTGCTGCATGCCACCGACGGGACCGACGGAACGCACTGCGCCGCCGTCTGCGAGGGGAAATGCTCCTCGAAAATGCAGCGGTAGTAATACTCCTCCTTGTTGCGCGGAGGATTTATCGGGAATCTCTCGTTCACAAGCTCCATCTCACGGTCCGACACAGCCTCCGACGTAATCTTCTTCAATGTGTCTATCCAGCTGTATCCCACACCGTCCGAGAACTGCTCCTTCTGGCGCCACGCCACACTCTCCGGCAGCATATCCTCGAAAGCCTTGCGCAGAACCCATTTCTCGATTCGGCCTTCCCCAATCATCTTGTCCTGCGGATTCAGACGCATCGCCACATCCAGGAACTCCTTGTCCAGGAACGGCACGCGCCCCTCGACGCCCCATGCGCTCAGAGCCTTGTTCGCCCGCAGACAGTCGTACAGATGCAGTTTTTTCAGCTTGCGGACCGTCTCCTCATGAAACTCCTGCGCGTTCGGGGCTTTGTGAAAATACAGATAACCGCCGAAAATCTCGTCCGCACCCTCACCCGAGAGCACCATCTTTATACCCATAGACTTGATAACCCGCGCAAGAAGATACATGGGCGTCGAGGCCCTCACCGTAGTCACGTCGTAAGTCTCGATATGATAAATCACATCGCGTATGGCATCCAGTCCCTCCTGGACGGTATAATTTATCTCGTGATGAACCGTTCCGATATGTTCGGCAACCTTTCTTGCGGCCGCAAGGTCGGGAGCGCCTTTAAGACCTATTGCGAACGAATGCAGCCGCGGCCACCATGCAGCATCCTTTCCGTCCGACTCCACTCGCCTTGCCGCATATTTGTTGGCGATGGCCGAAATGACCGAAGAGTCGAGTCCGCCGGAGAGAAGCACTCCGTAAGGCACATCGGACATGAGCTGCTTTTTCACCGCCGCTTCCAGCGCCTGACGCAAGCCCCCTATATCGGTGCCGTTGTCCCGGACATTCTCATACGACATCCAGTCGCGCTCGTACCATGCGGTAAGTTTGCCGTCGCGGCTCGACCAGTAATGTCCCGGAAGGAAAGGTTTTATCGATACGCAGACTCCTTCAAGGGCTTTCAGCTCCGAGGCGAAGTAGAACTGCCCGTCCGAATCCCAGCCGACATACAGAGGTATGATTCCCATATGGTCGCGGGCGATAAGATACTCGTCCTTCTCCGCATCGTAGAGCGCGAAAGCGAATATGCCGCTCAGATGCTCCACCAGATTCACGCCGTATTTACGATACAGCGGCAGTATGACCTCGCAGTCCGAACCGGTCTGAAATTCATATTCATCCTTGAACCGCTCCCTTATCTCCTTGTGGTTGTATATCTCGCCGTTCACGGCCAGAATCAGCTTGCCGTCCCTGCTTTTCAGCGGCTGGCCGCCGGACTGAGGGTCGACGATAGAGAGTCTCTCGTGAGCGAGCACAGCCCTGTCGCAGCAATATATTCCGGACCAGTCAGGTCCGCGGTGCCGTATCTTCTTAGACATTTTCAGTATACGAGGCCGCATCTCCTCGGCTTTCGTTTTAAGGTCGAACACCCCTACTATACCGCACATAATTCAGTTGATTTTTATAGTTTTTCAATAATAAATAATCGTCATACATCAATCTACACCAGAACGGTGAACAAATCCTGATTTTCATTCAGATGTTCGTAGACAACGCCGTTCTGACGCATTCTCTCTATCAGTGAATCGAAATCCTCCCGGTGCTGCAACTCTATTCCGATGACGGCAGGACCCTGCTCGCGGTTGGTCTTCTTCGAGTAGGCGAAATGGGTGATATCGTCGGTCGGTCCCAGAACTTTCTGAACGAAATTCAGCAGAGCGCCCGAACGCTGCGGGAAACGAATCATGAAATAGTGCTTCAATCCCTCATAAAGCAGCGACCGTTCGCGTATCTCCTCGGTACGTGTGATGTCGTTGTTGCTTCCGCTGACTATGCACACCACATTCTTTCCCTTTATCTTGTCCGCATAGCTGTCGAGAGCCGCAATGGATAGCGCTCCGGCGGGTTCCGCAACAATGGCGTTGAGATTGTACAGTTCCAGAATCGTAGTGCACACCTTGCCCTCCGGCACAGATATTACATCGTCCAGCAGCTGCGAGCATATCCCGAACGTCCGGTCTCCGACACGCTGCACGGAAGCACCGTCGACGAACTTGTCCACCTGTGACAGTTCCACAGGATGTCCGGCGTCGATTGCGGCGCGCATGCTGGCGGCACCGGCCGGCTCGACACCTATTATTTTCGTCTCCGGACTCACCTGCTTCACATACGACGACAGACCCGACGCGAGACCTCCGCCGCCTATCGGAACGAATATGTAATCTATCGGACGGGAGGCCGCCTGCAAGATTTCCACTCCGATAGTAGCCTGTCCCTCGATTACCTTCGGGTCGTCGAAAGGATGTATGAACGGTTTTCCCGTGCTTTGCGCGAACTGCAACGCCTCGTGCGAGGAGGCATCGAACGTATCGCCCGTCAGCACTATGTCTATATTCTCGCGGCCGAAGAAACGCACCTGCGAAATTTTCTGTTTCGGAGTCGTGGTAGGCATATATATGGTACCCTTAATGCCCAGCCTGTAACACGAATAGGCCACACCCTGCGCATGATTGCCCGCACTGGCGCAAACCACGCCGCGGCGCAGCTCCTCCTCCGACAGCGACTTTATCTTATTGTACGCACCTCTGATTTTGTAGGAACGCACTATCTGCAAATCCTCGCGTTTCAACAATATATCCGCACCGTACCGTTCGCTCAGATTCAGTATCGGCAGAAGCGGCGTTGTGGCAACCACGTCTTCAAGCGTTTTCTTGGCCGCCAGGACATCCTCTATTTTCGGTAAATAGTTCATTTTTCAACGTCTTTAACATGTATATCCGCAAATATAAGAAAAAACGCCGGAGATACGTCATCCGGACATGATTTATTTTTAAAAAATTTAAAGTATTACACCGCCGCACCCGTCGGCATGACTGCTGCAGCCCACAGAAACTCTCTTTGCAGAAGAAATGAAAAGGCATAAAAAAAGGCGGAACAAATTCCGCCTTCCGAGCTCCTCAACCAGGACTTGAACCTGGGACCCCCTGATTAACAGTCAGGTGCTCTAACCAACTGAGCTATTGAGGAATTTCTATCGAAACCCGGGTTACTTCCCGTTTTCGGTGTGCAAATATATGGCAAATTTCATTACGTGCAAAAAAAATCGGAAAAAATTTTCAAAAAAATTTCAGTTTCAGCGGCCGTATCGCTATATATTACTAACAACAAGCATGTTACACGGGCGGCTTATTTACACACCAAATCACCGGTTTTTGCCTCCGTAAAGCGTATCAACTCTTCCGGAGAGACTTTCAGCTGCAATCCACGCACACCGGCGCTGACGTATATAAAGTCGAAATCCAGGGCCGAGGAATGAAAATATGTCGGAAAACGTTTTTTCATTCCGACGGGCGAGCATCCGCCGCGAATATATCCGACCGACGGCAGAAGCTCCTTCACCGCCAGCATCTCCGCCTTCTTGTTTCCCGAAATCCTGGCCGCGCATTTCAGGTCCAGCTCGCAGTCGCCCGGAATCACGCACACGAAAATCCCGCTGCGCTCGCCACGCAGGACCAGAGTCTTGAAGACCTGCCGTATATCCTCTCCCAGCTGAGAGGCAACATGCGTGGCGGCCAAATCGTTCTCATCCACCTCGTAGGGTACGGTCTGATAATCTATGCCGGCCCTGTCGAGCAGTCTGGCGGCATTCGTCTTCGGTATTTTGGACATAACAGTCTCCGTTTTGAAATATCGGGAAGCAAAGATACGTTTCACACAATAAAAAACTATCTTTGTCCTGTATAAAAAATCTTTCGAACCGATATGGAGCGCATGCGCATTGTTTTCGACTATCTCGACAGTCACGGCATAGGATACGAATATTACATGCATCCGCCCACGCCGACCATCGAACTGGCACGAGAGCACTGGCGCGACGACGGCTCACTGCACTGCAAGAACCTCTTTTTCCGCAATCACAAGGGGAACAGACATTTTCTGGTCGTTTTCGACTGCGGGCAGTCGCTGGCCATACACCAGCTCGAACAGCGTCTAAGGCAGGGCAAGCTCTCCTTCGCCTCGGAAAAACGCATGGAGAAATATCTCGGCCTGCTTCCCGGCTCCGTATCTCCTTTCGGACTGATAAACGACATGGAGAATCACACGCATCTGTTTCTCGACGAGAACCTGAGGCGGTACGAAACTCTCTCCTTCCACCCTAACGACAACCGAGCCACCGTGGTCATCCGCCTCTCCGAGTTCGAGAAATACCTATCATGCTGCGGCAATACGTACGAATACATAAACCTGTATTGAAATGCGGTCTCTCATATATATAATACTGGCTGCCGCACTCTCTTCGCAGGCACTGGCGCAGGAGAATCCGTGGATAGAATTCGACACAGTGCAGTGGGATTTCGGACACATCGCCGAGAACAAGGGCAAGGTCACGCACGAGTTCAAGATGAGAAACACATCCGCAGAGCCGATGATAATCCTGCACGTAGCCACATCATGCGGCTGCACGACAGGCAAACACAGCGGCGCGGCGCTTGCGGCAGGCTCCGGACAGAGTCTTACGGTGGAATTCGACCCCCGCGGATTCGAAGGCGACTTCGAGAAGAAGATATACGTAACCACCTCTTCCGGAACGCAGCGCTACCGCAACACGCTCTCCATAAAGGGCACCGTCGAACCGCGACGGAGGACGCCGGAGGACGCGTACCCGTTCTACATGGCGCGCGGGGTCAGATTCGATGCCTCGACTCTCTCTTTCGGCTTAGTCGGGCAGGGGCGCGTCAAGTCAATGGTTGTTAAATATCTGAACACATCCGACAAAGATGTCAAAATTGAGTTCGAACATGTACACGACAGCGGATTACTCCATATATTTGCACCGGAAACGATATGTGCGGGATGCTCCGGACAGATAACCCTGACTTACGATTTGGAAAAACAACCTTCCACATACGGCACACGACACGACACATTCCGCGTCGCTGTGGACGGCACACGGGCGGAGACTCCGCTCTACACGGCGATGATAGGCATCGACGACTTCCAGGATTCCGCACCGGCCGACTCTCCGAAAGCCGTCATATCGCCCCAGTTCCACGATTTCGGCATCATCAAGCGAAGAGCCAGGCCTTATACCGCCGCATTCTCGATAACCAACGACGGCACCATGCCGCTGACAGTGCGCTCTGTCGAGAACGCCGATTTCTTCCGGACAGACCTTCTTCCGGGCACAGTGATACCTCCGTCCGGAAGCACAAAGGCGATAATGACCCTTTTC
The DNA here is from genome assembly GCA_964464465.1 of uncultured Alistipes sp. Lineage (GTDB taxonomy): Bacteria > Bacteroidota > Bacteroidia > Bacteroidales > Rikenellaceae > UBA940. The sequence goes on along the minus strand of CAYXGF010000045.1, from coordinate 1,540 downwards.
AGCGACGGATACATGCCTCAGGAGATATTCGAAAGCATCGTGATAATATTCGACGACCCGTTGCGCCCGATGCGGGAAATCAAATGCGCGGCAAAAATTTACGAATAAATCAGAAACGACCATAAGTATGTACAGAATTTTAAAGAAACAGGTGCTTACGCCGGACATAACGCTCCTCGATATTGAGGCGCCGCGCGTGGCGGCATCGGCTCTTCCCGGACAGTTCGTCATCGTCCGCAACGACGAATACGGCGAGCGCATCCCGCTGACCATAGCCGACTACGACCCCGCACAGGGACGTGTCACCATTGTAATACAGACGATAGGCGTCTCGACACGCAAGATTTGCAGCAAGCAGGAGGGAGACTTCATCGCTGATTTCGTCGGGCCGCTGGGCCATCCGTCGGAGTTCGTTCACCAAGATATCCGGACACTTCGCGGCAAACGTTTTCTCTTCGTTGCGGGAGGCGTAGGAACTGCCCCCGTATATCCGCAGGTGAAGTGGCTGTACGAACACGGCATCGAGGCCGACGTGATAGTGGGCGCCAAGAACAGCGACACGCTCATCATGACGCAGCAGATGCAGGCCGTGGCCGGCAACCTGTACATTGCGACCGACGACGGCAGCCGCGGGTACAAGGGACTCGTGACGGGACTGATGAAGGAACTGATAGACAACCGGGGCAAGCATTACGACACGGTCGTAGCCATCGGTCCGATGATAATGATGAAATTCGTCGCTCTCACCACACGTCAGTACGGCATACGCACGATTGTCAGCCTCAACTCACTTATGGTGGACGGCACCGGCATGTGCGGAGCCTGCCGCGTAACGGTGGGCGGAAAGACATATTTCACATGTGTCGACGGCCCGGAATTCGACGGACACGAAGTCGATTTCGACGAGGCGATGCGACGCCAGGGAATGTACAGGTCGCTCGAACAGAGGGCCGCCGAGATTCAGCGGCAGAGAGAGGAAGGACACAAATGTAGAATCGGTTTAGACAAATAGCGCAATGGCAAACAGAATACCCCGCGTAGCGGTACGCGAACAGGATGCACAGGTACGTGCCAACAACTTCGAGGAAGTATGCCTCGGCTACGACTTGCAGGAGGCGATGACTGAGGCGTCACGATGCCTCAACTGCAAGAATCCGCGATGCGTGCAGCATTGTCCGGTATCCATAAACATCCCGCAGTTCATAAGCCATATCGCCGCAGGAGACATCGACTCCGCGGCCGAAGTCATCTCGCGCGACAGCCTGCTGCCGTCCGTATGCGGCCGCGTCTGTCCGCAGGAGACGCAGTGCGAGGGCGCATGCATCCTGGGAATCAAATCGGAACCTGTCGCAATCGGCAAGCTCGAAAGATTCGTCGGCGACTCTCAGCTGGGCAGTGCAACTCACAAATGCGCCAAGGCGGCCCCGAACGGCCGTCGCGTGGCCGTAATAGGCAGCGGCCCGGCAGGTCTGGCATGCGCTGCCGATCTTGCAAGACTCGGATACGAGGTAACCGTTTTCGAGGCTCTGCACAAAGCCGG
>CAYXGF010000044.1:0-14519 GCA_964464465.1 uncultured Alistipes sp. | reverse complement strand
GAAGCAAAGTAACGATATCGCCCCATTTCTGCGATTCGTCTGAAACAAAAGTAGGGAAAAATTTTACGATTTGCAACATCACCCGCCGCTTTTTTGTGCTTTTTGTCCGGATGCGACATACATACGCCCGATTGTGCTATTGCCGGCGGGAAGCGACAGGGCTTTTCTTCGGGCCTCGGCAGGACTTTCCGCTGGTTGCCGCCTGCGGAGACTTCTGCGTTACGGAGCTTGGATGTGACTTTTTTCCTCGGGTCGCGGCCCGCGCAAGCCGCCGGTCACAACACGTCACCATACATATTATATAATAGGAGCGACATGTATCAGTAAAAAAAATAATCCCGCGGAACTTTCGTTCTGCGGGATTAATCTGTGCCCAGGACAGGAATCGAACCTGCACGCCTTGCGGCACACGCACCTGAAACGTGCGCGTCTACCTATTCCGCCACCTGGGCTTCATCTGAAAAGGTGTGCAAATATACGTCTTTTTTCGATACCTGCAAAGAACCGGAGAGATTTTTACAGTTTTTTTTCGTATCGGTGGTCTGCTGAGCATCCTATGGCGGCTGAGACAGAGGGCCGTGATTTGTTTTTCGGAAATCTTGTCTTATTTTTGCATTACAGGCAGGAAAACAAATCATTGCTATGGAACAGATAAAATGTCTTATAATAGGCGGCGGACCGGCAGGGTATACCGCGGCAATATACGCATCGCGGGCAAATCTGGCACCGGTGCTCTACGAGGGGCTGCAACCGGGCGGCCAACTTACCACAACCACCGAGGTGGAGAACTTTCCGGGATTTCCGACCGGCATACAGGGGCCGCAGCTGATGGAGCAGATGCGGGCGCAGGCCGAAAGGCTCGGAACCGACATCAGGCCGGGGATGGTGACGAAGGCCGATTTATCTAAAAGACCGTTCAGGGTAACGGTAGACGGAGAGCATGAGATAGAGGCCCGGAGCATAATCATCGCAACCGGAGCGACGGCCCGCTATCTGGGTCTGGAATCGGAGAGCCGTTTCAGGGGCATGGGCGTGAGCGCGTGCGCCACGTGCGACGGATTCTTCTACCGCGGACGGGATGTGGCGGTTGTCGGCGGCGGAGACTCGGCATGCGAGGAGGCGATATATCTGGCCTCGATATGCAAAAAAGTATATATGGTGATTCGCAAACCGTATTTCGCCGCGTCGAAAGCGATGCAGGACAGGGTGCTGGCGACGCAGAACATCGAGGTGCTGTTCGAGTGCAACACGCAGGAGATTCTGGGCGACATGAACGGCGTGACGGGCATGATGCTCCGAACGGGTGACGGCGGAAGCATGAAAATAGACGTGCACGGAGTATTCATGGCAATAGGCCACACGCCGAACACGGAGATTTTCCGCTCACAGATAGAGCTCGACTCCGCGGGATACATCGTGACAGAGGCCGGAAGCTCGCAGACATCGGTGGAAGGCGTGTTTGCGGCGGGCGACGTACAGGATTCGCGTTACAGGCAGGCCATAACATCGGCCGGCAGCGGGTGCATGGCGGCGCTGGACTGTGAGAAATTCCTTAATTCGACCGCGGATTGATAACGGCCGACCAAATATTCGCCATACGCGGACCGGAAGAGTTCCGTAAGGCGGCGCTGTCGCTGTTCGCGTTCCAGGCCCGAAGATGCGAACCGTATGCGCGGTATCTGTCGCTGCTCGGGGTAGAGCCGCAGAGCGTGGACGCCGTGGAGAAGATTCCGTTCATGCCGGTGGAACTGTTCAAGACACACGACGTGTACTGCGGACAGCACAGGCCCGAAAAGATATTCACAAGCAGCGGAACCTCGGCCTCGACAGCCGCACGGCACATGATGGAGTCTCTGGCTCTGTACGAAAGGGACTTCACGCTATGCTTCGAGATGTTCTACGGGCCCGCCGACAGGTGGAACATCTTCGCGCTGCTGCCCTCGTACCTCGAACGCGAGGGCTCGTCGCTGGTGTACATGATGGACCGGCTGATAGCCCGCAGCCGCTCGGGAGGATTCTACCTGCACGACCATGACGCGCTGCTGGACGACATGCGGCGGGCGCAGGGTCCGAAACTGCTGCTCGGGGTAAGCTACGCCCTGCTCGACCTGGCGGAAACTCAACCGGAACTGCCACAAGACACCGTAGTGATGGAGACCGGAGGAATGAAAGGCCGGAGAAAGGAACTGCCCAAAAGCACGCTGCACGAAATGCTGTGCCGCGGACTCGTAACAGATACCGTACACTCGGAGTACGGAATGGCAGAACTGTCGTCGCAGGCCTACTCGTGCGGCGGCGGAATTTTCAGATGTCCGCCCTGGATGGGCATATCGGTGCGGGACCTGAACGACCCGTTCGAGATTCTCGTTCCGGAGCGGAACGGAGGCATAAACATAATAGACCTGGCCAACATATGCTCCTGCGCGTTCTTGCAGACGCAGGACGTAGGGAAACTGCACGCCGACGGAAGTTTCGAGATATTCGGCAGGGCCGACAGAAGCGAGACCAGAGGCTGCAATCTGCTGGTTCAGTAATCGACCGGCGCTGACGATTAGGGCTTTTTACCGGATTTTATTAACTTTGCAGGAAAGTAAACAATACAACATCGCTATGAAACTGTGGCAAAAAAACATAGAAGTCAATGACGCCGTGGACCGGTTTACTGTCGGCCGGGACCGTGAAATGGATATACTGCTGGCCGAAGCGGACGTGCTCGGCTCCCTGGCGCACACGAGGATGCTGGAAAGCATCGGGCTCATGTCGGCCGAAGACCTGGGTCTCGTCCAACGCGAACTGAAAAACATATACAGGGAAATCAAAGCCGGTGAATTCAGAATAGAGGACGGCGTCGAGGACGTTCACTCGCAGGTGGAGTTCCTGCTGACCGAACGCATCGGCCAGGCCGGAAAGAAGATTCACAGCGGACGCTCTCGCAACGACCAGGTGCTGGTGGACCTCCGTGTATTCCTCCGGCGCGAGATAATGGAGATTGCGCAGCTCGCGCACAGGCTGTTCGAGACACTGCAAAATCTGTCGGAGCAGTACAAAAACGTACTCATGCCCGGATACACGCACTTGCAGATTGCAATGCCGTCGTCATTCGGCCTGTGGTTCGGAGCCTATGCCGAGAGTCTGGCCGACGACATGCAGATGATGCTGGCGGCGTACAGAATCTGCAACCGCAACCCGCTCGGCTCCGCGGCCGGATACGGCTCGTCGTTCCCGCTCGACAGAAGCATGACCACCCGGCTGCTCGGCTTCGACTCGATGGCCTACAACGTCGTCTACGCACAGATGGGCCGCGGCAAGACCGAACGCGTCACAGCCCAGGCCATATCGGCCATTGCAGCGACGGTGGCGCGGCTGGCGATGGACAACACCCTGTTCCTGAACCAGAACTTCGGATTCATATCCTATCCGCCGGAACTCACCACCGGGTCGAGCATCATGCCTCACAAGAAAAATCCGGACGTCTGGGAAATCATCCGCGGAAAATGCAACCTGTTGCAGGCTCTGCCAAATCAGATAACCATGCTGACGACCAACCTCCCGCTCGGATATCACCGCGACCTGCAACTGCTCAAAGAGGTGCTCTTCCCCGCCTTGCAGGATATACGCGACGTGCTGACCATGGCCGACATGATGCTGCACCACATATCGGTGCGCGAGGACATTCTCACAGACGACAAATACAAATATCTGTTCAGCGTCGAGGTCGTGAATGACATGGTATTGCAGGGCACGCCTTTCCGCGAGGCTTACCGGACCGTAGGCATGAGCATCGAAAACGGGACATTCAAACCCGACACGCGTGTCCGCCACACTCACGAAGGCAGCATAGGAAATCTCTGCAACGGCCAGATTAAGGAGGTCATGGATGCCACCCTGTCGCAATTCGGATTCCAGCGCGTGCTGCAAGCCGAAAGCGAACTTACCGCCTGAGGCCGCAATGACACGGACCGTCGTGCTCCCGGAGATAGGCGAAGTGACGCTCTGCCGCAGAAAAACGATGCGGCGCATAGTCCTGTCGGTCACAGGAAGCGGGCAGATACGCATAAGCTATCCGTACGGCATATCAGCCTCCCGCGCTCTGGAATTCGCCGCAAGCCGTGCCGAATGGATAAAAGGCGCACGCGAAAGGCAGGCCGAGCGCGGCAGGCCGGCCGAATACACCGACGGAATGCGCACGCGGTCGCACACGCTGTCCCTGAGACCGGGAGATGTAAAAAGAATCTGCATCCGCATCACGGACACTCTGGCCATCGTTTCCTATCCGGCCGAGGCCGATGAAAAAACGGTGCGCGAAGCTGCCTGCAAGGCATACACGGAGGCTCTGAGAGCCGAGGCCGCACAGTATCTGCCCATGCGCCTGAAAACGCTGGCGGAAGAACACGGACTGCACTACGGGAATGTAAGGATAAAGGCCATACGCAGCAAATGGGGCAGCTGCACGGCTCGCGGCGACATAAATCTGTCGCTGTACCTGATGACGCTGCCCGACTCCCTGATAGACTACGTACTGCTGCACGAGCTATGCCACACGGTGCACCTCAACCACTCGGCCGCTTTCCACGCCATGCTCGACACTCTGTGCGCCGGACGCGCGAAAGACCTGCGCCGTGCCCTCAACGCTTACAGGACCCCGCAGGCATAGGTCTGGACATCGGCCTCGGTAATCTGCTGCTCTCCGAGGATTATCAGACGTTCGACTACATTGCGAAGCTCTCGGATATTGCCCGTCCAGGGCATATCGTACATTCTCCTCACCGCCTGCGGAGTGAACGTCTTGACCTCGATTCCGTACTCACCGCATATCTGACGGCAGAAATGGTCCACAAGAAGCGGAATATCGTCCAGACGCTCCCGAAGCGCCGGTACGGGAATGACGATTACGCTCAGACGGTGATAAAGGTCCTCCCGAAAGCGTCCCTCGGCAATCTCGCGCCGCAAATCCTTGTTCGTCGCAGCCACCACCCTCACATCGACATCCATGTCCCGGTCGCTGCCGACCCTGCTGATACGCTTCTCCTGCAACGCCCGCAGAACCTTCGCCTGCGCAGAAAGGCTCATGTCCCCTATCTCATCCATAAAAAGAGTACCGCCGTCCGCCTGTTCGAACTTGCCCTTGCGCTGTTTGATGGCGGAAGTGAAGGCTCCTTTCTCGTGGCCGAAAAGCTCGCTCTCTATCAGTTCGGAAGGTATGGCGGCACAGTTTATCTCCACGAAAGGCGCACTGCTGCGCCGGCTCTGCTCGTGCAGATGCCGGGCCACCAGTTCCTTTCCCGTACCGTTGGCGCCCGTCACCAGCACGCGCGCCTCCGACGGCGCCACCTTCGCTATAAGACTCTTGACATGCTGTATCTGCGGACTCTCACCTATAATCTCCGGACACCTGACCACCCTCCGGCGGACCTGTCGCACAGGCGCCTGAGCCGGAGCATCGCAACTCTGACTCCGCTCGCAGATATTGCGCAGCGAGCTGAGCAGACGATTCATGTCTATCGGCTTGGGCAGAAAATCCACCGCCCCGCGATGCACGCAATCCATGGCATACTCCACCGAAGTATTGCCGGAGGTGACAATCATCGGGAATCCGAATTTTCCGGCCTCCGCGCTATCGCTTATCACAGCATCGAATTTCACATTTTTGTCGAGTGTGGCATCTGCTTTGTCAATACACCTTACACTGAACCCTTCGTATTCCAGTCGTTCCCTGAGAATGTTACGCACGGCACGAGAAGAATCTATAACCAGAACGGACGACATATTTTTGTTTTTTTATGTTTTTTCATTAGTTTTGTCTCAAAGTTAGAAACTTGTCAGCTTTTCGCATAATTCGCAAGTTTTCGATTTAGAGGTATAATCAACTGTAAATCATTTGCTTTTTATTTTATTCCGAATGTCCGTTCAGAGCATCGCAGAACCCGATACTCTCAGATTCATGCCCCGGCCGCATGTGCAGAAGAGCGGAGATTGTCTTGTACCTTATGACTAAAAATTACAATTACACCAGAAAAAAACTGCGGTTGCCCGAGTACGGCAGACACATACACGAGATGATAGACTTCCTGCAAACAATCCCCGACAGGGAGCAGCGCAACAGGCAGGCAAGAACGGTAATAGGCGTGATGGGAAACCTGAATCCTCTTCTGCGCGACACGGCGGATTTCACGCACAAACTCTGGGACCACCTGTTCATAATGGCTGATTTCCAGCTCGATGTGGACTCTCCATACCCCACCCCCTCGCGCACGACGCTCAATCCGGCTCCGCAGAAAATGGAGTACCCGCGCAAGAGCATCTCAATGAAACACTACGGCAAGAACGTCGAGAAAATCATACGGGCGCTGGCCCGCTCGCAGGACCGTCCGGGAGTCGAAGCGGCGGTCGCCGGCATTGCAAGATACATGCGCACCAAAAGCTACGAATACAATCAGGAGCACCCCAACAACGAAATCATCATAAAAGATATAAAAAGAATGTCCGACGGGCAGATGCCTATCGACGAAGTTGCCATAAATAATATCAAAAGCGACTATAAACAACCCTTTTCAGCGCATGGCAAAAAACGCCAGCAGAAGCCTCACGGCGGAAAAAACGCCCATGGCCAGCGTCAGGGTCAGATGCGCCGCGGATTCCAGAAATAAAACCGGAAGCCGGCAATACTTTACAAAAGGTAAGATACGTTTTATTTTTACAGAAAAAAAATTCGTACATTTGACTTCAAGCGCGCCACGCCCGCGCCCGATTTGTCCAACAAAGAAAAAGACCGAATGAAAAAATACATTTTTTTCGCAGCCATAGCCGCACTGACCGCCTCATGCTCCGGCAGCGGTGCCAGAGTATCCGGACGTCTGGCCGGACACGACTCCCAGACCGTTTACCTGCAAATGGTCACTCCGTTCCTGACACAGACGATAGATTCGGTACGGCTCGACGACAAAGGCGCATTCCGTTTCAACGTCCGTCTGAAAGACAGGCAGCCGACTCTTTTCAATCTTATGTGCGACGCGGAGCTGATTCCGCTCATGGTGTCTCCGGGCCAGAATGTCAAGGTCCGCGCAGTGGGAAGCCTTGCGCAGAACTACAATGTGGAGAACTCGCCCGAGTCGGAATTAATCTGCCGTCTGAATTCGATTCTTACCTCGGGCGCCGTCTCGCTCGATTCGCTTACCAATCTGTATACGGACTCCGAAGCAGGACTCCGTGACGAGATTGCCGGACAATACGCCCTCAAATACATGGATATAAAACGGCGCCATCTGCGTTTCGTCGTCGAGAACGCATCGACGCTGGCCGCACTGTACGGTCTTTACCAGAGGCTCCCGGGCGACGACAGACTTTTCAACGGCGACGGCGACATAATATATTACCGCATGGTGGCCGACTCCGTATCCCGCACCTATCCCGAATCCAAATACCTCGAAGCGCTCAAAAAGCAGCTTTCGAAAGCCGACGCCGCCGCAGAATTCCAGAACAGGATATTCGCCGAGGCGCAGAACCCGGCTTCATATCCAGACATAGAACTGCCGGACATGTACGGAAACAGATTCCGTCTTTCGGCTCTCGACGGCAAAATAATACTTCTGGACTTCTGGTCGACCGACGCTCCCGGATGCAAGGTGAACAACGCCGAACTCAAAGACACCTACGGCAAATACAGCGACAAAGGGTTCGAGGTCTATCAGGTGTCGCTCGACACGGACCGCGCCGGCTGGGTGACATCCGTACAGCAGCAGCGCCTGCCATGGATTACGGTGTGCGATTTCAAAGGTGCGGCAGGCACGGCGGCACGTCTGTACAACATCTCGCGCCTGCCATCCAATCTGCTCATCGACCGCCACGGCAACATCGCAGCGAAAAACATCTACGGCAAACGGCTGGAATCCCAGATAGAGAAGCTCATTCAGTAAGGGCCGCGCAAATGTACTACTTCGCATCGGACACACACCTCGGAATGCTCTGCGACGGAAGCGACAAAAGCCGCGAGAAGGCTTTCGCAGAGTGGCTCGACACCGTATCCGCCGACGCAGAGGCCATATTCCTGCTGGGCGACATATTCGACTTCTGGTTCGAGTACAAACGTGTCGTGCCGAAAGGATTTTCAAGACTTCTGGGCAAACTCTCCGAGCTGACCGACCGCGGTATAGAGATACACTTTTTCACCGGCAACCACGACATGTGGGTAGGCGACTATCTGCACGATGAGTGCGGCATCACCGTCCACACCCGGCCGCAGACAGTCACCCTGGCAGGCAAAACCCTGTTTCTGGCGCACGGCGACAACATCAACATCCAGGGTCAGCCCCTGCTGCGTCTGATGAACGGCACATTCCGCTCCCGAACTGTACGGTGGCTCTTCTCGCATCTGATTCATCCCGATGCCGCACTCCGGTTCGGACGCTGGTGGTCATCATCGAGCCGCAAGTCCAAAAGCATATGCGAACCTTTCCGCGCCGACGGCGAGCCTCTGGTGGAGTATGCCCGCAAAATGCTGCAAGACAGCCATACGGACTACTTCGTCTTCGGTCACATACACTGCGCGGAAGACTTCGCGCTGAGCAGCACATCCCGCGCCCTGTTTCTCGGCGAATGGATACACTCGCCTGCCTACGCCGCACTCTCGCCCGACGGAAGCATGCGGCTGGTAAAAATCACGAAGTAACACCGCCGCACCGGTAACCGCACCTCGCCATACGCAGGTCCTGCAATCTGCACCGATACGGTGCTCACCCTCCGCCTATCGTCAACTGACAACCTGCCGCTTACCCTCACCGGTCTGCAACCTGCTGCATATCACCACGAACCTGCATTTGAATCCGCACATGGCTTTTTTATTTTTCATTTGAGCGGCGGAAAATATGATTTTATTGAATTTTTTTTTACTTTTGCATCAATTGGAAAATAATAAACTAAAAATGCCTAAGGTCTATGACAAGGTAAACGTTAAAATAAAACCCGATTGGCTCAAAATCAAACTTCCCGACTCGGCTTCCTTTGCCGAAGTATCGCAAATCGTCGAGCAGCATAGTCTGCACACGATATGCAGCAGCGGCAAATGTCCGAACAAGGGCGAGTGTTGGAGCAGGCGGACAGCCACGTTCATGATTTTGGGAGATGTATGCACCAGAGGCTGTAAGTTCTGTGCGACATCGACGGGCAAACCTTTACCTATTGACACGAGCGAACCCGAAAAGGTCGCTGACTCCATCCGTCTGATGGGGTTAAAACATGCTGTGATAACATCCGTCACAAGAGACGACTTGCCGGACGGCGGAGCGGCTCACTGGGCTGCCGTCATCCGGGCCATCAGAGGCGCGAATCCACAGACAACAATCGAGGTGCTGATTCCGGATATGGATGCCAGACCGCAGCTCATAGACACTATTCTCGAAGCCGGACCCGACATCACGGGCCACAACATCGAAACGGTGGAGCGTCTTACTCCGTCCATCCGTTCAAGGGCGCGCTACCGGACAAGTCTGGCAACGCTCGCCCACATAGCCTCCACCGGGGCCGTAGCCAAAAGCGGCATCATGGTGGGTCTGGGTGAGACGGACGACGAGATTCTGCTCACGCTGGACGACCTGGCGCAGTGCGGCGTACAGATTGTCACTCTCGGGCAATACCTGCGGCCGAGCCTCAGCCATGTGCCGGTAGAGCGCTACGTATCGCCCGAGCAGTTCGAATGGTACCGCCGGCAGGCGCTGGACCGCGGATTCCGTTATGTTGCGAGCGCGCCGCTGGTACGTTCGTCGTATCTGGCGGAACAGGCATTGAAGTTTTGCAAAAAAGAAGATTAAAAAACGACCGGTCATGACACAGGTAGAACTCAGACAACTCGGATTGCTCGACTACGGCACCTGCCTTCAAATGCAACGGGAGTTGTTCGAGAGCCTGATAGCAGACCGTCGTATCAATGCGGACTCCGAAAATGGAGGTTATTTGATTTTGTGCTCGCACCCGCATGTTTACACGCTGGGCAAAAGCGGAAAGGCACAAAACCTGCTTATCGGAGAAGAGTTCTTACGAAGCATCGGGGCGAATTTCGTCCATACCGACCGCGGCGGCGATATCACCTACCACGGCCCCGGCCAGATAGTCGGCTATCCGATACTGGACCTCGGCGTGATAGGAATGGGACTCAGGGAGTACATCGAGTCTCTGGAACAGGCCGTAATAGACACTATCGCCTGCTGGGGAATAAAGGGCGAACGCGACAAGGGCGCCACAGGAGTGTGGATTCGTCAGGCCGGAAGAGCCATGCGCAAGATTTGCGCCATAGGGGTACGCAGTTCCCATTCGGTGACCATGCACGGGCTGGCGCTGAACGTGAACACGGACCTGAAATATTTCTCCTACATCAATCCGTGCGGATTCAGTGACAGGGAAACCACATCGATTGCAGCCGAATGCGGCAGGGAAATAGACATGCAACAGGTTTGCAGTACGCTGACAAGCCGTTTTGAAGAGATTATGAATGTTAAAATAATAAATAATAAAAGTTATGCCGATAGAAAAGAAATGGGTTATCAAGGAGCAGGGTAACCCCGGGAAAGTGGCCTCGCTGGCCGCTGCGCTCGGGATTTCGCCTGTTCTTGCCAACCTGCTCGTACAGCGCGGCATAGAGACCGAACAGGAGGCCTCGCGGTTTTTCAACCCGCAGCTCGCCGACCTGCACGACCCGTTCCTGATGAAAGACATGGACAAGGCCGTGCGCAGGATTAGCGAGGCGGTGAGACGCGGCGAGAACATCATGGTGTACGGCGATTACGACGTGGACGGAACCACGGCCGTAGCGCTCGTATATATTTTCCTGCGGAAAATCGGACACACGAATCTGATGTTTTACATTCCCGACAGGTATACCGAAGGCTACGGCATATCCATACGGGGCATCGATTATGCCGCACGCAAAGGTGTAAGTCTGATTATCACGCTCGACTGCGGCATCAAAGCCGTGGAGAAGGTCGACTATGCCCGAAAGAAAGGAATCGATTTCATAATCTGCGACCACCACCTGCCAGGAGACGAAGTTCCCCGCGCAGTAGCTGTGCTCGACTCCAAGCAGACGGACTGCCACTACCCTTTCAAGGAGCTGTCCGGCTGCGGCGTCGGATTCAAACTGGTCCAGGGCTACTGCCTGCGTCATGACATTCCGTTCAGCCAGATAGAGTCCCTGCTCGACCTGTGCGCCGTAAGCATCGCCTCGGACATAGTTCCGCTGACGGGCGAGAACAGAATACTCGCCCACTACGGACTCAAACGTCTGAACGAGAAACCCAACAAAGGGCTGCATTCGATAATCAAGATTTGCGGTCTGGAAAAGCACACAATCACCATCGACGATATAGTGTTCAAAATCGGTCCGCGCATCAACGCGGCCGGACGCATGCGCATGGACGAGGACATCGACGCCCACTCAGGCGGCCACTCGGCTGTCAACCTGATGATAGAGCGCGACGAAAATGCCGCCGAGGAGTTCGGCAGTGTCATCGACACGTTCAATTCCGACCGTAAGAGCATCGACCGCAGCGTCACCCAGGAGGCGCACGAATACATCGAGTCGCACCCCGAATACCGCAACCGCAAGAGCACGGTCATATATAATCCCAAATGGATGAAAGGCATCGTAGGTATCGTAGCATCGCGTCTGATAGAGACCTACTACCGTCCTACGGTCGTTCTGACCATGAGCAACGGATTCGCCACCGGCTCCGCCCGCAGCGTGCCGGGATTCGACCTTTACCAGGCTGTCGAATCATGCGCCGATTTGCTGGAAAATTTCGGAGGACACATGTATGCCGCCGGCCTGACCATGCGTCCCGAAAATGTGGAGGCTTTCACCCGCCGGTTCAACGAATACGTAGAAAAGCACATCGACCCCTCGATGCTCGTTCCCACAGTTGAGATAGACTCGGAACTGCTGTTCAGCGACATCACACCCGAATTCCGTCGTGATTTATGCCGTTTCCAGCCGTTCGGACCGGGCAACACAGCCCCGGTATTCGTGACACGCGGAGCAAGCAACCGCGGCGATGCGAAACTCGTGGGCGCAGAACTCGAACATCTGAAAATGGATGTCGTTCAACGCCAGAAGCCCAACACGTCCATCTCTGCCATCGCATTCGGCCAACCGACGCACTACCAGTGGATTCGCAGCGGCAAACCGATAGATTTATGCTATATCGTTGTAGAGAACCACTACCGCGGCACGGTATCTCCGCAACTCCGTGTGCGCGACATCAAACGTTCGACGGAAAAATAGCACTCTACCGCACTCTGAGACAACGGCGGCCCTGCACAGGGCCGCCGTTCTTGTTTGCAATACGCCCTGCACAAGCGTTCCAGCCGCCTCTGCCCGACATTCTCGCACTCCGTGCAGGCACTATCTATCCCTGACAGCCCAACGGCTTCCGCCGGCCCGAAACTGAGGTACTCCCGCAGGCTACGTTCCGAAAGAGCGACGCCGATACCGCCAAAACATGACAAGGGCCGCACCTTACGGTAACGGCCCCTGTCTCCAAACACACTATGAGTCACGCTACTCTTTCACGCAACGTATCGGCATCGCGGCAGCAGCATAATGCGCTCCGCTATAATTGAACAAATTATTTGTAGATTCGGCAGAGAAGAACATTCCGCTCGGATTATCCCACTCAGCTTTGTTGACAGCGATGTAGATATGATGTCCCATCCAACCCTCTCTCGGAGTGAAAGCATCGCCTGTCGCACCGAGTTTTGTATCGGCCGAATAGTAAATATGCTGATAGGCCGGGAAGAATGTGGTCGTTTTATCCGCACGGTCCGCATCGGTCTGACCGGCGCTAAGAACCGACGCCGTATAGAAATGATAGCCGTAAGAGGCGCTGAAATCTATGGTCAGTCTATCCGTGCCTTTTGAAGTAACGGTTTTCGACTTGTCGTAATTCAGACGCCATATCTCATCGTCCTCCTCCTTGACAACATTATTCTTGTGAACGTTCGTTCCGTTATTTGAAAAGAATGCGAAAGCGTTCTGGTCCGGCACACGATAACCGACAGGACACGGGTCGTAAATGGTCTTCACACCTGAACCTACGACGTCGGCTCTTGACGGATTGCCCCAAAGCGACTTGTACAGGTCCGACTGCTGAGCATCCGCTTTCGCCATAGCCCACGGATTCGAGTATGCTTTTGCATAACACCCGTAACGCATATCCGGATTGGCGATGGTCATGTTTATGGCATCCTCCAAGGTAGGAGCAGTCTCCTCTGTCAGATTCGTAAAGGCTGAATTGAACCACACGCCATATACCTCGCCGTCATTACGGATTTTCTTGACCGTTCCGTCAGCCTCCTGCATGTATCCGTTGATACAGTTGTAGGCGAGCTGCGTAACACCCACATATACGAGCGGGTCTTTACGGCCCCACTGATAAGCCAGACCTACCGCAGCACGCGCCTCAGTCTCGGCATCGTAGGCCGACGCAGCCGAAGGACCTGACGACAGGGCACCGAGGTTGCGGTCCATCATCACCACGCCGCTGCACTTTTCATTGGCGGACAACGCAAGGTCGCCTTTTCCAAGACGCCAGCCGGGTGTAGACCATATATGCCAGCTCCATATTATGTTTCCGTCCTCATCCGTTGCACAAATCAACGCATTGCCGGCCGAGAAAGCATCCTCCGCAGGGGTTCTGAAATATACATAGGGAACGCCGTCCTCGGTTCTCAGCTCGACGCTTTCACGGAGTACGAGTTTATTCATCTCGTCATCGCCCCAGCCGTCTGCGGTTCCGCCTTTATAGAATCCAGAAGGAATATACTCCTTATACAGACGCACGGCAGCCGGATTCAGCTCCCCGGGAGTGATGTTGGGCGTTGTGGCGCCATTGCCCCGCACATTGGCGCGGAACTTATACTGCATATCGGGAGTATTGATTACGTAACAGTTCGCCGTACCGAGTTCGCTCAAATCTATGAGCGTAGGTTTCTCTATGTCGGAACCTTCGGCAGTAATGCTGAGCGTGGCGGTCGCACCTGCCGGAATACCGGCGTCTGCAACGGTCTTCTCGGCCAGAAGCACCTCCTCGTCATCCACCACGGCAAGCACCTGCAACGTCTTGCCGCCATGTCCCGGAAGTATCTGCACGTAAACTTTTTCCTCCGTCTGGTTGAAATAGGCCATCTGGCCCATCATCAGACGAATCTCGTTCGAGACGCTGGCGCCGGAACAATCTATTGCGGGAGAATCGGCCGTAATATCTATCTTGGCATCGGCAGCGGCCAAAGCCTCGTCACTGTCCGTGCAGCGCACGACGATTTCATCCGTCACCAATGACCCGTTGTCCGTTTTGATGCCTATTGCGAGCACCGAAGCCGGATGATTGAACGCGAATGCCACGGTTTTATCCCTCGGCATTGTCAACGACTTGCTTGCGGCATACAGGAAATCGGCGCCCAGGTGCGTCAAATCCCCCGGTAACTGTTAAAAGAAAAGAAGGTGTAGTATGGAAAAGGATATAATAATGATAACT
>CAYXGF010000043.1:0-15426 GCA_964464465.1 uncultured Alistipes sp. | reverse complement strand
GCTACATACGCCCGGCGGGGTGCTGGTGTACGGCATTCCGGAGTTCCGGCTGCCGAAGGACAAAATAGTGGCCGCGGAAATCGAAAAGGTGAAGGCTCTCGGAGTCAAAATCGAGACCGACGTTTTCGTAGGCCGCACAATGACAATAGACTCCCTGCTTGACACTGAGGGTTTCGATGCCGTTTTCGTGGGCTCGGGAGCCGGACTGCCACAGTTCATGGGCATACCGGGCGAGAATCTGAACGGCGTGGTCTCGGCAAACGAATTCCTGACACGCGCAAATCTCATGAGAGCGTTCGACGAGAATTACGACACTCCCATTTTCGTAGGCGGCAGAACTGTCGTCGTAGGCGGCGGAAACGTTGCGATGGACGCGGTGAGGACTGCCAGACGCCTGGGAGCCGATGCGTTCATTGTTTACCGCCGTTCCGAAGCCGAACTTCCGGCCCGCGCCGAGGAGGTGCACCACGCCAAGGAGGAAGGCATAGAGTTCCGCATGCTGACAAATCCGGTGGAGATACTCGGAGACGAGAGAGGCTGGGTAAGAGCCGTCCGCTGCGTACGCATGGAACTCGGAGAACCCGACGCCTCAGGCCGCCGCTCTCCGGTAGCCGTGCCCGGCTCCGAGTTCGAGATAGAGTGCCAGCAGGTAATCATGGCGCTCGGCACAAGGCCCAACCCGCTCATATCATCCACCACTCCCGGATTGGAGACTACGCGCAGAGGTTGTATCGCAGCCGACGAAAAAGGCGTCACCTCCCGCCCCGGCGTATTTGCCGGAGGAGACATAGTCACAGGCGCGGCGACGGTAATTCTCGCAATGGGTGCAGGACGTAAAGCCGCTGCCGCGATAGACGAATATCTGAAAAACAAATAACAAATAGCAAATAATTAACCTAAAATTAGCATTACAGGTTCCCCGCATGCAGGGAGCCTGTTTTTTATATTCTCACTGGGCGGCCAGAACAAAAACACATGATTCCGCATTTGTTTTCTGGATGAAAATATTATTTTTGCATCCATTACTAACAATAATAAAACATTTTCATCGTCATGAAAGTTTCCGACATTATGAAAAAAGCCGATTCAGGCTCCGGAAACGGCAGCTATCTGCCGCCCGAGATAACGACTCAATGTATCCGCGTCGAAGCGGGATTCGCGCTGTCGAACGACAACGATTTGGAAGATTTCGGTGAGATAGGCGGCGCAGGCAAGGATTTGGATATTAACACCGGTTACGATTTGTAGTCCCAGAAAAAGATAAAGCCATGATAAAGAAATCGACTATTTTCGGACTTAGCCTCGCACTCGCCTTGTCGGGTCTTTGGAGCTGCGAGAAGGGCGTCGAGGAAACTGTCACTGATGCACCCGGACAAACCGTCACGCTCACGCTCAAAAGCACGCTTTCGGAGCAGACCCGCACAACCATATCCCTTGACGGGACTTCCGGCAAATACAAACCTGTATGGGACGAGAACGAACATATCGGAGTTTTTGTCGGCGACAACAAAAACATGGATTTCGACAACGCAGGTGTTGCCGGCACGACGACCGAATTCTTCGGCGAAGCCGAACTTTCGGCCGGAAACTACAAGATCTACACATACTACCCCTTCGACGGCACCAACACCGGCAGCAATGAGCCGGAGGATACCCGCATAACACTGCCGACCGTGCAGCACCCGTCTCTCGGTTCATTCGACGCGAGAGCCGACATCATGGTCGGATATCCGCTCGACCTTGCGCTCTCTGCCGACGAGAACACGCCGGTGCTCGAAGGACTGCGGTTCAAACGCCTTATGGCGACATTGCAGATAATCCCCAGCGCCATAGCGGAGTACATAGGCGGCGAACCTGTGACAAGCATACGTCTTGCCGCCGAGGACGCAACACTCACCGGCCGTGTGAAAATAGACCTTACGGCAGGCGAAATACTCCCGGGCGGATTCTATTCCAGCGGGAACTACAAATGCGACTACGTGACAGCGGAGTACGACGCAGCCGACAATTTCCAGCTCGACGGCACCTCGTCCGCACTGGTTGTTGTCAACCCGACCACTGTTGCCGCAGGGAAAACCATAACACTTGAAATAAAGACCCCTAACTACAAGATTACAAAAACCGCAACTCTCGCATCCGACATGTCGTTTGCGGCAGGCGAGGTCACCCCGCTGAGAATGAACCTCGCCAACGGCACCGTTATCGAAAACACATCCGTCGGCAAAGCCCTGCCGTTCGAGGAGGACTTCGCAGAGTGCACTTCCGGAAACAGCACTTCTTCCGGCGGCAGCAGCACCCAGTGGAAAGGCAATGATAATTTCGCCGTTGTAGCGACAGCATATCAGGCCGGAAGTGCGGTAAGACTCGGCAGCGGAAGCGCCAACGGAACGCTTACAACCGAAAAACTGAATCTGAGCCAGGCATTCACCGTAATAGTAACCGGCAAGGGTTGGAGCGCCTCAGAAAACTCTATGACAGTGACCGCAGGCTCGCAGTCGCAGGATTGCACATTCACCACTTTCATGACCGGCGAATGGGAGACCAAATATCTCTACTTCGAAAGCGCCGGTAATGCTGGACAAGTTTCATTCGTCACATCAAAACGACTGTTCATAGATGGCATCCGAATCGTAAATGGTAAAGTCACTCCTCCCGCCGAACTTAACGTCAATACAGAACCAATCGACGTACCCGCAGCAGGAGCAGTGGGCGAGATAAAATACACTGTAAACTTTGACGATGACGTGACAGCCTCCTGCGACGGAACAGTAGTTACAGTCGCAACAGCCGACGGAAACGGAACGGTTACTTACACGGTTTCGGAAAACACAACTCCGGAGGCGCGAGAAGGCTGGATTGCAATCGAATCCGCAACGGCCGGCAAAAAGTTCCCAATCACCATAAGACAAGCAGGTGCGAACGCCACTATGACATACACAGTAGTGTATACAGTAGTTTCTACCTCATCCGTAACTGCGCAAGGCAATGCTCCGGAAGGCTCTTTTGCAACATTCAAAAGCACATATTCATCAAAGGAGCAGTTAACCAGCGGAA
Organism: uncultured Alistipes sp.; assembly: GCA_964464465.1. Classification (GTDB taxonomy): domain Bacteria; phylum Bacteroidota; class Bacteroidia; order Bacteroidales; family Rikenellaceae; genus UBA940. Next base: position 12,372 of record CAYXGF010000043.1, on the reverse strand, counting down.
ATTCCGCGACACTCACACTGAGCGGATATGACGGAGCTACAATCAAAAGCGTAGTATTGTCAATGCACTCGAATGCAAGCAAAGGCAATGGCTCTTATGAAATTAAAGTAGGTTCTGCTGCAATAGCGACACAGTCCGACGCTGCATTCAACAAGTGGGAATACAACAATTCATTCGGCACCTCTTACAGAGATATAGACACTCACGCAAACGAAACCACCGTTCCGGACGGCGAAGAGATTGTAATAACCATAAAAGCATCTGCCAACTCTCTGTATATACAGAGTTATACGATTACATATGAATACGCACCCTCTACCGAACCGAAACTGACAGCAGGCGACATTCCCGAGGTCGCAGCAGCAGGCGTAACGGCAGCGACATTTGAATACACGGTAAAGAACTTCACTGATGATGTTGTGGCCACATGCGACGGAACGGTAGTCACTGTCGCAACAGCCGACGGAAACGGCAAAGTAACTTACACGGTTGCAGAGAATACCGCAGAGGAACTGCGTGAGGGATGGATAAAACTCTCGTCCGCTTCAACCGGCCTGACTGTTGATATAGCCGTAAAGCAGAAAGGAGCCAACAGCGAAGGCGAAGATGCCGTATGGACTCTGGTAACCGACGCCTCGACACTCGCAGCCGGCGACCAGATAGTAATAGTTTGTAAAGACAAGAATGTTGCTGCCGGTGATATAGCAAGCAGCGTCATGTCAAATATAAATTGTGATTTCTCCGAAAACAACACTATCGCAGAACTACCCGAAAAAGTCGTAATACTGACGCTCGGAGGTATGACAGATGCTTGGACTTTCTCGAACAGCGACAGCAAACTGCTCGGAGCCACAGCGGTAAAGAAACTTGCATGGGGTACAGGCACAACCACCTGGAAGATATCAATTGCTTCGAATGGCGATGCGACTATCCAGAATACGACATCAAGTTACGGAACTTTAAAGTACAATTCAAGTTCTCCGCGCTTCACAACGTACGCAAGCGGCCAAATGACTCCGCAAATATTCAGGCTGCAATAACGCATAGTTATAATACACGAAAAGAGCATCCCGAATTGTTGGGATGCTCTTTTTTTATGGGAATTATATACAATTTTACAGTTATGCGCTTCCACGAAGCGCGCGGACCGGAGCCTCGCCCCGCGAAGGCCCGCTCATTTCATTCACTCAGCACCTTCGCAGGCTCAGCCCGCATTATACACACTACCCCTACATTAAAAATTGCCAGGAAGCTTCCGGTGCTTATATGCCACGTTGTTAGATATGCCGTACTATATTGTATATAGATACCTTTTTATTTTATAACCGGCAGAATGAATCAACCGGCGGATGCATTACCCATTTCCTGTTCGCACATCGCCTCCTCCTTGCCAAGCACCCGGCGGATGCCAAGACATGCCAGCAGAAAATAGATGATGCAGAGCGCCCACAGCATCTTGAACTGCGGAAGCACCTCCTCGAAAGACGCTCCGGTAGTCTGAATGCGTATGAAACCGTCGGCACCGCTGCTGCTCGGGAATATCTTGCCGAGGAGCATCAGCCAGTGCGGAATCGACTCTCCGGGGAACGATGCTCCCGTAAGAAGCAATATGGGGATGGAGGTCCACAACATAAGCAGCAGAGAGTTCTCTCGGTAACGGAAAAGGGTCGAGACAGCTATACCCATGAATATGCAGGCGAAAACATACGGAACCAGGAATGCGATTATCGTAGTCAGCCGTCCGTTCATCGGATATCCGAACATTACGTAATGGAACCCCAGCACATACGTCATGGTAACGGCATAAATCGAGGCATACACCATGCTCTTGCCCAGAACGATAGGCATCATCGACAGCCTCCTGCGGCCCGGAAGCGCAAGAGAGCGGTACAATCCGAATTCCCGCCACGAACCGCCTATCATGCCTATGCCTATAAGCAGGGTCTGCTGAATGATTACCATTATGATAATCGGCATGACGAAAGTTCCGTATCCCAGATAGGGATTGAACAGAGCGTGCGATTGGAACGCCACAGGCTGGGCAACCACCTCCGCTGTCGGCAGGTTCACTCCGCCGGCAACGAGTCTGTCCAGTTCTATGGTCGCACCGGTCAGATTGACTCCGCTGACAACTTCGGCGAAAACGTTGCGGTACATAAGAAAATAACTCGCATCGACATACACGCCCACATGGGCCGTAACGCCGCTGAGCACATCTTTCTCATATCCCTGCGGGATATACACTATACCGTATATCTTGCGGGCGAAAAACAAATCGCGCGCCTCGTCCATACTCTCCGGATTATATGCCACGAACGTGCTGGCTCCGGCGTCGAACAGCCCGCTGAGCGACCGGCTCGCCTCGCTGTGGTCCATATCGACGACTCCGATAGGGATATCACGCAACACCTGATTCTTATAGGCATAGGAATAAACGGTGGAATACAGAATCAGAGCCACGACAAGCACCAGTATTATACCTTCGTCCGAAAAAATATATTTGTATTCGTTACGCACTATCGAGCGGAACTCCAACCATCCGGCGCGCATCCTTTCTTTCAATCTCATGACTATATCCTCCCCCAATATTTAGAATCGGTCGCTATGCGTTTAAGCCGCGGAAGCGCAAGCAACGGAAGTATTATGAACAACGACATCCATGCCATGTCCCGCAGTGAATAAATGACCGGAGCACCGCGCATGGCCTGGTCGACGAATATGTCCGTATAGAGCGTAAACGGAAATATGCGGCTGAACCCCCGGGCCAGAGGACTCATCGCCATAAGAGGAAATGTGAGTCCGGAGAATGTGAATGCGAGAACCGAATAACCGCCGCCTACCGACAGCGAAAGACGCATATTGCTGAAAATGCTTATTATCATCACACCGATAGCCTGGTAACAGAGCACGAACTCGAATCCTGCGAGCGTGAACAGCAGAAAGCTGCCGTTCATCGGCACGCCAACTATGACGAACATGACAAGACTCATCACCACGCTCATCATGAACATCATGACCGTGACGGGAAGAAGTTTTCCGATTAACGCAGCACCTACCGACCCTTCGGCCACACGGAACCATTCGCCGGCAGTCGAGCCTTTGAGTTCGGTGCCGATGGCGAATATTGTAGCCATGATGGTAAAGATAAGCAGCATCATAGGCAGAAAACTCGGAAGCAGATAGTAAGCATAATTGGTGTAGGGATTGAACAGCACATGCTTGTCGAAACTTACCGGCATCGCCTGAGTGTAGGCCTGCGCCTCTGACATTCCCTGCTTCATGAGCGTCTGAATCTGTATTCCGGTGGAGAATGTCACCACTGCCGTCTGTATATCCTTGGTCAGAAGGCCGTTCACCGAGATGTTAAGGGCACTTATGTAGGCCTCGATGTGCGTCTGCGTGAGACTGTAAATGTCTTTCTCAAAATCGGCCGGAATAAGAATAATGGCCTGAATATCGCCGGAACGCATCATTGCCTCGCCCTGCTCCATCGACTGTATATTATAACGCACCTCGGCCGTAGGCGTGGCGTCTATCATCGATACCGCAGTCCGGGAGAGTTCCGAATTGTCCTCGTCCAATACGGCAACCGGAATGTTGTGCGGCACTCCGCTGCTGAACAGCACCGCAAAGAATGCGAACGAGAGAAGCGGCAGGACAATCATCACGACCCAATAGACGGGGTATCTTGCAATCCGGTGCAACTCTCTGTCCAGCACTGCATATGTACGACGCAAAAATTTCATCGTGCAGCTCTCCTCTATCTGATTTTATCCCACTGTGCCAGCACGCTCATGCCGGGACGCAATGCTGAGGGCATCTGAACGGGCCGGGCCTTGACATTGAACGTACGAACATCGAATCCGCCGCGGGTACGTGTCGCCGCCCACACCGCGAAATCAGCCTGCGGAGCGATATAATACACCTCCAACTCCACGTCGGCGTTCAGCGCCGGAACATAAGCCGTGAAACGTTTGCCTATCGTTATGCCTGGCAGCATGTCCTCCTTGATATTGAACGACACCCACTGGTCCGACATGTCGAGAATCGCAACGACCGGATAACCGCTGCCGACAAGCTCGCCGGCCTGGGCGATTACGGAAGAGACCTCTCCCGAAGCAGGCGCGTAGACACAGGCGTCACGGACATACGACTCGGCCTCCGACACGACGCTTTCCGCCTGGGCCAGAAGGGCCGCAGCAGCCTCCTTGTCCTCCTTGCGGGCTCCGGCCTTGGCCATTCTGTACTGCGACTGGGCTGCGGAAGCCGTAGCCTGCATAGCCTGCAAATTGGCTTGTGCCTCATCCAGCTTCTGTGCCGGAACCACACCCTCGTCGTAGAGTTTCTGCACCCTGTCGAAAGTCTTGCGTGCGAGCACGAGACCGGCCTCGGCCTTCTGCCACATATTGTATGCCGCCTCAATCTGCTCCACGCGCGCACCGGCAAGCGCCTCCTTGTCTTTCGCCGCGGCAGCACTGCGGACAGCCTCAGCCTGACGGAGTTTTGCATCGACCTCCGGAATGGAGAGCACATACAGAAGCTCGCCTTCGGACACGTGCTGGCCCTGCGCAACGAGCATCTCCTCGATACGGCCGGGAACTTTCGACGAGGCCTTGTAAGATGTAGCCTGGACGGTACCCTGCAATATCTCGGGTGTGGATTTGGTTACGAACCAACTGATAACCGAAACGACAGCCACAACAACGATTACGGCTATGACTACACCGATAATGTTTCCTTTTTTCATAATCTTCGATATTTTCTCTTTTTTATTCGTATCTGATTTGTTTGGAAGACGCTCCCGAGGCATACGCCGCGAAACTGTCGCTGATTCCGGCGGCTTCGAGCAGACGGGCCAGCGTAACATCGTAATTATATGCGGCCTGCATGCGCTCCACACGCGCCTTGGCCAGATTGAGTTCGGCATCTATCACATCGGTCGAAGAGGCCATACCCTCCCTGAAAGAGGCATTCTGGATTCTCAGATATTCACCGGCGAACGCCATGGAGGCCTCTATCGATGGTATCTGATTCCTGTAATCCGCAAGCTGATTGTACAGATTGTCGATAAGGACGTCTATCTGACTGCGGGCCTTGGTCTCTATGGCCTCGACCTGACGGACGGTATTCTTCGCCGAGGAGTACTTGAACTCTCGGCTGGTTCCGTCGAAGATGGTCAGACTCACACCTACACCGACAGCCCAGCGCGGAACCAAATCCGAAACCTGATAATTGTAGAACGTTCCGCCGCCCATCGCAACCACCTGCGGAAGAAATTCGGACAGATGAGCCTTGACATTCTGCCGGGCCAAATCCTTTTTGAGAGACACCTGCTCCAACAGCGGATTGTTCTGCTGGGCCATGGACTTGTAGTAATCCACATCTTCGATATCCTCGACTATGAACATGGCCGAAACGGGCACGAACTCGGCCGCATTGTTCACCGTATTCGAAAACGCCTCACGGATGGTGCGCACCTGCAAACGCGCCGCAGACAGCTCTCTCTCAGCCTCCGACATCTTGTACTCCGCATACAGAACCTCGCCACTCGATATGATACCGTTTTTCTGCAATGCCCTCGCATCTTCGAGATGCGCACGCACCCCGTCGACCACCTGCTGGCGCACCTGCTCAACCTGCAAGGCCAGAGCAAGACCGTAATAACGCGTCACCAGCTCGGATACGAGAGCGCTGCGTTCGGAATCTCCCTGAACCGACACCGTCTGTTCCTGTATGCGGGCCGCTTTGTTGGCTGCATTGATTTTTCCGCCCATGAACACCGGCATCACGACCGCACCGCCGATAAAAGCCAGGTCTTTCTGTTGCAGGGTCATCGTCCAGTCCATTCCTCCAATTTGCGACAAGGCTCCGGATATGGGGCCCAGCACGGCAGGCGGAACAAGCCCCGACTGGCCTATACCGGTGAGCATGTCTGTCATTCCGCCGACAAGCTGACTTTTGGTATCGTTGAGACTTATGTCCATGTCGCTGCCCAGATGGGTATAGTTACCTGCAACGGTTATCTTGGGCATACGCAGACCGACAGCGGACTTGCGCTGCATCTCGGCCGCCCGCTGCGAATATTCGAGTGCCTTGATTGTCGGGTTGCGCTCCATGGTCATCTGCAACGCCTCCTCGAAAGTGATAACATCTCCGGACTGCGCTCCGACTAAGAATACGGTCGCCGAAAAAGCAATCGCCAATAGAATCTTTTTCATCTTGATATTTTGTTTATCGTGTTTACCTAAGGTCTATCGCCGTGAAAATGCAAACATTACACCAATAATGCCACTTTTTCCAGCCCGCCAAAGATATTCAATAAAAAAACGAGGTATTTCGGCCGTCCGGCAAATCGGACATTTCGAACATTTTATAGTCATTACAGGCAGATACAGACACAAAAAAAGGACGGGCCGTATGTCAATACATCCGGTCCGTCAAAGTTTTGCGCCTCTGCATAAGCGCGCTGGAAAGAGCCTGCGAAAGCCCGCTCACTTCATTCGCTCTGAACCTTCACAGGCTCCTTCCAGCACTATGAACCCGTTAAATCAGCCTTGCTGTAAAGTCGTATATTATAGATACTTTAGAAATTATATCCGAACTCTATTCTGAAATTGCTGACATTGGTATCCCTGCGGCCTGCGACTCTGGACATGTTGACAAATCCGCTCTCCCATTCCAATCCGAAATAATAGTTGTGCATGTATGTCGCCCCCAGACCTATCTGCATGCCGAAATCCGAGCGGCCCATAGTCGCAGCGCCGCTGCCATACGGATTCACAATCACCTTGTTGCGCTGCGCACCGACCTTGCTCACGGTAACATCCCTGGCCCACAGTCCGAGCGCATAGTAGAGTCCGGCCCGAGGCTGTATGGTAAAATCGCCGACATAAATATGATACGATACATTTACCGGAATTTGAAGATACGAGACTCCCAGACGATAGATATTCTTCACACCGCCGCTCCGGCGCATGTATCCGCCGCCCTTGTTCGTAAGAAAAACGCCCGGTTCCAGATAGAGGGGCGATGTATCGAGCAGCAGAATCTGGTCCACTACACCTATATTCCAGCCCACCTTCGGACGCCGGCCGTCATTAAGCGAGACGCGTTCGCCGCCGCTGCCGACAATGCAACGGTTCATAGTCGAAATATTCATTCCGGTCCTTACTCCGATAATATTGGAAGGATATTGTCCGGCAAGAGCCGTCAGACCGAACATGGCCGCAAAAGCCGTCATCAAAATCTTTTTCATGGTCACTCTGTCCGTATTACGATATACAACACTTATGATTTTTTAGCCTCGCACCACGCCTCCTCCATCTCTTGAAGCGTCATCTGGCTCAGCGCAATGCCGCGCTGCCCTGCCACCTGTTCGATATGTCCGAAACGTTCGATGAATTTACGGTTCGTGCGCTGCAACGCCTGCTCGGGGTCTATGCCGTAGAGCCGGGAAACATTGACCAGTGCGAAAAACAGATCGCCTATTTCGCCTTCCAGCGCATCCCTGTCTCCGGATTTAAACTCGGCCTCGACCTCGGCCATCTCCTCGCGCACCTTGTCCCAGACATCCTCCCGTTTTTCCCAGTCGAATCCGGCGGCTGCGGCCTTCTCGCCTATGCGGTATGCCTTCACCATCGAGGGAAGACTCGACGGCACACCGCCGAGAACCCCGCGTTTCTTCTTGTCTTTCTCTTTGAGTTTGAGCTGCTCCCAATTGTGCTTCACCTCCTCCGGCGTATCGGCGTGCACATCGGCATACACATGCGGATGGCGGTAGATGAGTTTGTCGCAGACCTTGTCGGCTACATCGGCGAAATCGAAGCTGCCCTGTTCCTCGCCCATTTTGGAATAAAAAACGATATGTAGCAGCAGGTCGCCCAACTCCTCGCGGATATTGGACATGTCGCCCGCAGAGATTGCATCCACAAGTTCGTATGTCTCCTCTATGGTGTTGCTGCGCAACGATTCGAAAGTCTGTTTTCTGTCCCACGGGCACTTCTGCCGCAGGGTATCCATAACTTCCAGAAGGCGGGCCATGGCCGCAAGTTTCCTGTTTTCCATGTTTTTATTCTATTTGCGTCTTGCAAAGGTATGATATTAGGATTAAAAATGTAAATTTGTGATAATGAAAAAAGATTCATCGCCTATGAGAGCCGTATTATTGATTTGCGCAATACTGACGAGTGTCAGCTCCTTCGGAATAGATGTCATACCGAAACCGGTCAAGGTGACGGAGATGAACGGCAGTTTCAGCATCACGCCGCAGACCCGCATCATCCATGCCGTACCGGCGGCCCGGCCACTGGCCGAATATCTGTGCGACTACCTTCCGTGCCGCACAGTGCAGCCACCGTCGCTCATTCCGCGGCAGAAGGGCAATATAGTGCTGAACATCGACCCGCTCTCGGACATGCCCGGCGAAGGTTACAGGCTCTCTGTCTACGACGACAGAATAGAGATAACGGGAAAGGACTACGGAGGACTTTTCAACGGCATCCAGACGCTGCTGCAACTGCTGCCGGAACAGGTGTACGGGAAAAACGCCGCAGGGAGCACGCTTACGGTGGACAATGTAATAATAAACGACTGGCCGCAGTTCCCCTACCGCGGCATGCACCTCGACGTTGCCCGGACATTCGTAAGCAAGGACGACGTGCTGCGTTTTATAGACAACATGTCATACCATAAACTCAACAAGTTCCATTTTCATCTGACCGACGACGAGGAGTGGCGCATCGAAATCAAATCGCATCCGGAACTGGCCTGCACGGGTGGATTCCGCGGAGGCGATTCACCGGTACGGGCCGTTTACGGAGAGTGGGACAGGAAATACGGAGGATATTACACGCAGTCCGAGATAAGAGAGATAATAGACTACGCCGCTGTGCGCAACATAGAGGTGATTCCGGAAATAGACCTGCCGGGGCACAGCCGGACAATCGCGCTGCTGCATCCGGAGATACTGTGCGACTACCGTCCCGACCTGTCCGCATCCGCCGGATACGACATGCGCAACGTGTGGTGCGTGTCGCGGCAGGAGAACTACGCCCTGTTGGAGGATATACTCCGCGAGGTGGCGATGCTCTTTCCGTCGCAGTACATACACATTGGCGGCGACGAGGTGTTCGGCGGGCAATGGCTGAAATGCCCGTCATGCCGCAGCGAGATGCAGAGGAACGGCCTTACTGAACCGGCCCAGTTGCAGAACATGTTCATGGTGCGTCTTGCCGAGATTCTCGCGCGGAACGGCAAGAAAGCGGCCGTCTGGAACGAAGCCGCCGAAGGCGGAGCGCTGCCGGAAGACACGAGGGTTCACTGCTGGGAAGACATGGCCTCGGTCCGGAAAGCCGCCTCGAAAGGATATGCCACGATAATAATGCCCGGCAAATATTTCTATTTCGACATGCGGCAGTCGGCCGACGAGCCCGGACATACGTGGGCCGCCATCTTCGATACGGGAAAGTGCTACTCGTTCGACTTCGCACAGACAGGCCTCTCGCCCGAGCAGACGGACTGCATCGCAGGAGTGGAAGGCGCTTTCTGGACAGAACTCTATCTGAGCAACGGACACGGATTCATGGATTACCAGATTTTTCCACGCCTGTGCGCTCTTTCCGAAATCGCATGGACTCCGCAGGCCCAGCGTTCGTGGAAACACTTCTCCTCGCGGCTGGACGCACACACGAAACGGCTGGATGCAATGGGTATCGGCTACCGCACAGAACCTGAAAAGAGCGAGAAAGCAGCACCCGCATATCCGTCCGTCACGCTGACAAGCTCCATGCCCCAGAGCGACAGGAATCCCTACTCGAACGCAGAGCGATACGCCGGACAAGCCCGCACGAAACGTACCTGCACGGAGGGCGACTGGTTTCTCTTCACGTTCGGGGAGGCTCTGACATGCGGCAGAATAGAGATAGTCACAGGCTACTCACACCTGCCACGATGCCTGATTACGGCCGGATATGTCGAGACGAGCAGTGACGGACAGAATTTCACGCACGCAGCCGCGCTTAACTCGGGACGGGCCTGCATCGATGTCTCGCAGCCCGTAAAAGCCGTCCGCATAGTCGCCGAATGTCACGGCAACGGAGAGGACAATGTAATCATTCAACCGCTGAAAATTCTTAAATGACCATGCCGGCTAAAATTCCGTACAGGACTGTCGCACCCATGATGTTCTGCTACTTCGTAATGGGATTCATGGACCTGGCCGGCATATCTACAAGCTATGTACAGGCCGATTTTTCGGGTGCCTATCCTGCCGAGGTGTTCGGATTCCTGCCCACGGCACTTCTGGTATGGTTTCTGTTTCTCGGAGTCCCCTCCGCATGGCTAATGAATGTCATGGGACGCAAGAACACGGTGCTGCTCAGCATGGCGTTCACATTCGCAGGACTGATTACGCCGCTGGTACATTACAGTTTCGTCTCCTGCATAACGGGATTTGCGCTCATGGGTATCGGAAACACCGTCTTGCAGGTATCCATAAACCCGCTGCTGACAAACGTTGTCGAACAGCGCGACATGACCGGCATCATGACTGTCGGACAGTTCTGCCGGTCGCTGTGCTCCCTGTCCGGACCATACATAGCATCGACAGCTGCGCGGATATGGGGTGACTGGCGCCTCGTGATGGCTCTGTACGCAGGCTTGACACTGCTGTCGGCCGCATGGCTGAGTTTCGAGTCCGTACCGCGCGAAACCAAAACACCCGCATCGTCCGTCAGCGGAACGTTCCGCCTTCTGGGTGACAGAACCACCCTCATGCTGTTCTTTGCGATGATGGCATTTATAGGAGTAGACATAGGCACGAATACGGAATCCGCACAGCTGCTGATGCAGCGCCTGGGACTGAACGCCTCACTCCCGGAATCTGTTGCCAGAGTGTCGCACGCTCCGATGCCGTACTTCTTCTGCCGTCTGACCGGAGCCGTAGCAGGAGTATGGATACTTACACGAATGGACGCAGTGAGGTATTTCAGGATATGCACCGCTGTGATGGCCGCATCCGTGGCCGCACTGATGATTTCGGTCAGCGAAACCGCCATACTGTGCCTTACAGGAATCATAGGACTGACATGTTCGAGCATATTCCCTATACTGTTGAACGAGGCGATGCTGAGGCACGAAAGCCGCAAGAACGAAATTTCCGGACTTATGATTACCGCCATATGCGGCGGCGCCTTCGTCACACCCGCAATGTCGTATGCTGTCAGATTCTGCTCCGGCAGCCACGCAGGAGCTCTCGGCGTGCTTCTGCTGTGCGCGCTTTATCTGTGCGCGGTATCCTTCACTCTGCGTGTCAAAAAAGCCAGGATTTCAGGACCGGCATAACAACTGCCGTGGCGATACCCATCAGTCCTATCGCCAGCCCGCTCACAGCTCCTTCAAGAGCACCAATCTCTATCGCACGGGCCGTTCCGATGCCGTGTGCGGCCGACCCGAGCGCAAGCCCACGGGCTATCGAATCGGTTATTCCGGCCTTGCGCAGGACAAAAGGTCCTATGATGCTGCCCAATATTCCGGTCGCAACAACGATAACCGATGTGAGCGACGGAATTCCGCCTACCGATTCGCATATGGCTACTGCAATGGGTGCGGTCACGGATTTGGGTGCAATAGAAAGAGCTATCGCATCGTCAGCCCCCAGCCACCTGACTATGCAGACGACACTCGTGATACCGACCGTACTGCCCACCGTCACGGATGTCAATATGGAAACGGCATGTCCTTTCAGATAGCCTATTTGCTCATACAGCAGGTAGCCGAGCGACACGACCGAAAGATTCAGCAGAAACCCGAGAACGGAGGTCGCATCGCAGAACCTCTCATAAGTGATTCCCGACAGCTTCAAGAACAGAATCATACATGCTATCGTCACCGGAACGGGATGCAGAATCCGCAGCCGCAACCTGCGCGAGAGTTCCGCCGCAGCGACATATGTGCCCACACACAGAGTCAGAATGAAAATATCGGAATCCAGAATATGCCCAATCATAACTTACGCCCCAGAATTTGTTGAATCCATCCCACAAGAACGATGACCATAACAGTGCTGAGCGTTCCGGCAACTATTACGGCGCACAGATGCCGTTCAATCAGCGAATAGGACACGAGCAGTCCGACACCGGGAGGCACGAAAAGCATCGCCATGTTGTCGAGCAGAAAACGGCTTGCAGGTTCGACAGTGCGCGGCCGCACCACCTTGAAGCGCAAAGCGGCAAAGAGCATTACCATACCAATGATGTTTCCGGGTATCAGGCCGCCTGTAAAGGCAGACAGGACACTTCCGAGAAGATAGAACAACAGTATGTAGAATACGCCCGACACGGCGCAAAGATACATATATTGCCGTTCCATTATCCC
>CAYXGF010000042.1:0-15453 GCA_964464465.1 uncultured Alistipes sp. | reverse complement strand
CCCCCGACCCTCTGCTTGTAAGGCAGACGCTCTGAACCAGCTGAGCTAAGCTCCCAATCTCTTTTTTAGAACCGTTGTCCTTTCGAAGACGATGCAAAGGTACGCCAAATTTTGATATCTCCAAATTTTCCGAGCAACTTTTTTCAAAAAAAATCATTTTATTTTTCGCTCCGTTCTTAATCGGCTGAAAATCAACATTTATTTTAATACCCCAAAATGCGCATCATTGAACGATAACTTTGCTCTTTGGCAAAAAGGCGCGTATAATATTCATTATCGTCCTTGTCCTTATCGATAATTATATGTTTTGGAGCCGGGGTCAGACAATGCTGGATACCGCCGAATCCGCCTATTGATTCCTGATAGGCTCCGGTATGGAAAAATCCGACATACTGCGTTTCGCCGGGAATCAGCTTGGGCAGGAATATGGCATTCGTATGGGACTCTCCGCTGTAATAATCCTCGCTGTCGCATGTGAGTCCGCCCAGGAACACCCGCTGATACTCCTTGTCCCAGTTGTTAATCGCCAGCATGATGTATCGCTGGTTTATTCCCCACGTATCGGGCAGGGTAGTGATGAACGAGCTGTCTATCATATACCAGCACTCACGGTCGTTCTGCTGCTTCTGATTCACGATAGAGTAGAGTGCAGCGCCGCTTTCGCCGACGGTAAACGAGCCGAACTCAGTGAACAGATTCGGTTCCTGCACATCGTTCATGTTGCACAGATGTTTGATTTGGGCCACGATTTCCTCTGTCATGTACTCGTAATCGTATTCGAACGCAAGGGAGTTCTTAATAGGGAATCCTCCGCCGATATTCAGTGAGTCCAAATCGGGACACACCTTTTTAAGTTCGCAGTAAACATTTATACATTTGTTCAGCTCATTCCAGTAGTATGCCGTATCCTTTATTCCGGTATTGATGAAGAAATGCAGCATTTTGAGCTTGAACTTCCTGTTGTTCTTGATTTTACCCTTATAGAAGTCGACAATGTCGTTGTATCTGATACCCAGACGCGAAGTGTAGAAATCGAATTTCGGCTCTTCCTCGCTCGCAATGCGTATTCCTATCTGGCACTTTTTCTGCAACGCGGAATCGAACAAATCAATCTCCTCCTTGTTGTCGATAACGGGTATGGTGTTGCAGAATCCCGAGTTCACCAGCTGCGCGATGTTCTCGACATACTGCGGCCGTTTGAATCCGTTACATATGATATACCTGTCCTTATTTATGATATTCGAATCATACAGGGCATTTATAATATGTATATCGTAAGCCGACGAAGTTTCGAGATGTATGTCGTTTTTCAGGGCCTCTTCGAGTATGAACGAGAAATGCGAACTCTTGGTACAGTAACAGTAATTGTACGAGCCCTTGTAGTCGACCTTGGCCATAGCGACATTGAACAGGCGCTTGGCACGGTTAATCTGCGACGATATTTTGGGCAGATATGTGATTTTAAGCGGAGTTCCGTACTGCTTTATTATATCCATCAGCGGCACGTCGTGAAAATTGAGTTCGTTGTCCGTTACAGTAAATTCGTCCTGCGGAAAATCGAAAGTCTGTTCGATTAGGTCGATGTATTTGTTTTTCATGTCAAATGAAGTAATTCCGTTTATCGATGCGGGCGCCGTCAATCCGGCCGAGCCACATTGCCGAAAAAATCCGGAAGTAGCCGAGACGAATCGCACCAGCAATTACGATGCAAAATAGGTGAATCTTTTTTTAATAAGCAATTATTCCGGCCAAAAAGAGATTCGGGCGCTTTCAGAATACGTTTCCCGCATATGTTGCAATGCATTGGATTGCGCAGGCCGCACCCGCAGCCGCGTCATAAGAACATTTCAAAACGGCTTTTTAGGTTATTACGCAAAAAAATCGTATTTTTGAGGCGTCAAATGGCAAGGAGGAGTGAGCATGGTAAGCAAAATCATATGTGACTATCTTAGGCACGACAAGCGCATAACAGTCCCGGGATTCGGTTCTTTCATACGTAAGGAGGACGGACAAATCGCATTCGTCGAGATACTGCGCGGCGATGACGGCGTGCTGTCTTCGCTGGTTCGCCGGAAAGGGGATTACACCGAGGTGGAGGCCGCCGCAGTGATAGACCGGTTCATTTTCGAGATAAAACACGCCTTGCAGACAAGCGGCAGCATACATATCAAAGGCTTGGGAACGATGAGTCTCAAAGGGGGAGGCAAAATAGACTTCCGGTCCGATGCCGTGCCCCGGGCAGCGTCTGCCACGAAACCTGCGGCACCCAGGACCACAGTTTCCGCACAGCGTCCTTCGGTCAAGACACCCCCTGCCGCTGCGCCGAAACAGGGCCCCGCATCCGTACGGAAACCGGCGAACAAACCCGCCAGACGGCCGGCCAATAATAAAAAACGTACCGATACGTTACTTATAGCGGCAATCATCATGGCTGCCATTGCGCTTGCCGTAATGATTTACGGATTTTCAGTCAGCGGCGCCCCCGAGCTTCGTCTGATACCTTAAATTTAAAGTCGATTTAATGAACACGCTGGAAATTCAAGGCATAAAGCAACGATTCGGCATCATCGGAAGCAGCGAAGTCCTTAACCGGGCTTTGATTACCGCCGTAAAAGTCGCGCCTACCGATTTGTCCGTACTTATAACGGGCGAGAGCGGAGTCGGAAAAGAGTTTTTTCCGCAGGTGATTCACGCCAACAGCGCACGCAAACACAACAAATACATTGCCGTCAACTGCGGGGCTATTCCGGAAGGGACCATCGATTCCGAACTGTTCGGACATGAGAAAGGAGCGTTCACCGGAGCCGTGGACTCCCGCAAGGGATATTTCGAGGAGGCCAACGGCGGAACCATATTTCTCGATGAAATAGCCGAACTGCCGGCTTCTACGCAGGTGCGTCTGCTCAGAATACTTCAAACAGGAGAGTTCATACGTGTCGGTTCGGCAAAAGTACAGAAGACAGACGTCAGGGTCATCGCCGCCACGAATGTCAACTTGCAGGACGCCATCGCATCCGGCCGTTTCAGGGAGGATTTGTTTTACAGACTGAGCACGGTTCCCATAACCGTTCCGCCGCTCAGGGAAAGGAAAGAGGACATATATCTGCTTTTCCGCAAATTCTCTTCCGACATCGCCGCCCGCTACCGCATGCCGGCAATCATGCTCGATGCCGCAGCCAGAAACGTACTCGAACAATATCCGTGGCCCGGCAATGTCAGACAGCTGAAAAACGTTGCCGAACAGATATCGGCAATAGAAGAGAGCCGGGAGATAAACGAGATTATAATACGCCGTTATCTTCCGTTGCAGACCTCCGCCCCCATATCCATGGGCAGCAAACTCGACATGTCGGGAGACGAGCGTGAGATTCTGTACCGCATACTTTTCGACATGCGCAACGACATAGGCGAGGTCAAGCGCATGCTCTCCGAACTGAAAAACGGCTACACGGCCCCTGAACGTCCGATAACATCTGACATCGCCGGACTGCTGCCGAGAAACGCCGTTTCGATTCCGCCGCACGAGGTGGCATTTGCCGAGAGCGAGGATGTAACCGAACAGCAGCCCTCCGGCATCGAACTGACGAAAGAGCAGGCTCAGCGCGAATCGATTCTCAGTGCGCTGCGGCGCTGCGGAGGCAAACGCAAAGAGGCGGCAAAAATATTGTACATATCCGAACGTACGCTTTACCGCAAGATGAAGGAATTGGGAATCTCTTAAAAAAAGCCGAAATATGTCCTGCCGATTTTCGAAAATACTGCTCACGCTGCTCTGTGTACTGGTCTGTTTCACCGGTTGCAGAATCGTGGTCTCCCTGTCGGGCGCCTCGATTCCTCCGGAAGCCAGAACGTTCAGTGTAGCCTATTTCCCTAACAACGCCACAATGGTCGCCCCGATTCTGAGTTCGACGCTGACCGACGCCTTGAAGGAGAAATTCTCCCGGCAGACCAACCTCGACCAGGTGCGCGAAGGCGGCGATTTGGCCCTCGAAGGCGAGATTACGAATTACGTTTCGGCTCCGACCTCCATATCCAGCGACGAATACGCGCTCATGAACCGTCTGACAATCAATGTGCAGGTGCGTTTTACGAATGCCATAGAGCCGCAATGGAACTTCAACAAATCGTTTTCAGGCTATGCAGAATATGACGCCAACCAGCTCCTGCAATCCGTTGAACCGGAGTTGATACAGGAGATAGTGGACAAACTCGCCGAAGACATATTCAACGCATGTGTATCCAACTGGTAGATGGACGAATTCAAGAAATATATAAAAGGAGAGACAGACAGCCTTGACGCCGAAGAGCTGACATCCGTCATAAATGGCTGGGGATGGTTTGTCACACCCAGAATCATTCGCGCCGCACGCGACGGCGCCTCCGATTCGCGACTTTTCATGCACGGAATGTTTCATGGCGGCATCTGCGAAGAGGCATCCCCTGAGCAGATCGAGATGGCGTACAACGACTGCATAATAGAGCGGTTTCTCGACAGCGGCGATTACAGGATAGACGAAAAGGCAGACGAGGCGCAGGTGGCCGAGACGGATAATTTCATTGTCGATGATGACGAGCTTCTGACCGAAGAACTGGCGGAAGTATATCTGCAACAAGGACTTTTTGAACAGGCTTGCGAGATATATCGTCGATTAAGTTTGCTATATCCGAAAAAAAGTATTTATTTTGCCGAACTTATCGAACGATATGGACAAAGAAAATAAACAATTAAAATAAAACAAAGATGTACATTTTTTTCATTGTATTGATTCTCATCGCAAGCGTATTGCTGGTTTTGGCAGTTCTGGCACAGAGCCCCAAAAGCGGAATGGCTGCGAATTTCGGTGTCTCGAATCAGGTCATGGGCGTTCGCCAGACAGCAGATTTTCTTGAAAAATCCACTTGGGGACTGGCTGTCGCCATTCTTGTCTTCTCTCTGGCCGCCACGATGTTCATGCCCAGCGAAAGAGTCGCTATAAGCAAGAGCGGTGTAGAAAAAGCGCTTATCGAAAACCAGAGCGCATCGCAGGAAGGCCTGCTGCCGAATCAGGTTACTGTTCCTGCCGCCGAGGAGGTTGAAATCGAAACCGAGGCCGCTGAGTAGCAGACAAACTCTCACAGGACTTAAAGAAACGGAGAACGCATTTATCTGCGATTCTCCGTTTTTTTATTGATACTTCGCAAATATGTTGCTATATTTGTAAATAAATACACGGGAGCAACATGGTTAGAATGAAAGACAGATTCCGTAATTTTCTGCGGCGGCTCGTTTCGCCGGTATTCGTCGTACTGCTGTTCGCAGCACTGACGCTGTGGTATGTGACCAAACTCGGATACACCTACACCACCGAAATGCCGGTCACCATAAACGTGGACGGACAGAAATTGAAGACAATGTGCCTTGTGGAGGGCAGGGGAACGGCCCTGTGGGGACAGCGGCTGTCTCTGAGAAGCAAGATAAACATCAAGTCGTCCGAGCTCAAAATCAAACCCTCGCAGAATCCTCCGTTCATGGCAATCGATTCCGCATCTCTTGGCAAGGTCATGTCGCTGAGAGCCAACGGCAGCAATTTCAGAATAATATCGGTTACGGAAATACCGGAATTCAACCCGCAGGCAAATGATTAGAATCGGCATAACGGGAGGTATCGGCAGCGGCAAGAGCACTGTCTGCAAGATATTCTCGGAACTGGGGGCACCGGTATTCGACACCGACTCGGCCGCCAAAACAATCATGAGCAGCGATGCCGGCGTCAGACGACGAATGACGGAAATTTTCGGAGATGCGGCCTTTGCCGGAGATACACTCAACCGCGAATACATATCCTCGCTCGTTTTCAAGCAACCCGAACTTTTGCAGACACTCAACTCTGTCGTTCATCCTGCCGTCGCCGACGCATTCGTCTGCTGGGCCGAACGGCAGTCCTGCGACTACGTGATTATGGAATGCGCGATTCTGTTTGAGAGCGGCTTCGACTCTCTGGTGGACCGTACAGTGACTGTCTCGGCTCCCGAACATCTAAGAATAGAGAGAGCCTGCGCACGCGACGGCGCTAATCCGGACTCCGTACGAAGACGCATTGCATGCCAGATGAGCGACGGTGAACGCGAACAGAAAGCCGATTATGTCATTAACAACACCGATATGGCGCAAACCGCCGCCGCGGTTGCGGAATTGGACAAAATATTTCGCAGATGAGGATAGGGGAGACAAATATAGATTTTTCCACTCCTGCGGTGATGACTATCGTCAATGTCACGCCCGATTCATTCTTCGAGGGAAGCAGGACTTACAACGACAGCGAGATAGAGACGCGAGTCAGGACAGCTCTGTCGCAGGGCGCCAGAATCATAGACATCGGCGGATACTCATCCCGTCCGGGCGCGGACGATGTTCCGGCGGACGAAGAGACACGCCGCGTTTTGCGCGGAGTGAAAATAGTCCGCAGCATCTCGCCCGACACAGTCATATCGATAGACACCTTCCGAAGCCAGGTCGCTGAAACCGTAATTTCCAAATTCGGAGCATGTATCATAAACGACATCTCCGCAGCGGAAGCCGATTCCGCAATCATGGATGTGGCGGCACATTACGGCGTTCCGTACATAGCCATGCACAGCAAAGGCACGCCTGCAACAATGCAGTCGATGACCCGGTACGACGACATAATAGGGGAGATAACCGACTTTTTCCGCGCGAAGCTGTCCGTACTTCACAAAAGAGGTGTTGGTGACGTGATTATCGACCCGGGATTCGGATTCGCTAAGACTACCGAACAAAACTATCTACTGCTCAGACACATGGACGCCCTGAAACAATTCGGATGCCCAATTCTGGCCGGTATATCGAGGAAATCCATGATTTACAAGGTCCTGGACACCACACCACAGAATGCGCTCAACGGAACTTCCGCCCTGCACTGGGAGTGCCTGATGCGCGGTGCCGACATACTCAGAGTGCACGACACACAGCAGGCCATGGAGGTGATACGGCTTTTCAACTTCTATAAAAACCAATACGACAAATGATTACCGTCACCGACCTGCACAAAAGTTTCGGAACGCTCGAAGTTCTCAAAGGCATCTCGTTCCATATCGCCAAAGGCGAGGTAGCCGCAATCGTCGGTGCCAGCGGAGCGGGAAAAACCACGCTCCTGCAAATCCTCGGGACACTCAGCCGTCCGTCGGGCGGCAGCGTCGCAATCGACGGCACCGACATAAGCACTATTAAGGATTCGGCCCTCTCTGAGTTCCGCAACAAGAAAATCGGCTTCGTATTCCAGTTCCACAATCTGCTGCCTGAATTCACGGCTTTCGAGAACGTGTGCCTGCCCGGATATATCGGCGGCTTCGACAGAAAGACGGTGGAGAACCGCGCCGGCGAGTTGCTGAGCCTTATGGGACTGGAAGGCAGGGAACGGCACAAGCCGGCACAGTTGTCGGGCGGCGAACAGCAGCGCGTGGCGATTGCCCGGGCACTGATAAACTCCCCGGCCGTAATTTTCGCAGACGAACCGTCGGGCAATCTCGACTCCCGTAACCGTGAGGAGATACACAATCTTTTCTTCTCGCTCAGAGACCGGCTCGGACAAACGGTAGTCATCGTCACGCACGACCAGGAGCTTGCCGATATGGCCGACCGCAAACTGGTGATGCGCGACGGAACAATAATTTAGAATCATCTATTTTTGGCATGTCGTATTTCAAACATAATAATTTGCGGCTACTCGGAGCCGCGCGAACCGCAGCCTCGCTCAGCTTGTTGCAAGCCTGAAATAGACAGGTCCATAATAATTAAAACAGCAAATGGAAACCACCCAACTTAAAGACCTGCTGGAACGTCTGCACGACAAGTACAACAACACGGACTTCATAGAAAACGACCCGATATCCGTTCCGCACCTTTTCACCGACAGAAACGACATCGAGATAAGCGGATTCATGGCCGCTACGATAGCCTGGGGCAACCGCAAGGCCATCGTGAAGAGCGCGCGCAGGATGATGGAATACATGGACGGAGCGCCGTATGACTTTACGATGAATGCCTCGGAGGGCGAGTTGTCGGGACTGCATACGTATGTTCACCGGACATTCAACGGCACCGATTTCGAATGGTTCGTCAGGTGCATCAGGAACATATACGCCAAGGCCGGCGGAATAGGGCGATTCTTCGAGACCGGATACGCCGAATACGGAGACATGCGCAAGGTACTTTCCGCATTCAGACGCGAATTTTTCAGCTGCAACGGTTTCGGCCATTGCGAGAAGCACCTCTCCTCGATAGACAAAGGTGCGGCGTGCAAAAGGCTGAACATGTACCTGCGGTGGATGGTGCGCAAGGACAGCCGCGGAGTCGACTTCGGTCTCTGGGACGGCATTCCGATGTCGGCGCTGTACCTGCCGCTCGACGTGCACAGCGGCAACATGGGCCGCGCTCTCGGACTTCTGAGCAGAAAACAGAACGACTGGAAAGCTGTCGAACAGATTACCGAATCGCTCAGAGAGTTCGATGCAGAAGACCCCGTCCGGTTCGATTTCTCTCTTTTCGGCGCAGGCATAGACGGTTTTCTGAAATAAGGCATCACGATGGGCGGCGAAATATTCAGATTCAAGAGATTCACAATCCGCCAGCACGGCTGCGCCATGAAGGTGGGTACGGACGGCACGCTGCTCGGCGCCTGGTGCCGCATAGAGCCGGATGACAGACTCGCGCTCGACATCGGCACCGGCACCGGCCTCATAGCCATAATGCTGGCACAGAGAAGCGCCGCGCAATGCCTCATACATGCGGTAGAATGCGATGCGGTGAGTGTCGGCAGAGCGGAGGAGAACGTATCGCAATCTCCGTGGCCGGGGCGCATAAGCGTCATACACGATACGATACAGAACTATGCGGCACGTCCCGAACTGCACGGACGGTTCGACAACATCGTCTCCAATCCGCCTTACTTCTCCGAATCGCTGCTGCCGCCCGACAGTCGCCGTTCGGCAGCGCGTCATACCGTAGGGTTGAGTCATCCCGATTTACTGCGATGCGCCGATATTCTCATGGCCCCCGAAGGACGGTTCTCGGTAGTAATACCCGAAACGGAAACGGATGGAATCATCCTTGCGGCCGCACGGCTCGGATTGTATCCGTCGCGGCAGACCTCGGTAAGAACGACACCGGAGGGCATTGTAAAAAGACGTCTGTTGGAATTTTCAAGAGCCGCACAGGAGTGCCTTTGCCAGGAACTCACTATCGAGACCGAACAGCGCGGCATGTTTTCTGAGGCATACAGACAACTGACAGGAGATTTCTATTTGAAATTTTAAGGCGGCCGCAATAACGGCCGACGCGATATAAAGTTGTATATGGCAACCTAAATAATTATCTTTGCTGACAAAACTACCGAATTATGAAAAAGTTCTTGATTACGACAATGCTTCTGGGCGCCTCGGCCGCAATATGCACGGCCCAAAATCCGGTCATCGCACCGATAGGTTTAATCGAACGGGACGGCACAGCCGTACTCTCGCAGCCCAGCACTACGATTCATATCAGCCTAACCGTTGAGAAGGAGACGCTATCGGCCGGTCCTTATGCCCGCTATGCGATGAAATATCTCGGTGTCACGGCTCCGCTCACGGACAAGACAGTGTATTCGATAATCGGCTGCACGGTCTCCGACAGAGAGTTTACGGCCGAACCCGAAAACCAGGACTGCGGCCGAATACGAAACACCGTTGCGGCTATGCAGATAGACAAACTATCAAACGAACAGATGTCGCAGGAGCAGCGTGCGGCCGAAGCCGCAAACAAGATATTCGCACTGCGCAGAAGCAGGCTGGACCTCATTACCGGCGAAGCAGGCGAAAACGTCTTCGGACAGGGACTCGACGCTGCACTGAAAGAGATAAGCCGTCTGGAAGAGGAATATACCGCTCTGTTTCTCGGCAAGCGCACTATGTGCCGCAGCACCGAATATTTTTCCGTCGTCCCGAACGACGAGCAACAGACATACATCATCTGCCGGTTCGACCAGGGTAGCGGAATCCTCGAAAGCACGGATTTGAGCGGCACACCCGTTCTGCTCGACATCTCGGTCAGCCCCGTCTCGACCGAAGGCATAACGATAGTTGCCAAACCGGGTCCGAAAGACCGCCTTTACCGTATTGCAGGCAATGCAGACTGCAATGTCATGTACAAGGACACCCGAATCGGAAGCCGTACGGTTCCTGTTTACCAGCTCGGCCGAACAGTTGCAATACAAAGCAAATAGGACAATGGACAACACGACGCTGATGATTCGCCTGCTGTCCCGGCTCAAATCCGAAATGAATGGGGCGATGGTCGAATCTATGCAGGCAAAAGGCATACGTTACCCGTTGAGCTACGGTGTCAGCGCCGCAACCATACGAAGCATCGCCAAAGAGTACGCACCCAACCACTCTCTGGCCGAACTGCTCTACAAACAGCAGGTCCGCGAACTGCGCCTTGCCGCCGCCACGATAGCGGAGCCGGACAAGATAGACAGCGCCGGCGTCGGTTTCTGGCTTCGCGGCGTCACGACCATCGAGATAGCCGAACATGTAGCCTCTTTCCTCTTGTGCAGGACCGGAATTGTAAAACAAACGGTATCCGAATGGATAGAGGACAACGATGAATACGTACGTTACTGCATAGTGCTGACAGCACTCAAATCACTCTCTTTTCCGAATGCGGCTGGAAAAATAACCGACGGGACCGTCTCGCACATAGTTTCGGCTCTGGAACAGACCACCGACTCGCACATGATGCGGACGCTTGTCTCGCTAATCGAAAGATATGCCGCGACAGACGCCGGCAATCGCATGTTCATAACAGGGTTGCTCGGCTCCATCAGCGCCTCAGCCTCAGCATGCCACAAATATCTCCTGAGCGAGGTGAGCATTTAATCCAGAACAAAAGATGAAAAAGACCGTTTTCCTTACCGGCGCCACCGGAATTATGGGCTGGGCCGGATTCATGGAGTTGTTGCGGCGAAGCGACAGGTTCCGCATAACGCTGCTCGTCAGACCGAGCTTAAAGAACCGGCTCAGGTTGCGCAAATACGCACGCATGGACAATGTACGAATCGTATGGGGAGATTTGACCTCGTACGAGGATGTGAAACGCGGTGTGGACGGAGCGGACTACGTGCTGCACGTCGGCGGCATGGTGTCACCGAAAGCCGACCCAAAACCCAGAACCACGCGTGCAGTGAATATACTCGGTGCGGACAACATCGTGCGGGCAGTCAAGGCCCAAAAGAATCCGGACAAGGTCAAGGTCGTGTACATAGGTTCCGTCGCCCAGACCGGAGACCGCAACCCGCCAATTCATTGGGGACGCACCGGCGACCCGATAAACATAAGCATATACGACCACTATGCGGTGACTAAGACCATAGCCGAACGCATATTCGCGGAATCGGGACTCAGGTACTGGGTGTCGCTCCGGCAATCCGGAATACTTTACCCCGGAATACTGAAAAATTTCGACCCGATAATGTTCCATGTACCCCTGCGCGGCGTCTTGGAATGGGCCACTGTGGAGGACTCGGGCAGACTGCTGGCCAATGTATGCGAGGAGTGGGTCCCGGAGGATTTCTGGCGAGGCTTCTACAACATAGGAAGCGGCGAGCAGTTCCGTCTGACCAACTATGAGTTCGAATGCAGAACGCTCGAAGCGGCGCACTGTCCTCCGCCGGAGAAGATTTTCGATGCGCACTGGTTCGCCCTGCGCAATTTTCACGGCCAGTGGTTCGAGGATTCGGACAAGCTCGAAGATATACTGCATTTCAGGGAGGACATCACCTGCGACCAATATTTCCGGCGCATGAGCGCACAGCTTCCGCCTTATTTCAAAATGGCGAAACTGATACCGGCATCTGTCATCAAATTCTTTGTAAAAAGACTTGCCAAGACTCCGCCATTCGGAATACTTAGTTGGAACGATGCCTCGGGCCGCGACAGAATATCGGCCCACATAGGAGACTCGGCAGGTCGCCTTACGTGGGAAACGCTCGATTTGAGCCGTCCCGATACTGCTCCGGTAAGACTCAGCCACGGTTACGACGAGAGCAAGCCGACCGAAGAACTAACGATAGAGGATATGCGCGAGGCCGCCGCGTTCAGGGGAGGGGAGTGCCTGTCCGGGAAGATGTCTCCGGGGCAGATAGACTCGCCTTTGAAATGGAGATGCCAGTTCGGACACGAATTCCACGCAACGCCGCGTGTAGTTCTTAAGGGCGGACACTGGTGCGACAAATGCCTTCCGATGCCGGCGCCATGGAATTACGACGAAGTGGCCGCGGGCAATCCGTTTTTCGCACAGGTATGGACTCCGTTCCATAAAAACGAACACAGACGCTACGACGCAGCTTCAATCGAGGAGTGGGAAAAGAAGAAGAGCGCCGTCTGAGAGGCTGCATTTAAGCCTCCTGCCGCTGTTCGAGTTTTTCTATTACGCCTTTAAGATAGTCGGCCCCCACGGCTCCGCTGCCGCGCCATACGACTTCGCCCTTGCGGAAAAATATTATGGTAGGAACCGACGAAATGCGATATTGTCGTGTGATGTCGTGATTCTGCGGCGCATCTATGTCGAGTTTCAGGACATCTATGCGACCTGAATACTTACCAGCCAGCTCGTCGACAACCGGATGCATAGCCTTGCAGGGACCGCACCAGGTGGCATAAAAATCGACCATCGTAAGGCTGTCACGGGCTATCAAATCTCTGAATTCTTTCATAATGTATTCTATTTAAGTATATATAATTATCACATCCAGCGGGCATAAGCCTCGCGGTTCACTTTGAGTTTGTCCTCCAAATACTCGGCACATCTCTTCAACCCCTCGTCGAGCGATGTCTGCGGCGACCACGACAGCATCCGCCGCGCTTTTGTAATGTCGGGCGTTTCATGACGGCGCGTATCAACCGGAGAATTCACATGTATGATTTTCGAGCGGCTGCCCGTTATATCTATGATTTTCCGCGCAAGGGCATTGATGGTTATCTCGTGACTGCTGCCTATATTGACAGGGCTCAGATTCGCATTGTCGTTGTCCATGATACGCATCATGGCGTCGACGGTATCCTCCACCCAGCAGAAACTTCTTGTCTGACCGCCGCTGCCGTAAACCACCAAATCCTTGTCCTGCAAGGCCGCCACCAGAAACTTCGGTATTATCATACAGCTGTCTGGCGGCATCTCCGGACCGTATGTGTTGAACAGGCGCGCTACTTTTGTCCTTATGCCGAACTCGCTTCCGTATGCCTCGCACAAACCTTCGGCCGCTCTCTTTCCGCTGCCCGACGCGTACTTCGGAGATGCGGATGAAATGCCGCCCACAGCCATCTCGTTATAGGAGTTGGCGTTCGAAATGCCGTATACATCGGACGACGAGGCGAAGACATACTGCGCGGCATTGTATTTTGCCACCTCCAACGTATTGAGACAGCCCATAATATCCGTTTTCAACGTCTCGACCGGATACTGTTTGCTGTACGTCATATCCGTCCGCGCCGCCAGATTGAATATGACGTCGCAGTGTATGTTGAACGGATTTATCGCATTATGACGTATGTATTGGAACTTCTTGTCATTCCATACGTTTTCAGGAAAGGCAATTTGCTCGCGTGAGCGGATATCGAGACATACGACCTCTAAACCTCTGTCGAGAAGCGAGCGGCAAAGATGAGAGCCTATAAGCCCCCCGCCCCCCGCAACGAGCGCAACGGAATATTCTTGTTTCATCACAACAGCCTTTTGATACCTGTAACGGTATCAAAAACTGTTCCGCAATCATTTCAGAACAGCTTCTGAAACATGACGGCATCCTTCCATTCGGCCCCCACACGGCACCACGACTGCTTGACCCCGATTCTGCGGAATCCGGCGCCGTCGAAAAGCGCAAGACTCGCCTCATTGTCGGCGAACACATCGCAATACAGCTGGCGCATATCCAGAACCGAGCGCGAATACTCCATTACGAGTTCCAGAGCCTGGCGGCCGTACCCGCGGCCTCTTTGCGACCTGTCGTAAACAAGTATTCCGACGGCCGCCCTGCGGCTGTGCGGGTCGAAATCGAAAATATCGACAGCACCGACAGCCTCCTTGTCCTGCACGCGCTCCATAACCATGCGAAGCTGCCTGACGACATATATGTCATGCCGCTGAGATGCGACGAACTCTTCGAGCACCGTCTTGGAAAAAGGAGCGTAAGTCTCACTTACGCTCCATATATTGGTGTCGTTTTCCCACAGATACAGCCTCTCAATATCTTCGCGCTCCAACGCTCTGAGGCGTATGTACTCCGTTTCCAGCAGAGGCGCCATTACTGACACAAGCCTATGATACGGTTGCGGATAAGCATGGCGGCTCCGAGCGCACCGGCATTCTCTCCCATCTGCGACAGACGGAACTTCGTGTCCTTGTACACCAGATTAAGGGAGTATTTGTTCGTCGCGGCCTTCAACGGAAGCATTATATAGTCGCCGGCACGCGAAAGGTTGCCTCCGATGATGACGGTCTGCGGATTGAATATATTGATAAGAAACGCAATACTCTTTCCTGCTTTTTCGCCGGCCTCCTCTATAAGTTCTATCGAAAGATTGTCGTCGCTCTTTGCGGCGGCAATTATATCGTCGATGTGAATGTTCTCGCCGCGCTCATACTTGTCACGCAGAATGGTATTGACGCCCTGCTCGATTAACTTGACGATTTTGTTCTCGATTGCGATACCGGAAATCTCGGTTTCAAGACAGCCTTTCTTTCCGCAGGCACAGATAATCTCGTTGTCGAAGAACGGAGTGTGTCCGAACTCGCCCGCGAAGCCGGACTTGCCGTAATAGAGCTTGCCGTCCGTAACTATACCGATTGCCACACCGCGGCCCAGATGCAGATAAAGCATATTCTGCTCCTCCTGTTTGGCATTGCGGTCGTTGTTGTACTCCGCGTAGCATCTCGCCCTCGTGTCGTTTTCGAGAATGGTGCGGAACTGCATGCGGTTTTCAATCAGTTCGCTGAACGACTGCTCGCCCGAGTTGAAGTACATGTAACTGCGGCCGGTGCTCGGATTGACACGGCCGGCAATGCAGACGCCGAGTCCGAGAATCTTGCCGCGGTCGATACCGCAGTTGTTTATGAATCGTTCCAGCGTCTCGAATATTCTCTCCAACGACTGCGGAGTGTCTGCAAGCTCGAAATCGCGCTGCGTATCCTCGAAAATTATGTTGTTGTGAATATCAGTTATCACGAACTGTATGTTGTCACGGCTGATATTGGCGCCGGCGAAATAGATGGTGGAGTTCGTAAGACCGAAGATATTCGGACGGCGACCGCCGTTGGTCTCGATTTTTCCTTTCTCCATCACTATATTCTCCGCAACCAGTTCGTTCACCAGTTTTGTAATCGTGGGAATACTGATATGCAGCTCCTGGGTCAACTCCGCC
>CAYXGF010000041.1:0-16279 GCA_964464465.1 uncultured Alistipes sp. | reverse complement strand
ACTCACTCCATTCATAAAGTGGTTAAATTATCAATACAACCGTACTTAATTGACTTTTGGGATAAAAGAATAAAGATAAACTTCGGTGAATGTTATGATAAGGTATTGATTGATTATGAATTAATTAACTTAGCTATGGGACATTTTTGGAATAACGCTACCAAATATGCATTCCCAAGTAGTGATATATTAATTTCATTTTCATCTAATTGGAAAGATATAATTGTATCTATCACAATGCGCAGCCTGGCAATTAGGCCGGATGAAATAGACTTGATTTTAAGAAAAGGCGAGTCCGGTTATTATGCTAAGAAAGCAAGACTTGATGGTAGTGGATTAGGTATGTATTATATACAAGAGTGTATAGCAAGAAGCAATTGTACTTTTGGAATAACACCAGGCAATAATAAAGAAAAATATACAACCAATACATTTAGATTTTCATTTCCTAAAGCATAGAATTATGGGGAATTTTATTAACTGAAAATCAGTGTTTACTTTTCTATGCTGCTGCACATCTAGATAGTCGCAGAATTAAAAACTGGTAATTATTAATAATTTTCAAAAGTTTGTTTATCCATCCATTCCTCCACTCGCCTCAGGCCGCCTCAGACAGTGCTGTTTGTTTGCGCAAATTTCGTTGGTTATTACATAATATACTGATAATCAATGTGTATAAATTTCTTCAACGAGGAGGAATATTAGCAGTCTTCGATAGACTTAAATAATAAAACGCCGGCGCGATAAGCAAAGAAAATTTGTTTATCGCGCCGGTGTTTTATTATCTTGATTGTAGGTTATTTATTTAACAAAATATCAAATTTCCTTTTGACGATATAACCATCTCTATAATACGGAATAACACTTGTCGCGTACTCAAAACCAGCACATGTAAACTGACTGATGAAAAGGTTCGATAACCTGCCAGATGCGAAGTTGACATACATAACTATGCCCAAAAAAAAGCAATAGCAAAATAATAGGAATGTGAATTACGTAATAATCAATTATTAAGAAAACTATTTATTACTATTTATCTTTAATACCGGCACCCTAAAAATTAAGTCTCCCGTCGCAGTAGGCAATTTAAGGACAACCGGTCCCTGACTCTTCATTATATAGTCAAAAAATGGGCTAGACCCAAGGCTGCAAACGACAATGGTAGAAGAGATTATCGTGTCAAGTTTTTGGTCTAACTTATCATTCATCATACACGACCAATTTCTTCCCCAGAGTTGAATTGTTTCAGGCGTATTGTCCTCAATATATGTAAAGTCATATGATACTGTATGAATGACAAATTTTTCGTCATATTCACCAAACTGTGCCAGTACTTTGACAGGTACGAGATACTCATCATGTTCTACTATCTTATCCGGCATTGTAAACCAAGCCTCATCATCATCGTAAAACAACAGAATGTTGCATTTATTACCTTTGGTATCAGTGCTTGTAATTGAGTATGCTTTTTTCCCTTCAACAATAATAGGAGTCCAATTGGACTGCGAAAATACAGGAAAGCATATCACAACAGTCATTAAAATGGCAAAAATTTTTTTCATATTACGTCTACAACTTTTATACATAGCAATGCCGCGGTTTAAGTAACGGGCGCATCAACAAAACCGAACCCACAAGAATTGTCTTGCATTGAATCGAAAGACTTTAACAGCAGTCCCTAAAAAGCAGCATCGCTTTCGTCCTCCAATTTATCCGACAATATAATACGCACTATGCTAACGCCATCGGTTTCTTTTGTAATCTGCTGCAAATATGGTTTGCGACTGTCGGGCCACACAAGTTCAACCTTATCGCTGCCGTCCAACATATCCATATATAAAACGACATCATAATCGCAACGTTCTCTTACAAAATACCTTTTGGCGGCCGTTACTTTCACCTTATAGCTCTTGTCATCAAACGTCACGATGCCTTTGTCGAAATCCAGCATGCACTCCATAACCTTTAATGCAGGAATGTTCATTTCCGTTGAAAGAATCGCATGGTCCTCATACGAGATGTAGCGCGGCGTGGTAATAATTTCAAATTTCTTGACATACATTTTACCGCTGTAATTCAGAGGATTCACAGTCTGTGCCCAACCCATGCAACACACAATGGCAAGTGTCATTGTAAAAAATACCTTTTTCATAATCGTTAAATTGAATTTACATCAAAGGTATATTCCGCTTCGGCAAAAAAGCGGCAGAAGTTTTAGAGCGACCTGTTTTTTTATCCGCACAATGTGTTGAAGCAACTTATATTCCAGCAAATCGTATCCCCGAACCGGAACTCCTGTCCACCTGTCGAGTGAACATGACCGAAAAAGTAAAAGCTAGGACGCGCATACATCAAAAAACAAAGGATGTCGGTGCTACCATTATCTTCATCCAGTATTCCGAACGCAGGATGATGCGTTACAACAATATCTACATCTGTCGGGACATCCTCGCTTTTTATGCGCGAGGATGCCGCGATGGAGGCAATGACAACATTGTCGCATTCTTTCACGACATCTTGCAAAACAACAATGCCATGGTCCCGGAATTTATTCACGACCAAGTCTCCGGCACCGACGTCGAACGAAAGCTCATGATTGCCAGGAACAAATATTTTCCACCGTGCAGACAAAGAGCCGAACCACGCTATAAAATCATCATACTCGCCGCCAGCAAGATCGTCCTCAACGGCATCGCCTGCGCATACAACAATGTCGGCATCGGGCGGAACCTGTAAATTGCGATGCCGCCCGTGCGTATCGGAGAAAGCAAATATTTTATGACCTTTAAAATCTATTGTCATCTGTTGTATAGTCCGTACATTTTATCCAATTCGCTACGGATATTTCCCCGTACACTCTCCGGCCCAATAACTTCCACCGAACTGCCGAATGACAGTATATCCTGCAAAAAATCGTAATCGCCAGCGATGATGCGACATGAAAAGATACTGTAATCGTCACATGTTTCAACCTCCCGCTGCGACCAGTGCAGCGGCAGCGAACGAAAATAGTTTCGCTGGTGTTTGCCGACACGCAGCATCACCGTTTCAGGCTTAGCGTTGAGATACTTGCGCAAGCCATATCGAGCTTTGAACATCTCATTGGCATCGAAATTTTCTGGCACGCAAAACTCCTCGTCGCCGACCGAAAGCTTGTTTATTCTGTCGAGAGCATATATACGGGGTTCTTCGG
Organism: uncultured Alistipes sp.; assembly: GCA_964464465.1. Classification (GTDB taxonomy): domain Bacteria; phylum Bacteroidota; class Bacteroidia; order Bacteroidales; family Rikenellaceae; genus UBA940. Next base: position 13,086 of record CAYXGF010000041.1, on the reverse strand, counting down.
CCCCGTCTCTGCCGGCATAAAGATACCACCGACGTTTGAACTCGCGCAAACAGACAGGTTTGAGAACGAAGTCGCGTGCTACCGGCATAGAATAGCCCTGATAATTAACAAGCAGTGTGCGGTTGCGCCGCATAGCGTCGATAATCTCAGTAAGGTACTTGCAACCCGACGGTACATGCTCGAATACTATGCGGTTTTTGAGACTTTTACTATCACCCAGCAGGCTGTTGAGCGACAATGCGTCAAGCATCCAATCCCGAATTCCGCTACTAATCAAGTCCTCATCGTTAAGTATACTGTATCTGTTTGTACGGCGGTCGCACTCGATATCTATACCGAAAATATCGGCAATAGCCTCCTTGTAATTTGAAAATGTGCGTTTTGCCAACGGTTTGCGTTCGTCTTCATTGACTGAACTGTCGAGCCACAGCTTCTGCAACTCGTCAAACGACTGCGGTCCGCGGCTTTGCAGTGTCTCTATCAACCAGACATATGTTTTAAAATTGCTTCGGGACATAATTTATCACAATTGGTAGAATTTCTTTACATCCGCATCCAAAACATGCGGATTCTGTTTGAAGAAATCCTGATATGTAAAGGCGTTTTCTATTACGGTCACCTTGTCCATTTCGGTCTCTTTGTTATTCTCCGACAATTTATTGAGTAATTTAGCGATATCGCCATAACACCTTTTGTAATCGTCAAGCAACCCTTTGCTTTCATTTTTCAGATCCTTATCAATAATTCCATCCGAAAAGTCAAAAAGTATCGTGCCGAGATATACTTTTCTTTTTTCCACATTCAACTCATACGATTTTGTCGCGCCTATATAATGAGAAATCATCTGTTTGATTCCGTCAAAGTAATGTTTTCCTTTATCGGAGTAATAAATAATGTTTTTATTGCCGGCCTCAAACCTTAAACCCGTCGAAACTTCTTTATTTATACCGGACAACTTCTCATAATATTCCTTATATCTACCCGCCGCCTCATAGTTTTTCGATTGTTTCAAATACTCTCCGAACTTGGATTCGAGGAAAAGAACCACTTTTTCATTTTTCTCGTTGCTGCCATACAGCGCAACATCGATGCACGATGGCCCTTTAAATACTGGATTTTCTTTTTCCAGAACGACGGAAGTCAGATGCAGCATGTGTCCGTCGATATTTATATCTATCGGATTCTGGGCATTTATGTTGTAAAAACACATCAGTGCAGCCAACGCCGAAGAATTAAATTGTGTAATATGCCGAATTTCATTACCGTTCCCATATGCGGCTTCATAAAATCTCGATTTGAAAAGCGCATAATTTTTTTCAGGCGCATCTTGTTTGGGTAGTTTGATATTGAAAACATTCGACAATATTGCAAACTTGTCATCTTCTTCCAATGAACCGAATTTCGGAAATGTCGAAAGATAATTCAGACGGCTATTAAAGAAGTCGTCTAAAATATCGTTGCAAAAAAATGAGCAAACTATCTTGTCTTTTCTATAATTTTCCCAATAAAATCTTAAAATATCGAGCTTATTTTCTGCTTTTGACTCTTTACTCTTTTTCATATTCATAACTGTTTTTTTGCGAATATAATCATTTAATCTATTATTTCTGTAATGATTCCGGCATCCAATGCTTCCTGAGCCGTTAAATACCAATCGGTTTTGTTTTGTTTCACCACATCGAGCTGCTCACGGGTAATTTTCGTCTTTTCGACAATAATCTGAAATATACGCTCATTCAATCTTTTAATACTCTCGACAGACTCCTCTATTTCCTGCAATGAACCTATGGTAAGACCGGATACCTGATGAATCAAAAATGTAGTATTTCTATACGCCCGCCGAACATTAGCCGCCAACAAGATAACAACACCCATAGACATCACCCCGCCAGAGCACACAATCTCAACGGGCGTGCTCGAAGAAACTATGATGTCATACAGAGACAAACCATAATGACAACCGCCGCCAAAAGTCGAAAGATGTAATGTTATCGGTATACGCTTCGGCGCCACGCACGGCAATTCGTTGTCCGACAACCACTCAAAACACTTCCTTTGATACTCGTCGTCTTTCATGAATATCTCCATAATCTTTCTTACCGTGTTCACCACGCTTCTCTGCTCTATTCTGTCGAACAGAAAAATGAGCTTTTCATCTGCTGTTTTTTGTTTCAGTTCCATAGCATTTAAATTATTTCGAAAACAAAAGTGCAGCATGCTTCGGCACAAAATCAGCCGAAGCATAAGAAAAAAAATGATTTCCTAAATATTCTACCGGCGCAGATGATTATAACATGCCGCCAAAATACGATTGGCGGCAGTAGCCTCCGGCAATGCGGAAAACAGGGGACTATCTCCCCTATTCGTGATAAACAGTTTGCGGCACGCTGTGCAGATTATAGCGCGAAGCCATCGACATTCCGTAGGCGCCGGCAGATTTTATGGAAACCAAATCGCCGCGTTGCAGGCGGGGCAGGTCACGGTGCTCGGCGAAAATATCGGACGATTCGCAGACGGTTCCGGCAACGGTATACGGTATGACAGGCTCGCCGCTGCGGGCATCGAGATTCTCTATGGAGTGATAAGCCCCATAGAGTGCAGGACGTATCAGCTCGGCCATGCTCGCGTCGATTACGGCCACATTGCTGCCTGCGGCATTGACCTTGTTGAACATCACGCGCGAAACGAGCTCGCAGCACTGTCCCACTATGGCCCGGCCCAGCTCGAAATGCACCGTAGCGCCCTCAGGGACATTCAGGAACCTGTGGAAAGTAGCGAAATAGGATTCGAAATCCGGCATAGGCTGAGCATCCGGATTATCGTAATTTATACCAAGTCCGCCGCCCATATTGAGATACGATATGTTCTTCAAGCCATGGTCGGAGAACCATTCGAGCAGAGTGTTCACACGCTTGCAAAAAGACTCGAACACACGCATGTCGCAAATCTGCGAGCCGACATGAAAATGAAGACCTACCACGTCGAGATTGCGATACGTATCCAGTTCGGGCAGAATGCGGTCTATCTCCTTGTATGATATTCCGAATTTGCTGTCGGCATGCCCGGTCGAGATGTGACGGTGGGTATGAGGGTCGACATCGGGATTTACCCTGAGCGCCACACGAGCACGAAGTCCAAGCTCCCCGGCAATGGCGTCTATAACCTGCAACTCCTGCCTCGACTCGCAGTTGAAGGCGCATATGCCCTCGCTGACGGCATAACGGATTTCCCTGTCGCTTTTACCCACGCCGGCATAGACAATCCTGTCGGCCGGAAATCCGGCCTCGCGCACAAGGGCCAGTTCGCCTCCGCTCACGCAGTCTATACCCAAATCCCACTTGCGTATCTCATCGACTATGCGGCGGTCGAAATTGGCCTTGACCGCATAATGCACCTGATAGCCGTAACGCGAACTTTGACTGGATAGTTCGTCCAGAGTGCGACGCAACAAATTCATGTCATATAGATAGAACGGGGTTTCGATATTTCTGAGTTCCGGTTTTATGTCTCTGCTCAACATTTCACTATGCCTGATTAAAATAACAAAATGTTATATTTATGACGCAAAAATATATCCTGCGGTTTGTTTTTGAGAAAAAAAATGCGTTTTTTTGCAAGAAATTAGAACAGAGTAAAAAATTACACACAGATTCGTTCATAATCGCACATACCGAGTAGAAATATCCCAAAATAAAACAAGAACCGAAACATGCTTACTATTCCCAACATAGTAGAAGAGGTTATCAAAAAGAAACCGTTTCTGGAAGGCGCCCTGATAGAAGGCCTGATAAATCTGTCGGCCCTGGCCCGTCAGATAAAACCCGAGGTCGAACACAAGATCGGCAAACCGGTAAACGAAAGCGCCGTAATAATGGCCCTGAACAGACTGGTTCCGCGTCTTGAAATAACCTCAGCAATCAAATTCAAACGCGTAATAGAGAACATCGGAGACATAATCGTCCGCTCGAATCTGACGGACTTCACATACGCCAACTCGCCGGAACTCTATTCGCGCCAGGAGTCGCTGCTCTCACAGATACACAACTCTTCGTCCGGCGCCGATTTGTTCTGCACGTTCTCGCAGGGCATATACGAGACCACGCTCGTTGTCAGCAACTCCATATCCGACACCGTGGAGCGCATCTTCAAACCTGAGAAACTGCTGACGCGGACCGAGAACCTGTCGTCCATAACCATAAAGCTCCCCGCAGAAAACGCAATCTGCCCGGGCGTGTATTACTATATATTCAAGGAGCTGGCCTGGGACAACATCAACATCACGGAGGTCATCAGCACCACAAATGAATTTACGGTCGTGGTAAGCGACAACGACATTCACCGAGCATTCACAATACTCATGGAAGCCAAAAGAGGCGCAAAACAATAATAGACATGAATATCGAAAACATAAAGGCAGACATAGAACTGCTGCGCAAAATCACGGACGACTGGAATCGCGACATCCCCGAAATGGAAAAGGAAATCGTGCTCAGCATGCTGCGCCGTCTGTACACAGATATAAAATACACTGATGCGGCACCATGCACCGCAACACCGATGCAGCAAGAGAATACTCCGGCAGCGTCTCCGCAGAAGGACGTGGCTGTTACAGCAGTGAAGAGCAACCCGACCGCAACGGAAGAACCGGCGACAGCACCATGCACCGCAACACCGGCGCCGCAGGAGAAAGCCGTGGAGCAGGTGACGGTGACAGCAAAACCGGAAGAGACCCCCGCAGAGGCAGCGCCTAATGAGGAGATACCTGCGGAGCCTGAAAAGCAGACGGCAGAGCCCCAGCAGCAGGACGCCCCCAGCAGCATGGAACAGGAAGAAGATGCCGCTACCGCACCTGAGTCGCAGGAGGATGAACCTCAACAGCAGATAGAGGAACCTGTAATCAAACGTCAGGTAAACCGCAACCTCATACGCACGCTCTACTCCGACAACACGGAGATGGAGATGCCCGAAAAACCGCAGACCGCAGACCAACGTACGGAACAACCGGCGCCGGCCGCATCCCGTACCCAGACCAAAGTGCTCGGAGATGTGATAAACCAGGGGCCCACGCTCAGCGACACGTTGCAGAAGAACTCCGGCATGGACATGGCCGAAAAGATAGCGTCGGCGGATACCAGGACACTGCGCGGAGCCATAGGTCTGAACGACCGCTTCCTGATGATACGCGACCTGTTCGGCGGAAATGCCGGCGATTTCGACGCGGCGCTCTTAGAGCTGGAACGTTTCGACAATCTCGAAGAGGCGCTTCTGTACATAAACGACAACTTCGACTGGAACCCCGAGTGCGAAGGTGCCAGGATGATGGTCGAACTGTTGGTAAGAAAACTGTCATAAGCACATGTCGAAACTCTACATAGTCCCGACTCCGATAGGCAATCTGGACGACATCACGCTGCGGGCCATAAACGTTCTGCGCGAGGCCGACTATATTCTGGCCGAAGACACGCGCACATCGTCCGTACTGCTCCGTCATCTGGGCATAGAGAAGAAACTCTACTCGCACCACAAGTTCAACGAACATGCCACATGCTCCGCCGCAGTGGAGAACATCCTGCGCGGACACACCGTGGCACTCATCAGCGACGCCGGCACCCCAGGCATCTCCGACCCCGGATTCATGCTCGTGCGGGCCTGCGTGGCGGCAGGTGCAGAGGTGGAGACACTCCCCGGAGCGACGGCGCTCATACCGGCACTGGTGCAGAGCGGATTGGCGTGCGACAGATTCTGCTTCGAGGGATTTCTGCCGCAGAAGAAAGGCAGGGTCAAACATCTGAGCTCGCTGGCGCACGAGACACGTACAATGATTTTTTACGAATCTCCGTTCAGGGTATTGAAGACCCTTGCGCAGTTCATTGAATTCTTCGGCGAGGAGAGACGCGTTTCCGTCTCGCGCGAGCTGAGCAAGAAATTCGAACAAACCGTGCGCGGAACGCTGCGCCAGGTAACGGAGTATTTCACCGAAAACGAACCGCGCGGAGAATTCGTAATTGTTCTGGAAGGAGAGCCGCGCCACAAAAAAGAGGAGGAAGATAGATGAGAAACGGATTACTCAACCACAAACGTCTTGCCCGTCTGTCGGCAAGCCTGCGCGAGAGATTCGATTTGACGGAAGACAGCGCACCGCAGCACGATGTCGTGGACAGCATAAGCCGGGGAGTAGTATTCCGCGGCACGAATCTGTGGATTCTCATATTCGCCACGCTGGTGGCGTCGCTTGGCCTGAACGTCAATTCCACGGCGGTCATCATCGGCGCGATGCTCATATCGCCGCTCATGGGACCTATCATGGGAGTGGGCCTCTCGCTGGGCATAAACGATTTCGACCTGCTGAAAAAATCGCTGCGCAACTTCGGCTTCATGGTCGGCACATCCATCGTGGCGGCAACGGCATATTTCATCATATCGCCGCTGACGGCCAATCAGAGCGAGCTTCTGGCCCGCACCACCCCGACCACATACGACGTTCTGATTGCATTTTTCGGCGGTGCCGCAGGCATGGTGGCCCAGACACGCAAGGACAAGACCTCGACCGTAATATCGGGCGTGGCAATCGCCACAGCGCTCATGCCGCCGCTCTGCACGGCAGGCTTCGGAATCGCAACGCTGCAAATCAAATATTTCCTCGGCGCCGCATACCTGTTCTTCATAAACGTGATATTCATCGCCCTGGCCACGTATCTGGTAGTGCGGGTTCTCAAATACGAGCAGAAAGTGTTCGTCGAGCCGCGAATCGCCCGCCGGGTACGCAGAGCAATGACCCTCGTAACGATAATCACGCTCATTCCGAGTACGATACTGGCCTACCGCATTGTCCGCGAGACCATATTCGAACAGAACGCGGACAGATACGTAAGAACCGTATTCCAGTTCCAGGACACAAGGGTGCTGAGCTACACGAAACATTACCACATGCGACCGAAGCACAACTCCGAGATTGAGATAGTGCTGTTCGGAAAGACGCTTCCGGACGACGTGCTCGAAAACGCACGCGCGCAGCTGAGCGAGTACGACCTGAAAAAAACCGACCTGACAATCAAACAGTCGAGCGGCACATCCTCCGTCGATTTCTCGGACGTACAGAAGGGCTACGCCCAAATCATCGACGAGAAGAACCAACTCATCAAACAGCTCAGGTCGCAAATCAAGAGCCAGGGCGGCCAGGACACTGTCTCCGCAAAGCAGATTACACGCGAATGCAACGCGATAGTCAACGGAATACGGAGTCTGTCGCTGTCCCGCCAAAACGTATATTCTCCTGAGGGCGAGTGCATCGACACGGTACTGGTAGGCATAATATCGGCCGGACGGGAGCTTACGCCGACCGAAAAGGTGCAAATCGAGCGGTGGCTCCAAATAAGAGGTGCAACGCAAAACGTCAGAATCTATGTCGAATAACGGAACCGGACGTCTGGACAATCTGACGTACGGACTGCTCTACGGGGCATGCTGGACTGTGAGCCTTCTGCCCGACTGGTTTCTGTATTACGTACTGCTGGATGTTGTCTACTTCCTGCTCTACCGCGTAGCCCGCTACCGTGTGGGCGTGGTCCGCGAGAATCTCCGCAACTCGTTTCCCGAAAAAAGCACACGCGAACTGCGCCGCATCGAACGCAGATATTACTTGCAGCTGGCCGAGGATTTCATCGACATAATCGACTTCGCCTCCATAAGCCGCAAGGAGCTGATGCAAAGACTTCAAATCGACGGACTCGAAGAACGTCTGGCACAGACCGCCGCAGGCAACACCATCACCATGATGGCGCACTACGGAGACTGGGAATATTTCAGCGCATATGCCCTGTTCGACTCATCGAGCTACTCGATAGGCGTCTACCATCCGCTTCACAACAAGGCGTTCGACCGGTACTACAAGACTTTCCGCCAGAATAAAATGAATGTCGTGCCCGTAGCCATGAAAAACCTGACATGGTACTTCCTGCGCAACCGCGACGGCATCGACGGCCGCACTCTCGCTCTTGGAATGATAGCCGACCAGAACCCGTGGGGCGATAAGCGCAACCGCTGGATAAAGTTCCTCAACCAGCCCACGCGCTTCTATCTCGGCAGCGGTGAAATAGCAGTCCGCTACGGACTTCCCGTCTACTTCATGAATGTGGAGAAAGTATCCAGAGCGCACTACCGGGTCGGTTTCGAGATGATTTACGACGGCAAGGAGGAAATAGACGAACTGGAAATAACGGAACGTTACGCAAACCGTCTGGAAGAGATGATTCGCCGCCGTCCGGAATTGTGGATGTGGTCCCACCGGAGATGGAAGCGCAAACCGTCCGATGAGGAATTGCGGGAGTTCAGACAAAGATACGCGATAAAATGAGAACCGAGGTAGTCATACTCAACTGGAACGGCCGGCGACATCTGGAACGCTTTCTGCCTTCGGTAGTGGAAAACACGCCGGAAGATGTCGGGATAGTCGTTGCGGACAACGGCTCCACGGACACTTCGGTGGAACTGCTCGAAAGCCGTTTCGGGGACAGGGTGCGCGTTCTGCGTCTGGACCGCAACTACGGATTCGCCGGAGGATACAACCGGGCGCTGGCAAACATAGAGGCGGATTTCTACATACTGCTCAATTCCGACGTCCACACGCCTCCGGGATGGTGCGGACCGCTGGTCGATGCGCTAAAAGCCGACAGCCGTCTGGCTGCCGTAGCGCCCAAGATACTGAGTGTCGACAATCCCCATATGTTCGAATATGCCGGGGCGAGCGGCGGGTTCATCGACGCACTGGGATACCCGTTCTGCCGCGGCCGCATAATGAACACCTGCGAAGAGGACGCAGGCCAGTATGACGCACCGTGCGATGTTTTCTGGGCAAGCGGAGCATGCATGGCCACCCGAAGCGATGTTTTCCACGCCTTAGGAGGTTTCGATGCCGATTTTTTCGCGCATCAGGAAGAGATAGACCTCTGCTGGCGCATGCAGAAAGCCGGATACAGGATAGGTGTGAGGCCTGACAGCTGCGTGTATCACCTCGGCGGTGGCACGCTTGCGGCATCCCCGCGCAAAAACTTCCTCAACTTCCGCAACAATCTTGCAATGCTTTACAAGAATCTTCCCGCCTCACGGCTCTATCCGGTTCTGACACTGCGCATGCTGTGCGACGGAGCCTCGGCCCTGATGTTTCTGCTCAAAGGCGAGAAGGACAACTTCAAGGCCGTTGTCGACGCCCACCGAGAATTCCGCGCCTGGCTGCCTGCACTGAGAGCCAAACGCAGCAGAATCGCCGCGCAGAGCATCAGCGAAAGCAAAACGATTTACAACGGCTCTGTTATACTGCGCTACATCTTCGGCCGCCGCACATTCGGCAACATGATGCCCTGACCGGCATACACGCAAGCGAACGCAATTCGAAAGTGCGAGTCACGGCCTTTTCCATCACACCGCTCAGGCATCAGCCGCGGGACCATCACAACATGCCATGCGGCACTCCCGGCTCCGTTTTCTCCGCAGCAGGTGCATAAATATAGTCCGCACCGGCCTCCCGGGAACGATATTTGCGATACATGTATCATAACACTTAAAAATTTCAGTACATGTATCTGTTATGGTATGTAATGATAGGACTTGTCACGGGCTTCATCGCCCACATGGTCTCCGCGGAACCGAGACCGCATCTTGCAGTAAATCTGATAGCCGGCACAGTAGGTTCTTTTGCCGGCGGCTGGGTTGTATCCCTGATAGGACTTGTGGCAGTCAAGGCGACAGGCACGCTGCTGACTGCCTTTTTCGGAGCGGTTCTGGCCCTGTGGATAGTGGGCGGAATCTACTCCGTGCGTGGCAGAATGAGAAGACACAACGACAAACGGGCTTATTCACATGACACACGAACAACAGCAGGACGCACAGCGCCAGGACATGCAGACGATGGAACTGCTGTCTGACAGAATCGACTTTTCGACACCTTGTGCCGCAGGGATGCACTCCGAGTCTTCCGGATGCGGCGACACGCCTGCCCCGCAAGACACTGCGGACGATAAATGACCGCACACACTAAAAAAGCGAGACGATGCATCGAATCATCGTCTCGCTTTTTTCTCGAAGTTGAGCTATCGGGACTCGAACCCAAAACGACAGAACCAAAATCTGCTGTGTTACCATTACACCATAGCTCAATCATCACTCTCACCCGCGAGTAAGAGAGTGCAAATATAACACATTCGCCGGGTTTTCACAATTTTTGGGTTTGTTTTTTACAAATTTCCCGACACAGCCGCTTTTGCGGGCGGCCATTAAAAGTTGCATATTTGCCGACAGATAAATACATTTGTACTCTGTACGATTTATTTATTATTATGAGCGACAATACGCGAGCCACATTCGGCAGCAAACTCGGAATCATTCTGGCCTCTGTCGGAAGTGCCGTCGGACTGGGCAACATCTGGCGTTTTCCCTACGAAGCAGGTACGGGCGGAGGAGGCGCCTTTCTAATCGTCTACCTGCTCTGCGTGCTGTGCCTGGGACTACCTCTCATGACGGCCGAATTCGTCATCGGGCGCCGCAGCGGCACCAATGCGGTGCGGGCCTTTGAGAAACTGTCCGGCCGCCGCGGCTGGGGAGCCATCGGAGCGCTCGGGGTGTTTACTTCCGTTCTGATTATCGGCTTCTACTCCGTTGTGGCGGGCTGGACCCTGGAATACATATTCATCTCCGCGACCGAGAACATGCAGGGTGCGAGTGCCGACTCGATAGCCCGGCATTTCACCGATTTCGTATCGGACCCTGTCCGTCCCGTCGTCACAGGCGTACTGTTTCTTCTGCTGACCCACCTGATAATCGTCTGCGGCGTCAAGAACGGCATCGAACGCTGCGCCAAGATACTCATGCCAGCGCTGTTCGTCATTCTGCTCGTACTGTGCATCCGCTCGCTGCTTCTGCCCGGAGCATCTGCGGGGCTCAGGTTTCTTTTCGCGCCGGACTTCACCAAGATAACACCCATGGTAGTCCTCAGCGCACTGGGGCAGGCCTTTTTCTCGCTTTCTCTCGGATGCGCCTGCATGATAACCTACGCCTCGTACTTCAACCGCAGCGACAACCTGCGCACCAGCGCCCTGTCCGTCACGCTTCTCGACACGGTCATTGCCATACTTGCGGGCGTGATGATTTTTCCGGCTGTTTTCAGCTTCGGCATCGCCCCCTCGCAAGGACCGACGCTGGTCTTCGTGACCCTGCCCAACATCTTCGCACAGCTGCCTCTGAGCAACTTGTGGTCGCTTATATTCTTTCTTCTGCTGGCACTTGCCGCCCTCACCTCCATCATATCGCTTCACGAAGTTGCCACATCGTTCCTCAGCGAGCGTTTTGCCATATCCCGCAGCCGGGGCGCCCTTGCCGTGACAGCCCTGTGCGCCGTACTGTCGGCCGTGTGTTCTCTGTCGCTGGGTGTCTGGGACGGAGTGAAAATCTTCTCGATGAATATTTTCGATACGTTCGACTTCCTGACAGCCAGCATATTGCTGCCTCTGGGTTCTCTGCTTGTCTGCATATTCGCGGGCTGGGTCATGCACCGCTCCGACCTGTACGACGAACTGTCGAGCGGAGGTCTCCACCCCTTCAAGGGCACCGCGGCATACGTATTTTTCCTACGGTTCATAGCCCCCGTGGCCATACTCGTCATCTTCCTGCATCAACTTGGAATCTTCTGATATGAAAAAAGTCGTCGTTTTCACAGGTGCCGGCGTCAGCGCAGACAGCGGCCTTGCCACCTTCCGCGATTCGGACGGACTGTGGGCCTCCCACCGCATCGAGGATGTCTGCACCCCGCAGGCTCTTGCGCTTAACCGGCGCGGGGTCATCGAATTTTACAACGCCCGGCGCCGCGAGATGCTTCTGGCCGCCCCCAACGACGGGCACCGGGCACTGGTTCGTCTGGAAGAGAAGTTCGACGTCGACATCATCACCCAGAACGTGGACGACCTCCACGAGAGAGCCGGCAGCAGCCGCGTCACCCACCTCCACGGCCAGCTGCGCATGCTCCGCAGCAGCCTCGACCCATCGCTCATCTACCCCATCGACGGCTGGTACCAGGAGCCAGACGCCAGAGCCGAGGACGGCAGCCTCCTGCGTCCGCATATCGTGTTCTTCGGCGAGGCGGTCCCCATGTTCGAACGTGCGGCCGAAATCACGCGCTGCGCCGACATATTCATCGTCATCGGCTCCTCGCTGTCGGTCTACCCCGCCGCGTCGCTGCTCGATTATACCCGGCCTCAGACCCCGGTCTATATCGTCGACCCCGCAACCCCCGCAACAGGCCTGCTTTCAGACCGCATCACGCACATCCGCAGCCGCTCGGCGACAGGCACCCCTCAACTCGTCGAGCAGCTTCTCGCCATGCCCCAATAAACGCCACACGGCACGCAGGCGTTACTGCATGCCGTTTGTCAAAAGGCCGCATCTTCCGGCTATATCACTCCGTTACCTTTCAACTCCGCGGCCGTGTCTCTCCACGGCGGGATTTTTTTCTGTCACAATACCTCCACGTCGGGGAATGCCCGGTTCATAACTTCGCTGAGGCGCAGTTTTTCAAGGCTTCTTGCCGCCATCTCGTCGACGACATTATGCATCGCCTCGCTCAGGGCCTCCACCTTTTCAGGGTCGCTTGCCGGGCGGAATGTGTCGATTATCGTCGGCAGGAACATTTGCAGCGCCGCGGCGGTCTCGAACACATCCACCGGATCCACCCGCAGCGTGATTTCAGTCTCGATACGCACCCTTTTCCGGGGCTTTACCTTGCGCCCCGGCCTGTCGCCGGATACGCCCGGAGAGCCTGTCTCCGGCTCCGTTCGCTCGGCAGGCGCATTTTCAGTTTTCATAATTTGAGTATTTTTTTGTAGCTTTGTGATAGCTATTGGAAAAAAGGAGCGCATTTGTGTATCTACCAAATACAAATTCATACACAATTTAACCTAACCAATTAAGTTGTCGACGCTCCTTGTTCTTTATGCGGCGTTTATATTTTTCTTAAAAACATCGGGACGGCCGGATATCAGGGTTCCCAATTTCATTCACTTTTATCCGTTGCGGGGTGTCGCCCCGATGTTCGTATATGGA
>CAYXGF010000040.1:0-16963 GCA_964464465.1 uncultured Alistipes sp. | reverse complement strand
AGCGCCACCTGCACGCCCATTGCCGTGGCCATCTCCTTGCCGCGGAACCACTTGGCGATGATTTTTGTGACTGTGATTCCGGCCACCTCGGCGCCCACGCCGAATATGGAGTAACCGGCCGAGGCCACCATCACGCCCGACTTGTAGCCGAGTATAGTACCCTCGGCGCCGGCCATGGCCGTCATGGCGTAATACTCCATTGCGGTACCGGCCACCATGAGTATGGCCGACAGCTTGCCGGTGAACCTCACGCCGAAGCGGTCGAGGATGAATCCGCCCCAGATAAGCATCAGCAGGAATACGTTCAGGAAGCTGTAAGCTCCGGTGAAGAATCCGAATTCGCGGCTCGTCCAGCCGAGGTCGCTTTCGAGAATGGATTTCAACGGCGCCACGACGTCGTTGACGAAATAGGCCGCCATCATCGTGAATGCGACCACACCCAGCGCCGACCAGCGTATCGCGGCCGAATCGTTGAGTTTTTTGTAGTTTTGTGTCATATCAGTTTGGTTTTCGTAAAAGTCTTATCGCGGCAGCGCTACCGCTGCGTCTGTTCCATGGCTGTGTAGTGTTTCAGCACCTCGTATGCGTTCTCGATGCCCAGCTCCCCGGCCTTCGACAAATCGAGACACCCTTTGCGCGTGTCCTTCATCATAATCTGAACCACTCCGCGGTTGAAGTACGCCTCGGCGAATGTCGGGTCTATCTCTATGGCGCGCGAGTAATCATCGAAGGCGGCCGGCAGGTCGCCTGAAATAGCCAGCAGACATGCGCGGTTGTAGTATATGTGAGGCAGCATCGGTTGCAGTTTGGCGGCTTTGTCCAGGTCGGCAATCGCATCGTTGTAGTTGTACGTGCGCGACGTGTTGTTTTGCAGCCGGTTCTCCGGTTCGCGTTCTATGGTCATGCGCCCGTAGCTGTCGTTTATGGATGATATGAAATCTATCATCTCGGCATTGGCGGCGGCGCGGTTCAGATAGAGGAACGCATTGGTGGGATTCTGTTCTATGGCTCTGGAATAGGTGTTCACGGCCGATGTGTACTGTTTGATGAGAGTCTGCGACACCGCGTACAGGAACAGGGTCTTCCAGTCCTGTGCCGTGTCCAGGCTTCGGGCTATCCGTCTGTCCGTACTCAGCAGCGAGTCGGCGGGCAGGTCGCTTTTCAGAGTGGTGAAGACGAGCAGCGAGTCGCCTATACGTTCGGTGAAGTCGTCTATGCTGTATGTCGAGACGGAACTTGCGAGGGTCTTCAACTCGTCTTTGCCGTGCGAGGCGTCCGTGCGCAGGGTGAAGCTGAACAGCGGAAGCAGCTTGCCTGCCATCCGGTTCCGGGAGAGAGAGCCTGACGTCGAGCCGCTCCCGGGTGCGGAGTCGAATGCCAGCAGTCGGTTGAATCTCTGGGACGTGTCGGCGTATTCCGATACGGAGAATGTCGAGTCGCGCAGCCGTGATTTGTATTCGGCAATCTTGTGTTCGGCCGTCTTCCGGTCCTGCCGCGCGCCTTTCGTGTCGCGGAGCAGCTGGCGGATTTCGGAGCGGTTTATGTATGCCGCTGCGAAGTCTGGATACAGCTCTATGGCGCGGGAATAGTCTCTCTCGGCGGCCTCTATCTGTCCGAGGGTGGTGAGGAGCAGCGCGCGGTTGAAATATACCAGGACGTTGTCGGGAGAGTACCGCGCCACTTTGTCGTAGTCTTCCAGCGCACGGTTGAGGTCGCCGACCTGCGAGCGTATTATCGCACGGTTGAAGTACGATACCGAGCTGGTGGAGTCTATGGCTATTATGCGGTCCCAGTCTTCGAGCGAGCGGGCGGGACGGTTCATCTCCGAGTATGCCAGCGCGCGGTTGAACAGCGACGGGATGTATGTTGTGTCGCATGATACGGCGCGGTCGAAATCCGAGAGCGCGCGGTCGAAATCCCCGCGGCTCATCATCACGCTGCCGCGTCTGTTGTAGCCGTCGGGATTCTCGCGGTTCGTGCGTATCGCCAGGTCGAAGTTTTCCAGTGCCCGCAGAGTGTCGCCTATCGACAGGTAGCAGCTTCCGCGGTTTATGTATGCGTCGGCCACCTTGTTCTCGAAACGGATGAAGCGGTCGAAATCCTCGATTGCTTTTTCGTACTGCCGGCTCAGCAGCAGTGTCACGCCGCGGCTGTAATACGCTCCGGCTATGTCCGGACGCAGTTCGATTGCCTGATGGAAATCGCTCAGCGCGTCGTCGTAGCTGCCGAGCCGCGCACGCACGATGGCTCTGTACTGATAGGCCGTCGTGTAGACCGGATTGATGTCTATGGCTGTGGAGAAGTCCATCTCGGCGCCGAGCAAATCGTCGAGGTTGTATTTTGCCACACCGCGCAGAAAGTATCCTTCGTATGCCTTGTCGTCGACCGCAAGCACGATGTTCAGTGTGCGTATGGCATCGCGGTAGCGGTTCTCTATCAGCTGCCCGCGGCTTACGTAGAAGAAATAGGCCTTGTCATACTGCGCCTGCGCCTTGTGCATGATACACAGGCTAATGGACAACATCAGCATGAAGACAGTCTTGCGCATATTCGGGCGGCGGATATATTTTTTGACGCAAAGATAACGTAAAAAATCGGTTTGCAGTATATATATCCGTCTCCGTGCCGCGAAGATATGCCTGCCGGCAAAACAGTACGGGCCGGTATTCGAGTACCGGCCCGTATCATTTGACGGAGGGTTATTCCTGCATGGCCTTTATTCCAGTGTCACGCCTGCATTGTTGGGGATGTTTTTCCAGGTATCCCATTTGCTTTTCAGCGATTCGGGAAGTTTCAGCGTGAGCTGTTTATCCTGTTTCCCGCAGATTACGAATGTGAGTTCGGTGTTGTCTGCCAGGTTCAGGTATGTCATTTTGTTGCCCGAACAATAGAGGTTGGTGAGTTTCTTGTTCAGACCCAGCCAGATTCCGGCCACGCTGTTGGCCGAGAAATCGAGATAGGTGAGCGCCGCATTGCCGTTGACCATAAGGGTCGAGAGGTTGCAGGAGCCGCAGTCGAGTTTGGTCAGCGAGGCGAGGTTGTTGGCCGAAAGCGAGGTCAGGCTTCCGTTGCCGGAGCAGTCCAGTTCGACGAGTGCCGAAAGTTCGCTTGCGTCCAGTGAGGAGATTTTGTTTCCTGCGCAGTTCAGCGTTTTCAGGGCCTTGTTGCTGCTGAGGTTGAGCGTCGAGATGGTGTTCTGGCTGCAATTGAGCGATTCGAGCGCCGCGTTGTCTGCCAGATAGAGTATCGACAGTTTGTTCTTCGAACAGTTCAGCGTTTTCAGGGCCTTGTTGCCTGTCAGGTTCAGGAAGGCGGCCTGGTTGTCGGAGCAGTCGAGACTTGCGAGCTGCTGGCATTCCGATATGTTCAGCGATGTTATCTGGTTGCCGCTGCAATTCAGTGTCGTCAGCGCCTTGTTCGCGCTCATGTCGAGCAGACCGGATATCTTGTTGCCCGAGCAGTCGAGCGTTTGCAGGCCGGTGAATTTGTCGATGCCTTCCAGAGAGGTTATTTCCAGTTTGGAGCAGGATATGGATGTAATGGCCGCGGCCTCCTCGACGGAGATTCCACCGTCCTTGTCCGTGTCGAAGTTCTCGACCAGATATTTCTTGAAGGCAGCGTCGGGAATGTCGATAAGCTGTGCGGGTTCGGTCACGGTGACGGTGCATGTCGCCGAGCTGTTTCCGGCGCTTGCGGTTATTGTGGCGGTTCCCGCTGTTACTGCGGTTACATTTCCGTTCTGGTCTACGGTTACGATTTTAGTGTCGGAGGATGTCCATGCGACTGTCTTGTCGGTGGCATTCTCGGGAAGTACGGTTGCGGCAAGTGTCGCTGTCTGGCCCGTCTTCATGTCAAGCGCACTTTTGGAGAGCGTAACCGATTCGACCTCTATCGTACTCGATACTACGGTCACTGTGCAGTTGGCGAATTTGTTTCCGGCGCTTGCGGTTACGGTTGTGGTTCCGACAGCAACGGCCGTCACCTTTCCGCTCTGGTCTACGGTTGCGATTTTCGTGTCCTCCGAGCTCCATGTCACGGTTTTGTCAGTGGCGTTATCGGGCCGGACCGTGGCGCTGAGAGCGGTGTTTTCGCCGGTTTTCAGAGTCACCGAGGTCTCGGATATACTTACCGATTCCACGATTACCACCGGTTCCTTTACGGTTATTCTGCAAGCGCCGCTCACGTCACCTGCCGAGGCCGTAACGGTGGCCTCTCCCACGCCTACGGCTGTAATATTTCCGTTCTGGTCGACTTTTACAATGTTCTCGTCGGAGGATGTCCATGTGACGGTCTTGTCGGTGGCGTCGTCGGGCAGAACCTTTGCGGTAAGCAATGTGTCTGTACCCTTGTCGATGGTGAGGTCTCCCTCGAATATTTTCACCGATGTCACCGGGACTTCTGCCTTTGTCACGGTCACCGTGCAGATGTCGCTGTGCTCTCCGGCGGAGGCCGTTATCTGCGCCTGCCCTTCGGCTACTGCGGTGACTTTTCCGTTCTGGTCCACCGTGGCGACATCGGGAGCGGACGAACTCCACTGCACTGAGGCGTTGGTGGCGTTGTCGGGCGTTACGCTCGCCGCCAGAGCGGACTCATCGCCTACGGTCAGCGACAGCTCCTTCTTGTCGAGCGTTACGGACTGCACGTCGATTATTTTTTTGTTTACGGTGATTGCGCATACGGCCGTCTTGCCTTCCACGCTGGCAGTGATGACTGCTTTGCCGGGAGTTAGGGCTGTGACGACTCCGTGTTCACTTACGGAGGCTACGGCAGAGTTGTCCGAACTCCACTCGATGAGTTCGTATTCGGCGTTCTCTGGCATTACGACGGCTGTTATGGACAGGGCCTGCTCCTCTTCGAGCGTAGCCTCGGCAGGGTCGAGAGTAATGCTCTGCACCGCGATTTTTTCGTCCGCAGAGTTGTCGCCGCATGATGTTGCGGCCAGCATGACGGCTGCGAGCATCGAGACGATAGCAATGAATTTTCTCATAATAATAAACGTATAAAATTGTTTTTTAACCGCAGTAAAGATATGCAAACGATTCGGTTATTCAAAATTTTTCACCTGCGGGCGCCCTGCCGTCCGTTATGCGGCTGTATATATTCGGACTGTGAATACGCCGGCAGGCTCTTTCCGATGCGCTCCTGCGTCCGGTATGGAGTAAAAAACAGTCGGGTAGTTGGAAAATCGGACAAAAGTCAATATCTTTGGTCGGATTTTTCCGTTTTTGTTTTGTCTATGAAAAAGGTAGATGTAGTTTTAGGATTACAATGGGGAGACGAGGGCAAAGGCAAGGTTGTCGATGTGCTTACTCCGAATTATGAAGTTGTAGCGAGATTCCAGGGCGGTCCGAATGCCGGACACACGCTCGAATTCGAGGGACAGAAATATGTGTTGCGTTCCATCCCGTCAGGTATTTTCCAGGGCGGCAAGGTGAACGTGATAGGCGGCGGCGTGGTCCTCGACCCGCTGTTGTTCATGGAGGAGGCGCAGGCCCTGGCCCGCAGCGGTCACGATTTGACGCAGCGTCTGTACATATCCAAGAAAGCGCATCTGATTCTGCCGACGCACCGTGTGCTCGATGCCGCCTACGAGGCTGCCAAGGGCGACGGGAAAATCGGAACCACCGGCCGCGGAATAGGTCCTACGTATACGGACAAGGTCAGCCGCAACGGAGTCAGGGTGGGCGACCTGTTTCTCGATTTCGACAACATATACGCCCGTGCCAAGGCCCGTCACGAGGCCATCCTCCGTTCGCTGAATTACAGTTACGACATCGCCGAGACGGAGAGCAAGTGGTTCGAGGCGCTGGAATACCTCAAAAAATTCCGCATAATAGACAGCGAGAAGGAAATCAACGACATGCTGCGCGGCGGCAAGAGCATTCTTGCCGAGGGCGCGCAGGGTACGCTTCTGGATGTGGATTTCGGTTCGTATCCTTTCGTCACATCGTCAAATACGGTCTGCGCGGGTGCATGTACCGGTCTGGGTGTCGCGCCCGGCCGCATAGGTGAGGTGTACGGCATCTTCAAGGCATACTGCACGCGTGTGGGCAGCGGTCCTTTCCCGACCGAACTGTTCGACGAGACGGGCGATACGCTGGGCCGCATAGGACATGAATTCGGCGCCGTGACCGGCCGCAAGAGACGCTGCGGATGGCTTGATATGGTGGCGCTTAACTATGCCATAACAATAGACGGGGCGACCGCTCTCATCATGATGAAGGGCGACGTGCTCGACAGTTTCGATACTATAAAGGTATGCGTGGGCTACAAACTCCCCGACGGAACCGTGATAGATTACTTCCCGTATTCCATAGAGGAGGGCATCGAGCCCGTTTACCGCGAGTTGGAGGGCTGGAAGTGCGACATCAGCGGCGTGCGCCGATACGAGGATTTGCCTGCGCAGTTCAAGGCCTATGTGGAGTTTATCGAGCAGAACACCGGCGTGCCGGTGAAGATTATATCGGTAGGCCCGGACCGCGAGCAGACCATAGTCAGATAACGGACAATATTCTATAAACGCAATTTATATGAAAAAAGGTTTAAAAATCGTAGTGCTTGCCAAGCAGGTTCCCGATACCAGAAATGTGGGCAAGGATGCAATGACGCCGGAAGGAACGGTCAACCGCTCCGCGCTTCCGGCTATTTTCAATCCTGAGGATCTGAACGCATTGGAGCAGGCGCTTCGCATTAAGGACGAGACACAGGGAAGTACGGTTCATGTGGTGACGATGGGTCCTCCGCGTGCCGCCGATATAATAAGGGATGCCATGTTCCGCGGAGCGGACGGAGGAATTCTCCTTACCGACCGCAAGTTCGCCGGTTCGGATACTCTGGCCACATCTTACGCTCTGTCATGTGTCCTGAAAAAATTCGGCGCCGACATCATCGTCGCAGGCCGTCAGGCCATCGACGGGGATACGGCTCAGGTCGGTCCTCAGGTCGCCGAGAAACTCGGTCTGCCGCAGGTGACCTACGCCGAGGAGATACTCAGCGTGGATGAGAATCAGATAGTGATAAAACGACGTCTGGAACACGGCACCGAAGTGGTGAGCTCTCCGCTGCCGATGGTGATGACCGTCAATGCTTCGGCTCCCGAGTGCCGTCCCAAGAACGCCCGCCGCATAATGACGTACAAGTACGCCATGACGCCCAGCGAAATCGCGGCTGCCGGAGACAGCGACGCCGCACGTCTGGCAGGCGAAAGGGATTGTCTGCAAATCATCGAGTGGAGCGCTGCGGATGTCAATCCCGACGAGATGCAGCTCGGTCTTACCGGTTCGCCGACAAAGGTCAAGAAGATTGAGAATGTCGTTTTCCAGGCCAAGGAGGCCAAGCGCCTTACGGCTTCGGACGAGGATATCAATTCACTGATGGTGGAACTTATTTCGAGTCACACGCTCGGTTAAACTGTTGAGGAGTAGAAGATATGAATAATATATTTGTATATTGCGAAATAGAAAACGGTAAGGTGGCGGACGTCAGTCTGGAACTCCTTACCAAGGGCCGTGAACTGGCCGACACTCTGGGCTGCAAACTCGAAGCCGTGGCTATCGGCAGCGGTTTGTCCGGCCTGGAAAAAGAACTGGCCAAATACGGCGCCGATACGGTATGGGTTGCCGATGACGCTCAGCTCGCCCCTTTCAGGACGCTTCCCCACTGCGCCATAATGTGCGGGCTCATCGAGCAGGAAAAACCGCAGATAGCTCTGTTCGGAGCCACCTGCACGGGCCGCGACCTGGCTCCGCGCGTCTCCTCGACACTGCACAGCGGTCTTACGGCCGACTGTACGAGTCTGGTGATAGGCGAACACAAGGATGTCAAGAGCGGCAAGGAATACGATAACCTTCTGTATCAGATTCGTCCTGCGTTCGGCGGAAACATCATCGCCACGATTATCAATCCCGACCACCGTCCTCAGATGGCCACCGTGCGCGAGGGCGTGATGCGCAAGGAGTATGCCGCAGCGCCTGCCGCCGGAGAGGTGAAGGAGATTCCGTGGAAGACCTTCGTCAAGGACAGCGACTGGGCTGTGAAGATTATCGACCGTCAGATAGAGGAGCGCAAGATAAATATCAAAGGTGCTGGCGTGATTGTCGCAGGCGGTTACGGTATGGGTTCGAAGGAGAACTTCCAGCTTGTGCATCAGCTGGCGGATGTTCTCGGCGCAGAGGTCGGCGCGAGCCGTGCCGCAGTAGATGCCGGATTCACCGAGCATGCGCGTCAGGTCGGTCAGACCGGCGTTACGGTCCGTCCGAAACTCTACATCGCATGCGGTATCTCGGGTCAGATTCAGCATACGGCCGGTATGGACCAGTCGGCGATGATAATATCCATCAACACCGACCCCGAGGCACCTATCAACAAGATTGCGGACTTCGCAATCACGGGAGATGTCAACGACATCATTCCCAAGATGATTAAGTATTACAAACAAAACTCAAAGTAATGGCGAATTTTTTCTTAGATAACAAGGATTTGCAGCTGCACATGAATCATCCGCTCATGCGCAAGATCGTGGAGCTGAAAGAGAGAGGTTTTTCTCAGAAGGACGAGTACGACTATGCCCCTCAGAACTTCGAAGACGCCATGGATTCGTACCGCCGCGTTATGGAAATCGTCGGCGAGGTCTGCGGCGATGTGATTGCTCCCAATGCCGAGAGCGTGGATCACGAAGGTCCGAAGGTGGTCGGCGACCGTGTGGTGTATGCCGAGGGTACCTCGAAGAATCTCGAAGCCATTACCAAGGCTGGACTGGGCGGTCTCACCCTGCCCCGCAAGTACGACGGTCTGAACTTCCCGCTCGTGTTCTTCGTCATGGCCAACGAGATGGTGGCCCGTGCCGATGCAGGATTCGAGAACATATGGGGCTTGCAGGACTGCGCCGAGACGCTCAATGAATTTGCGAGCGAGGAAATCAAGCAGAAATTCCTGCCGCTCGTGGCTCAGGGTGCCACCTGCGCCATGGACCTCACCGAGCCGGATGCGGGCAGCGATTTGGGTGCGGTGATGTTGAAGGCCACATGGAGCGAGGAGAAGCAGACCTGGCTCCTGAACGGTGTGAAACGTTTCATCACCAACGGCGACGGAGACATATCGCTGGTGCTGGCCCGTTCGGAAGAGGGAACGAAGGATGCCCGCGGTCTGTCGATGTTCGTGTATGACAAGCGCGATATGGCTGTCAAGGTGCGCCGTATAGAGAATAAACTCGGTATCAAGGGTTCGCCCACGTGCGAGCTTGTGTTCACCGATGCTCCGGCACTGCTTGTGGGCGACCGCAAGATGGGTCTTATCAAGTATGTGATGAGCCTGATGAACGCCGCGCGTCTGGGTATCGGTGCTCAAAGTACGGGTCTTTGCGAGGCTGCGTACCGCGAAGCTCTGAAATATGCGCACGAACGTCAGCAGTTTGGAAAACCTATCGCCGAGTTCCCGGCTGTATATGAGATGCTTACCAATATGAAGGCCAAGCTGTTCGGTGCACGCGCACTGCTTTATGAAACGACCCGTTTCGTGGAGATATACAAGCAGTACGCGCACATAAGCCACGAAAGAGACCTCACCTCGGAGGAGCGTGCCGAGATGAAGTTCTACAACAAGCTGGCCGACGGTTTCACTCCGCTGCTCAAACTCTTTTCCAGTGAGTATGCCAACAAACTGGCTTACGATGCGATTCAGATTCACGGCGGTTCGGGTTACATGAAGGACTATCCGTGCGAGAGAATTTACCGTGACGCCCGTATCACCAATATTTACGAGGGTACCTCGCAGTTGCAGGTCGTTGCCGCAATCAACCATATCGTCAAAGGCACTTATATGGAGCAGATTAAGGTTTACGAGGCTCAGAATTACGGCGAGAAGTTCGAGAACGAATGCAAGTCGCTCTCTGAGCTGCGCCTGAAACTGGAACAGGCCATTGCGAAGGTGGAGGCTATCGAGGCCGAGCATAAGAATGCCGGATTCAGAGACTTCCATGCCCGCCGTCTTGTGGAGAGCGCCGGTCACATCATCATAACCTATCTGTTGATGGGCCAGGCTGTGGAGTGCGAGGATTACGTGATTCCGGCCCGTGTGTTCGCCAAGACCGCACAGGCAGAGATTACGGCTGCCGCCGCTTATATAGAAAACTCTCAGTGGAGCGATATAGAGATGTTCTCCGCCGTTGTCGGTACTCAGGCCGAGTAATTCCGATTGCGGTGATATGAAAAAGACGGATGCCCTTTTCGGGGCGTCCGTCTTTTTTTGTCCGGTTCCGCCTTGCAGGCTTGCGCAGCATGCGGCTACTCCTTGATGTCGAATCGGGCGACAGCTCCGCCCCATTGATTCACTTCGACGGTCTGCGTGAGTATATTCTCCGTGCCTTTCGTCACCCTTACCGTGATGTCGAACGGAGGCGAGTGCTTGATGATGCTGTCGGAGGGGATGGTGTTGGTTATGACGTAAATGTAAATCTCCATGCGTCGGCACTCGGGCGCGGCGAGGCGTGTCGTGCGGCCGGCGGGGTAGTCCTGCGGCATGGTGCGCCGGCGGGTCCCGTCGTCGGGCTCGTATATCGTGTCGCGTACGCTTACGTAGGAAGTCTGTGCGTCATTGTCGTCGTAACACGCGGCGGAGATGAAGACGTTGTATCTCCACCACTCCCTGAACGAGGTGTCCACTCTTATTTCGTATGTGTCTGATGCCTCCGCCCTTTCCATGCCCCAAAGTTATAAACTATTGTCAAATTCTTTGCAATTATACGAAAAATATATACCTTTGTACACTATTATAGTGCGATAACAGTGCATGAGCAAAACGTATTCCATAGCATTCAAGGGGTTGGCCCCCGGTGTGCATCACTTTGATTTCAAGGTGGATGACGCGTTTTTCGGAGAGGAAGACGGCTCCGGAATCAAGGGCGGAGACGCCGACGTGTCGGTGGATTTTACGCGCGGAGCATCGGTTTGCAGAGCTGATGTCAGAATATCGGGCAGTGTGATTACCGAGTGCGACAGATGTCTGGAAGACTGTACGCTGCCGGTATCTTATCGCGGACACTTCGTCATCAAGTTCTCGGAGGAACCGATGACCGATGACGGAGATGTCATGTGGCTCAGTCCGGCCGATACGACAGTGGACCTCGCCCGCTATATTTACGAGAGCATAGTGCTCAGTCTGCCGTATCAGAGGGTGCATCCGTCGGATGTTCACGGCAGGCCGCTGTGCAACCCGTCGATGCTCGAACGGTTCCGGATAGTTTCCGAACAGGAGTTCGACGAGATTGCCTCACGGTCGTCATCGCATGCCGGCGGCGAGCAGTGGAGCAAGCTCGAAGAGTTGAAAAAGAACATGAAAGATTAGAACAATAACTTAATAAAAAAGAACGACAATGGCACATCCTAAACACAAAGTCTCTTCGACACGCAGAGACAAGAGAAGAACCCATTACAAAGCTGTGACTCCTACGGTGGCTACATGTTCGAACTGCGGTTCGGCCGTGCAGTATCACAGAGTATGTCCCGAGTGCGGTTTTTACAGAGGTAAACTGGCTGTCGAGAAGAAAGCCGAGTAGGTAGCACTGAATACCGATGATTAGGTTGGGTATAGATGCCATGGGCGGCGATTATGCTCCCCGGGCGGTGGTATTGGGCGCAATCGAAGCGTACAGGAACGGTATGCAGGCGCGTATCGTGCTGTTCGGCGACAAGGCGGCCATCGAGGACATCATGTCCGAAGAGGGTTGCCCGGCCGATGCGTTTGACATAGTACCCACGACCGATGTGATTACGATGTCGGATCATCCGGCGCAGGCTTTCAAGAACAAGCCCGATTCAAGTATCGCCGTGGGTTTCGGATATCTCAGGGCCGGAAAAATCGACTGTTTCGCAAGTGCCGGAAGCACCGGTGCGATGCTTGTGGGGTCGATGTATACGGTCAAACCCATCGAGGGTATAATACGTCCGGTGATATCTTCGCATATCCCGACGGCTGACGGACGGACCGCTCTGATTCTGGATGTGGGTCTGAATGTCGACTGTCGTCCCGACGTGCTGTACCAGTACGGCATAATGGGCGATATCTATGCCAAGAGCGTGCTGGGTATCGAGAAACCGCGTGTGGCGCTTCTGAATATCGGCGAGGAGAAAGAGAAGGGAAATCTGACCTCGAAAGCGGCTTACGAGCTGATGGAGAACAACGGCAAGTATGATTTCGTAGGCAATGTGGAGGGCAAGCATCTGTTTACGGGTGCGGTGGCCGATGTCATAGTCTGCGACGGTTTTGTGGGCAATGTAGTGCTTAAACAGGCCGAAAGTTTCTATGTCCTGATGCAGAAAATGGGCATACCGTCGAACAAATTCCTCGACGGACTGAATTACGAGTTTGTCGGCGGAACGCCCGTGCTCGGAGTCAATGCCAACGTAATCATAGGACACGGATGTTCTTCTCCGAAGGCGATTCGCAGTATGATAGAGCAGTCGGAACGTACTGTGAAAGCAAATCTGGTGGAGAAGTTCAAAGAGGCTTTGCAGTAGTGGCGCGACAGGTGAGGCGCCGCGGCATGAATCCCATATGCCGTGGAGGTCTCGAAGGTATGGTTCCATAGTTCAAGGGATAGAACGGAAGTTTCCTAAACTTTAAATACAGGTTCGAGTCCTGTTGGAACTACGATTGTGCAGGACAGGCGATACGATGTGTCGCCTGTCTTTTTTTGTTGTTGCGGGGCCGGCGGATTGCGTGGATTACCGTGATGACCGGCAGTGCGTTCAGGCGCTTTTTTGCCTGTCCGGTCTTGCTATTAGGCAAACTTTTATTATCTTTGGACGGAAATTTTTCCGCAATACCTGAATGTCTTATATATGTCGCTGTCCGTTAAAGATTTAGAACAGATAGAAAGTTTGGGAATATCCGCCGCTGAGGTGGAGAGACAGTTGGAGAATTTTCGTTCGGGATTTCCTTTTCTGCCCGTATGCAGGGCTGCGGGTGCGGGAGACGGAATAGAGACTCTCGATGCCTGTGAAAGAGACAGATATGCGGGTCTGTATCGGGAATCGGTGTGTGGCCGCAAGGTGGTCAAGTTCGTGCCGGCATCCGGCGCTGCGACCAGAATGTTCAAGGAGCTTTACGAATTCGTGAACGGCGGCGTGCGCGGCAAAGGCGTGGATGCGCTGCTGGGAAATATAGAAAAATTCGCGTTTTATCCTCTGCTGAAACGGATATTGCCTTGCGATGCTGACGACAGGAGCGTTGTAAAGGCCATAATAGGGGAGGGACTGAATTACGGCGGCAAACCCAAGGCTATGGTTGCGTTTCACCGTTACGGCGATGATGTGCGCACGGCAATCGAGGAGCATCTGGTCGAGGGTGCGCGCTATGCGGCGGTCGACGGCTGTGTGAGGATTCATTTCACCGTTTCGCCGGAGCACAGAAAAGCCGTGTCGGAACTGCTCGCGGGGGCGGTGCCGCAGTATGAGCGCCTTTACTCGGTCAAGTACGACATATCCTTCTCGGAGCAGAAGCCGAGTACGGACACCATAGCAGTCAATCCGGACAATACGCCGTTCCGCAATGCGGACGGCTCGCTTCTTTTCAGGCCGGCGGGTCACGGCGCGCTCATAGAGAATCTTAACGGCATAGATGCCGACATAATCTTCATAAAGAACATAGACAACGTCACCACAGAGCCACGGCTCTGCGATACGGCTCAGTACAAGCAGGTGCTGGCCGGTCTGCTCGTCGAGTTGCAGCAGGAGTGTTTCAGTATCCTGAGGGATATGGATGCGGGCGAGATGGATGTGGCGCAGACCGCGAAATTCATTCAGGAGCGCCTGCATGTGCAGCTCCCAGAGGAGTATTACGCCGAGATGCTGCGCTCGATTCTCAACCGGCCGATTCGCGTGTGCGGCATGGTGCGCAACGACGGCGAGCCGGGAGGCGGACCGTTCTGGACAGTGGCTCCGGACGGAACCGTATCTCTGCAAATCGCCGAGGCGTCGCAGATTTCGCCCGACAATGCGTCGCTCATGAAGCAGGCGACGTATTTCAATCCGGTGGATATTGTCTGCGGCGTGAAGGATTACAAGGGCCGCAAGTTCGACCTGACCAGATTCACCGACCCGGCGACAGGCTTCATCTCGGAGAAATCCAAGGACGGGCGTCCGCTCAGGGCCCAGGAGCTTCCGGGGTTGTGGAACGGAGCGATGGGGCGGTGGAATACGGTCTTCGTGGAGGTGCCCGTGTCGACGTTTACGCCGGTGAAGACGGTGGGCGATCTGTTGCGCCCGGAGCATCAGTGCTGAATCGAGAAAATAATAAATCAAAATATAATAACAGTCATGGAAAACAAACTTCAACAATTAACGCAAAAACTCTACGACGAGGGGCTGTCCAAAGGACGCAGCGAAGCCGAAAAACTTGTTGCCGACGCTCAGGCCAAGGCCAAGACGATAATTGCCGACGCCGAGGCTCAGGCCGAGGAGATTGTCAAGAACGCACGCAAGGCTGCCGAGGACTTGCAGAAAAACTCTTTGACGGAGATTTCCCTGGCCGGTCGTCAGGCCGTGAGCAAGATTAAGGAGGAGATAAACGGAATGATTGTGGCCAAGACCGTTTCGAAGGGCGTGGCACAGGCTACGCTGGACGCCTCTTTCATAAAGGAGATGCTGCTCAGCGTCGCCAGGAACTGGAACGGCGCTTCGTCGGAAAAGGTATCGCTCGGCGCGCTTCTGCCTGCGGACAGACAGGCTGAGCTGGACGCTGCGCTCGCCGGTTCGATTCAGCAGCTGCTCGATGCCGGCGTAGAGGTTGGTTACAGCAAGGACGTCACGAGCGGATTCAAGGTAGGCGCCAAGAACGGCGGTTACTACATCAGCTTCTCCGACGAGGATTTCGATGCACTGCTCGGAGAGTATCTGCGTGAGAAAGTTTCCAAAATATTGTATCAAGCCCGTTAGGAGATGTTCGGCAGACAATATTACAGTTTGGTGGCCGGGCTTCGGGAATATTCGCTCGATGCCGATGTCAAGGGTTTCGACGCCCGGGCCATCATTGACGACATACGCGCTCAGCTGTCGGGTGCCGACCGGAAGGCCCTCGACCTTTTCTATACCTATTACGATATAGAGAATATTCTGGCGTTGCGCTCGGGCCGCAGCCGGTTCTCCGAACTCGGCAATTACACCCGCGAGGAACTGACGGCCGGTATGGAGAAAAATTCCGACCTGCCGGACTTCATCTCCGACATACTCTACGCATATGACAATCCGGACAGCGTGGAGGTGGAGAATGTGGATACGACACAGTCCTTGCAGCGCTCTCTCTTTGCGGCATATTATGCCGAATGCGAGAAATCGAAATGCGGTTTTCTGGTCCGCTGGTCTGCCTTCGACCGTAACATGCGCAATATCATCGCGGCCATTACGGCGCGCGGCAAGGGCATTGCGGTGTCGGATGTCGTTGTCGGCGGCGGAGATGTCGCCGAGTCGCTCATGCGCAGCTCTGCGGCCGATTTCGGACTCAGAACCGAGGTCGATTACATGGACGTGCTGATGGCCGCCGTTGGCGAAGACGCCAATCTGCTCGAAAAGGAGCGCCGTATCGACATGATTCGCTGGGAAATGAGCGAGGAGCTCACCGCTTTCGACTATTTCAATATAGATGCCATACTCGCATATCTTGTCCGTGTCAATATCGTTTACCGCTGGATGGCGCTCGACGCCCAGACCGGCCGGCAGATGTACGAGCGGCTGATAGGCGCGCTCAGCGCACAGGACAAAATCCGGAACAGGGAGCAGTAACACACCTTTTTATGAAAATAATTATAAGAACGAAATAGATAATGAAAACAACAGGACAGGTATCGGGAATTGTCTCCAACCTTGTGGTAGTGAAGGCCGACGGGCCCGTGTCGCAGAATGAAATCTGCTACGTGTACCTCGGGGAGATTAAGATGATGGCCGAAGTCATCAAGGTCATAGGCGAGGATGCCTATATTCAGGTATTCGACAGTACGCGCGGCCTTAAAATCGGCGACAAGGTGGAATTCGAAGGACACATGCTCGAAGCGACTCTCGCTCCGGGTATCCTCTCGCGCAGCTACGACGGTTTGCAGAACGATTTGGAAAAGATGGACGGTCTGTTCATCCAGCGCGGCTCAATCACCGACCCGGTGGATTACGAGAAGAAATGGAAGTTCGAACCTCTGGCCAAGGCCGGCGACAAGGTTTCGGCCGGAGCATGGCTCGGTCAGGTTCAGGAGCTGTGGGTAAGCCACAAGATTATGGTCCCGTTCGTGATGACGGAGACATATACGGTGAAAAGCGTCGCTGCCGAAGGCGAGTACAAGGTGACCGATACGGTGGCCGTGATTACCGACGCGGCAGGTGCCGACCACAACATAACCATGGTCCAGAAGTGGCCCGTGAAACGTGCCATAAAGGCGTATACCGAGAAGCCGCGTCCGTCGAAAATCATGGAGACGGGTGTGCGTGCGATAGATACTTTCAACCCGATTGCGGACGGCGGTACGGGATTCATCCCCGGTCCGTTCGGTGCCGGAAAGACCGTGTTGCAGCATGCCATATCCAAGCAGGCCGATGCGGATGTCATCGTGATGATTGCCTGCGGCGAGCGTGCGAACGAGGTTGTGGAAATCTTCGCCGAGTTCCCGCATCTGGACGACCCGCACACGGGACACAAGCTCATGGAGCGTACCACCATCATATGCAACACCTCGAACATGCCTGTGGCTGCCCGTGAGGCTTCGGTCTACACCGGTATGACGATAGGCGAGTATTACCGCGCGATGGGCCTTAAAGTGCTCATCTTGGCCGACTCAACATCGCGTTGGGCTCAGGCGCTGCGTGAGATGAGTAACCGTCTGGAAGAGCTTCCGGGACAGGATGCGTTCCCGATGGACCTCTCGGCCATCATTTCGAGCTTCTACGCCCGTGCCGGTCTGGTATATCTGCCTAACGGCAAGTCGGGT
>CAYXGF010000039.1:0-17112 GCA_964464465.1 uncultured Alistipes sp. | reverse complement strand
ATAGGGTTCACCCCCATGAACGGAGAGTTCAAGAAGATATACCGCAAGGCCAAGCCGTACGACATCGAAAAATGGCAGGAGGCCATAGCGCTGGAACACGAGACGATGATTCGTTCGCGCAGGATTGCCTCCGAGATGGGACTCAACATGAAGATAGGCGATGTGGAGTATCAGGGGGACAAGATTAAGGCCATATTTTACTACATAGCGGACGAGCGCGTCGATTTCCGCGAACTTATAAAGGTTTTCGCCGAGCAGTTCCGCATAAAGGTGGAGATGAAGCAGATTGGCGCCAGACAGGAGGCAGGACGCATCGGCGGTCTCGGCGCATGCGGCAGAGAGTTGTGCTGTGCTTCGTGGATGTCGAGTTTCTCGTCCGTCAGCACCAATGCGGCGCGCACGCAGGACATATCGCTCAACCCTCAGAAGCTCGCCGGACAGTGCAGCAAGCTAAAATGCTGTTTAGTCTACGAGCTTGACTCCTACATCGACGCCCGCAAATCCATGCCGCGTCTGAACGGCCCGCTGCAAGCTCTGGACGGCGACTACTACCTTATTTCAACCGACGTATTGGCCCGCACCATGAGTTTCAGCACCGTGCAGAACGCCCCCGTAGGCAATGTCGTACTCTCGGCATCGCGCGTAAGGGAGATAATGGAGATGAACCGCAAAGGCAAGAAAGCCGACACGATTCTTTCGGACGGAGGCAAAAAGCCGAAAACAGAAGAAATCGGATTCACCAACATCATCGAACAGGAAAGCATCACCCGCTTCGACAAGAAGAAAAAACCATCCGGCAAAAACCGCAAACCGCGCAAACCTAACAGCAGGGATGGGAAAGAGAACCGCGAAGGCAAAGGAGGCAACAAAGGCGGCCGGGAAAACCGGGAGAACAGAGAAAATAAAGATAACAAGAACAAAAAAGCAAACCAGTAAAACCTTGCATTCGGGTATTTACATATCGTCACTCTGCACTCTCAGCCTGATGTACGGATGTATTTCGGCGCATCAGAGTTCGGCAGCGGCGACATCGCCGGCCTTATGGTCCGACCGGCATGCGGCAGTAATCGACTTCGACAACTCCGACACCGCAGCCGTGCGCCGGACGAAGATACTGGTGCGTTACTGGGGCAAGACTCCGACCGACAGCATCTCCCTGCAAATAAGAACAGTGACGCCTTGCGACAGCACACGCACGGACACCGTAGGCATTCACCTGCCTCTTGCGCCGGCGTCCAACGACATCCGACTTGCCGAGCACATCCTCGCCGACGGAATCACTCTGCCGGAAAAAGGGCGTTACCGGTTCTGCATAACGCCGTTAAGCGACATCAAAGGCATCTGGGGCATAGGACTCGACTTCACAAAAACAGAATAAATGGGAAAAGACAAAGCAAGAAGATTCGCGGAGAATCTCACATTCCGCAACATGATACAGCCCGCGTTCGAAGAGATATTCCATAAGGACCACCCTCTGAAAGGGCGCTGGGGAAAGGATTTTTTCGGCAATGACAATCCGATAGTGCTCGAACTCGGATGCGGCCGAGGCGAATACACCGTCGCTCTGGCACGCGAACACAGCGAGTGCAACTTCATCGGCGTGGATATAAAGGGAGCACGCATGTGGCGCGGAGCCAAAACCGCGACCGAGGAGAATCTGCTCAACGCAGCATTCCTGCGTACACGCATCGAATTCATAAATTCGTTTTTCGACAAGGACGAAGTATCCGAGATATGGATTACTTTTCCCGACCCGCAGCTCAAAGAGGCCCGGGCGAAAAAACGGCTCACCTCGCCGATATTCCTCGCCTACTACGCACAGTTTCTCGTTCCGCAGGGATGCATACATCTGAAAACCGATTCACAGGCCTTGCACGAATATACCGTCGAAGTGGTCCGTCAGAACGCACTGCCGTGCCCGGTATGCTGCAACGACATCTACGGAACAGGGCTTGCCGACCCCACTCTGTCGATAAAGACGGCATACGAGAAGATGTTCCTTGCCGAAGGCATGCCAATCACCTACATGCGTTTTTCACTGGACGGCAAAACAAGTTTTTCTGTCGACATACCCTCCGAGAAATGAAAAAGGAAGTATTGTTTCTGCTTCTCGACAACTATGCCGACTGGGAATACGCACCGCTTGCAGCATCCCTGAATATGGGCGTAATGCCTGACAGCAGCGCCGGATACGAGGTGCGGACAGTGGCTCCGACAAAAAATCCGGTCCGTTCCCTGGGAGGATTCCTCACCCTGCCCGACTACGATTTCGAAAGCATGCCCGATACCTGTGCGGCACTTATACTTATAGGAGGCACGTCATGGCAGTCCTCAGTCACAACACGAATCCGCGGCATCGTGTCCGACGCTCTGAATCGGGGCATAATAGTGGGTGCAATATGCAATGCCGCCTCTTTTATGTGCGCCGCCGGATTCCTGAATCATGTACGTCACACCGGCAACACACTACAACAGCTCGAACAGTGGGGAGGTGCGGCATATACTAATTCCGCAGGATACGTCGAAGCCCAGGCCGTAAGCGACGGCGGAATAGTCACAGCCAACGGAACGGGACAGCTGGAATTCGCACGGGAAGTGCTTCTGCTGCTCGAAGCCGACACAGCGGAAAATATAAACGCCTCATACGAATTCTACAAACACGGATTCGTGAAATAACCGGCGGTCAGCACCGCAAACACAGCACACAATAAAAAGTCAGGAGCGGAAATAATTCCACTCCTGACTTTTTTACAATAGACCCAAACGGCTTAACGGTATCCTTGCGGACGTCGCGAGAAAATCTCGTTTATACGTTCCATATCGAATTTTTCACTTCTGTCATAGAAATAGATACCATTCTGCTCCTGCTCGACATCGGTCAGCTGAGTATAGCAGTATCCGCAAATATCCGGATTCCCGACTATGGCATCGACCTGACCGCTGAGACGCTCATAAAACTCTTCGAGCGAACGCGGCGGCCGGCCGTATCCCCACGACTGAGTATTTACATTGTCGCTCTGCTGCGAAGGATTCCATTTTATACCGCCGAATTCATCTACGAAATACGGCTGTCCGGAATATCTGACATCCTTGAACGGAGCCTGCCCCATATATTTCGGGTATCCGTTCTCGAACTGCAACTGCTGGCGAAGCTCGTCCGGATTCTGTTCATAGGTATGCACAGTCCATATATCGGTCTTATATGACGAACCACCGCTGGCCGTACTTACCGGACGCGTTGCATCGAGCAGATGCGTCAGACGGAACAACTCCTCATTCAGACGCAGATAATCATCCAGCGGTTTAACTCCCCACGCCTCGTTCATCGGAGTCCAGCCGATAATCGACGGGTGGTTGAAATCACGGTTCACATTGTCGGCCCATTCCGTAACCAGCGTATATGCCGCCGCCGGATTAGCCCTGTTGCAGCCCCAGTCGCTCGCCTCGCCGAAAGTCACGTATCCGAGTCTGTCCGCCCAGTAATGGAAACGTTCCTCGAAAACCTTCTGATGCAGGCGCGCGCCATTGAAGCCGGCCTTCTTCGACAGTTCTATATCGTTTTTCAGAGCCTGGTCGCTCGGAGCCGTCCATATGCCGTCGGGATAAAATCCCTGGTCAAGTACGGTACGCAGATAGAACGGTTCATTGTTCAGGAACATCCTGCGGCCCTCGCAATGGAACTTTCGCATACCGGCATAAGAACTTACCTCGTCCACTACATTGCCGCCACGGTCCGTAACGATGAACTTCACATCATAGAGGAACGGAGAATCCGGCCACCAGAGTTTCGGTTTGCGAACCGGAATCACGACACTCGAAGCACCTGCCGCCGTAACGGTTTTCGATGCGACCTTCTTTCCGCCGTCCGAAATCACGACGGTAAGACGCTGTCCGCCCTGCAAATCGTAGAATTCGGGAAGAAAGACGAACTGCGAGTTATCCACATCCGGCACAATCTTCACCCGGCGCAACCCTGTCGGAGCCACAGCCTCCATCCATACGGTCTGCCAGATACCGGTCGTGCGCGTATAGAAACATCCGAACGACTCACGGCGGCTGCTCTGCTTACCGAGCGGCTGCTTGCCTGAACGCGTATCGTCTTCGGCATACACGACAAGATTGAATGTCTTTCCGGGCTTCACATACTCCGTAACATCGAACGAGAACGACGAAGTACCGCCTGAATGCAGTCCCACTCTCTCTCCGTCGATAAAAACGGAACATCTGAAATCCACAGCCCCGAAATTGAGCAGGATATTCTTTCCAGTCCACGACTCCGGAACCGTTACCGAGCGCCGGTACCACACGGCATTTATAAAGTCGGTATGTCCGACACCGGAGAGCGAACTCTCCGGTGCGAACGGTACCGTAATCTTCATGTCGAGCGAAGTGGCGGCATTAAGCCCGCGCTCCATACCGCTGCGCTCGTTATCCATTGCAAAATCCCACTCTCCATTCAGATTCATCCACTGCTGTCTTTCGAACTGCGGACGCGGATATTCGGCACGCGGCACAGATGCCGAAATGGCGAGTGAAAAAACGGTTGCCAATGACAGCAGAAACAATCGCTTCATGGCTACTTCTTAGTTATTATCATTGCGAATCCGCCTCCGCCGACCATTTTGATTTTCAGCACGTCGGAACTTTTCACATCACGGGTTTCCAAACTGTAATCCTCACCGATTCTCGAAGCGTTCACGCCATCGGTCATTATTTCAGCCTTGTACTCTCCGTCTCCGAGGAAATCGAGCGGCAGCTCTATCTCGCGGCCGGTCCACGAAGTAAGACCTCCAACATACCAGTTGTCACCGGCTTTGCGAGCAGTGACTATGAACTCGCCGACCTTTCCTTGAAGCACCTGAGTCTTGTCAGCCGCGGTAGGGATGCGAGCGATGAAAGATGTTGTCTCCGGCTCCTTGATATAATTCGTCGGCGTGTCGCACAGCATCACCAGCGGAGAATCGAACACCACATAAGTAGCCACCTGATGCGCACGTGTACCCTGGCTCATCGGCGTGCTGTAAATTTCGCGGAAATTGCCTTTGTTGGCATTGCGCATCGCACCCTGGGTGTAATCCACCGGACCGGGGACCATACGGATGTACGGCATGGTGACATCGTAAAGAGGCATGTCGGGATTGCTCCATTTGAGCTGTTCGAGACCGAACACACCCTCGTAATTGATTACGTTAGGATAGGTGCGCGAGAGACCCGTAGGCTTGTAGATACCGTGATAATCCACCAGCATGTTGTACTTGGCAGCCACCTCGGCTATACGATAAACCATATCCACGGCCTGCTGGTCGGTACGGTCGATGAAATCGACCTTATAACCGGCGATGCCCATCTCGGAATAGGTCTTGCATGCCTCTTCGAGTTTTTCGTCGAGCACGTTTCCTACCACCCAGATAATGACACCTATGCCTTTGCTCTTGGCATATGCTGCAATCTCGGGCAGGTTGATGGATGGTATTGTTTTCATCACATCGCCCTCCGAGGGAGTCGACCATCCCTCGTCGAGAATAATATAATCCAGTCCGTTGTCGGCTGCGAAATCCACGAAGTACTTATAGGTCTGAGTATTGATGCCGGCTTTGAAATCGACATTCGAGATACCCCAGTTGTTCCACCAGTCCCATGCCGATTTTCCGGGTTTAATCCACGATGTGTCGTCGATTCGGCAGGGCGAAGCCAATGCGTAAACCAAATCGTTGGTAGGCAGCTCGATGTCCGTCTTGGCATAGGCAACAACACGCCACGGGAAAGTGCGGGCACCGTCCAACTTGGCAATATAATCCTCGGTTTCGGAAACGAAATTCTTGCAGCGGGTAGTACCGCGTTTAAAACTCTTCGGATATTTCGGAAGCAGACCCTTGAATCCGCCCTTCTCAGGGTTGTAAGCGAGCAGCATGCCGCCATATGATTCGAGGTCGGACTCCATAATCAGTACCTTGCCTGCATCTTTCAAGTCTACCAGCAGCGGCATGAACGCAGTGTTGGTCATATCGAACTGGCTCATGGGCGTTACCGTATAGCGCGATTCGAAAGAGTCGTGGAACGGCTCGTTTCGGTCACGGCTGTAAGGGATGTAGGCGGTGTAATCCTCGTCGAAGTTGAATTCGGCAACCTCGCCCGTAACCGTAGCCGGAACGTTCTTGGCATTGGTGTAGAAACGATAAGCCACACCATTGTCGAACGCACGAAACTGAACGCCGAATTTGGAGCCGCGCAAATCAAGCTCGTTGTATTTCACATCTACCGTCTTGTGACGATGCGTAGGCGAAGCTATCGTCTCGTTCACAGAGTTTTTCTTGGCCGAAAATTTGGCATTGTCGCCCCAAACGACATCTCCGTCCAGTGTCATTGCGATACGTGACGGAGCGATGATAGTCTTCCCGTCTCTCGATACCTCGTAGGTGAGTATCTCACCGGCTTTGACGGTGACTTTGATTTTTCCGTCGGGAGAACTCAGTCCATACTCCTTCGGGGCTGCGGCGACTGCTGTCAGCGAAAACAACATCACTGCGCAGAACACAAAATTCAGAATCCGTTTCATTGTCTCAGTTTGTTTTTTTAGTTTAGTTAAGGAAATTTATTTTACAGTTACGTTTATCTCACTACTCTCGGCGACCGCTCTGTCGAAATACCTCTTTCCGCAGCCGGACACCACCACCCGCAGTTTGCTGCCGTCACGGCGGACGCATATGTCGAAATCCCCGCCGAATGCACGCACATGTTCAAGCGACATGCAGTCCCATCCCTGCGGAAGACGCGCCGTCATTGAGAATGAATTCAGTCCTGTCGGCCTTATGGCGAACATACCTTCGGTAAATACCCTGCAATACAATCCGCTCTCGGCCGAAAGATGGCGTCCGCCACCCTCCGGATAGGCCTCCACAGGGTAAGGCACATGTTCGCCCAGCAGTCTTCGCTGCGAATAACCGGACAGATACGGCATCGCCCTGTCGCCATGCCCCGCAGCAAGAAGGCCCCGGAAAGCATACAGCGTGGCGCGGTCCCAATACGTCGCATCGCCCTCGGCCGTAAGCACTCCGTTCTCGCTCCACAGCCTCTCCGAAAGCAAGGCATCGGCCGTTCCGATGCTGCGCCGGTATATTCCCATGGTGAGAGGTATCGCTATCCAAGCGCGAAGCACGCTGTTTCCGTCATAATAACGATACGTCCGGTATCCGCCCATGTCCGCACCGAAATACGATTCGATATTCCGGCTCAGCTCCTCGGCCTGACGTCTATAATCGTTCTTTATACCGAGCTCTCGGCATAAACAGGAGGCCGAAATCAAAGCATCGTAATACAGCGACGAGGTGCACAGATTGGCCTCGCCCGCCGGAAAACGTCCTTCGAGTTCATCGGTGCGCGAACGTACCACACCATGCTCGTTAAGATTCCTGCGGCAATATTCCAGACACCACTCCACGAGCGGCCACAGTTCGCGCGCCGTCTCCCGGTCACCCGCGCCGAGCGCATAACGTCCTGCTCCGTAAGCTATCATCGCGGCATCGCCCCTGTCGCCTGCTCCGTTCCAGTAATCTATTCCCTCCGCTATGATGGAACTCGGAATCGGTCTGTATTCGTCATTCATGAACCGGGCGAAATGGCGGAACGAGTTGAGAGCCGATTCGTTTCCCCTGTCATATCCTAAAAACGGGAAAAACGGATTGATATACTCCGCCTGGTCGTTGGCCCATATGGCCGCATAGTAAGACTCGCCGCCGGGAGAGTGCATATACCCTCCTGCGGTTTTGAAAATACTCTCCGACGCACGTATCTTCGCATAGCGGAATGCGGTGTTCATAACCGAATCGGGAGTGCGCAGCACAAGACTGCCGTCAATCCGCGCGATGAAATCCATCCTCGCCTCATACTCCCTCCGCACATCCACCTCGACAAGCTTATCTCCGGTTTTCCGGCCCTGCACCGTCACGTAGAACTCCAACTCTCCGTCAGCCGGCACACTGAAACTTCCGGCTCCGTGAGTCCTCAGTTCGACAGTGTAACTGCCCGCCACGCCGCGCTCCGGCGAAGTAACGTATGAACATTCGGTCCGGGGTATGTTTATGGTGATATTACGCCCCGTGATATTTTTAAGAGTATATATCTCGCACAATACCGGTTTGTCCACCGACGGGAACACAATGCGGCGAAGTTCCACGGCAGCTGAATGGCCGCCGCGGGCATTGCCGATATTCTCACGGCCGACACAGAACCTGCTGTGCGTTCTTACAGCACCGTCTATGGAGATGTCATCGCACGACTCCATGCACAGCGGAAGCGAACCGACAGTGACAAGACTGGGCACATCCACCGCCACACGCTGCATGAGAGACGCATGCGTGTTATTGGGCACCGTACGCAGCATCGGGAAAACCATGGACCGCTCCATGACAAAAGCTCCCGCTTTCGTGACACCGTAACGAATCACGGCAGAAACGCTCTGTCCGCTCATCTCTATATGATCGAAATGAGGGAGCATGCCATCGGCATGCCAGTGTATCGCATCGTCTTCTCCTATCGACCAACGCACCTGAGCCGGCGATATGAAAAAGACGAACAAACCGACAAGTATCGTAAAAATGCTTTTCTTCATTTGTTCGTCTTGGTCAAAAACTGCAACCGCACGTGCGGCTACAAATTATTCTTCTCGATATCCTTGAAGTAGCGGTAAGTAGACACTTTGAGCTCGCTTGCCGCAGCATCGTCGCAAACCAGAATTCCGCTCGGATGCACTTGCAGGCCGCTTATGGTCCAGCTGTGATTGTAGCTTCCCTCCACGCCGTGCTGTACGGCACGCGCCTTTGCATAGCCGGTTGCGAGAATCATCACCTGACGACTCGAAAGCACAGTGCCGACACCTACCGTAAGAGCTGTCTTCGGAACCAGATTGACATCGCCGCCGAAGAAACGCGCATTGGCTATAATCGTATCCTCCGTCAGAGTCTTCTGACGGGTGCGCGAATTGAGCGACGAGAAAGGCTCGTTGAAAGCGATATGTCCGTCGTTTCCTACGCCGCCCATAAACAGGTCTATACCGCCGGCAGCCTCGATTTTGGCCTCGTAATCGGCGCACTCTTTCTCCAAATCGGCAGCATTGCCGTTGAGAATGTTCACATTGGCGGGATTAATGTCCACATGTTTGAAGAAATTGTTCCACATGAACGAATGGTAGCTCTCGGGATGCTCCTCCGGCAGTCCGACATACTCGTCCATATTGAACGTTATCACATTGGCGAACGAAACCTTTCCGGCCTTGTTCAGTTCGATAAGCTCGGCATAGGTGCTGAGCGGTGTCGAGCCGGTAGGCAGACCCAGGACGAACGGTTTGTCGGTCTTGCTCTGATGCTCGTTAATGCACTTGGCTATATGTGCGGCGGCCCATTTTGCCACCTCTTTGCCTGTCGGTTCTATTATAAGTCTCATGATTATTTCTCCAAATTAAGTTTTACAAATACTTCGATAGCTTGATATTCGGCCATGCCGAGACTGTCGTAAATACGCGCCGTATTCTGCGTGCGGTCCTCAGCCCTCTGCCAGAACTCGCGGGCGTCCTCACCGGGGAACGGCACGATGTCCTTCTGCGAAAGATGGCGGTAGATGGCGTGACGTTTTTTAATCACTTCGTCCGGACTCAGAGGCACGGCCATGTCCACCATATCCAAATCCCACTCCTGCCATGCACCTCTGTACAGCCAGAACACGCAGTCCTTGACCCACGGGTCGTTCTTCACAATCTCCATTGCGCCGAGCACGGCCTCGATACATACTCTGTGGGTTCCGTGCGGGTCGGACAAATCGCCGGCCGCATAAATCTGATGCGGCTGCACCTCGCGGAGCAGGTTCACGATAATGTCGATATCAGCCTGCGAAAGCTCGCCTTTCTTCAAGCCGCCGGTCTCGTAGAACGGAAGATTGAGGAAATGGACATTCGCCGGATTGACTCCGAAATGACGGCACGCCGCCTTGGCCTCGCTGCGTCTAATCGCGGCTTTGAGCTTCATCAGCACCGGATGCTCCGGCTCTCCGTTCTTCTTGGAAGCGATAATTGCCTTTATTTCATCGTAACGGTCTCCCAAACCGCATTCACGGGCCGAGTCCATGGATTGGAGCACCACATCGTCATGCACGGCGAAATTGCCGGATGTCTCGTATGCAACATGCACGTCATGTCCCTGCTCTACCAGACGGCAGAACGTTCCGCCCATCGAAATCACATCGTCGTCAGGATGCGGCGAGAAAATCACCACCCTTTTCGGATATGGCTTGGAACGCTCGGGACGCGTACTGTCGTCCGCATTAGGCTTGCCGCCCGGCCAGCCCGTTATGGTGTGCTGCAAGTCATTGAAGACCTTGATATTTATCGAGTCGTAGCTTCCCTGACTGTCAAGAAGCTGCCCCAGGTTGTTGTCGATATAATCCTTGTATGTGAGTTTGAGAATCGGCTTGCCAACTTTCTGACACAGCCATACCACGGCCTTGCGCACGAACTTTGGCTGCCAGTCGCACGTTCCCACCAGCCACGGAGTTTTCTCGCGTGTAAGTTCCTGTGCCGAAGTCTCGTCCAGGACCACCTCGGTATCGGGATGCGTCTGCAAACATGTGGCCGGAATATCGGCGGTCACACCCTCTTCCACTATTTTTCCGACGATTGCGGCTTTCTCCTCGCCCCATGCGACAAGAACTATCTTTTTGGCCTTTATAACCGTGCCCAAGCCCATCGTGATGGCCTTGTTTGGTACCACTTCCTCGCCAGAGAACAACGACGCAACCGTAGCTATCGAAGAGTTGTTTAAAGCCACAAGACGTGTCTTGCTGTTGAAGAACGTTCCCGGTTCGTTATAACCGATTTGTCCCAGAACACCGGTTCCGATAATCATCAAATCGATTCCGCCGACCTCGTCTATCTTGGCCTCGTAACGCGAGCAGAAATCATGCACGTCGTCCGGTGCGACCTCACCGTCCGGGATGAATACATTCTCGGGCTTGATGTCCACATGATTCAGGAACTCCTCATGAATCAGGTAATTGCGGCTCAGATGATGTTTCGGACAAATCGGATAGAGTTCGTCGAGCGAGAACACCACCACATTGGCGAAACTTACACCGCTGGTCTTGTACTTCTCAACCAGACGGCGATAGATTCCGAGCGGCGACTTGCCGGTCGTTATGCCCAGAACGAATTTCTCGCCCTTCTCGTTGCTGCTTTTTACGGCATTCAGAATCATGTCCGACACATAATCGGCACCTTCGGCCTCCGTTTGAAGAATCCTCGTATTCATACGTTCGTAACGACGTATGATGTCGAGAGGCTCTACACCTGGTATCAGTCCGCCTTCCTTGTGTAATTTGTAATTGCTTTGCATAGCATTTATATTTTTTGAGTTTTCCGAGTCTGTAATTTATCTTATGAAACGCTCGTAATACGAGACGAATGCCCTGTTCACAAGCCTGTTGCCGCCAGGCGTAGGATAATCGCCGGAGAAATACCAGTCGCCGTTGTTGGCGGCGCAGGCCTTGTTCAGGCCCTCGATGGTCTGATAGACCACGCTGACCTGGCACTTGCAATCCTCCGGAGTCACCATACGGGCTATCTGACGCGATATCTCGTCGTAGGAATACGCATCGTAAATCTCCTTGACGCAGTTCGGCATACTTTGCGTCGGACCTGAAAGTGCCTGCTTGCACTTGCGGTAGACGCCGTCTATGACATCCTGCCGGCCGTCGCGTTTCAAAAGTTCTATCGCGGCGTTAAACGCTATGAACTCCTCCATGTGCGACATGTCTATACCGTAACAGTCCGGATAGCGCACCTGCGGAGACGAAGATACGACCACGATTTTCTTGGGGTTCAGACGGCTGAGAATCTTGACGATACTCTGTCTCAGTGTCGTTCCGCGAACTATGCTGTCGTCGATAACCACGATGTTGTCCTTAAACGGTACTATGGTATCGTATGTTATGTCGTAAACGTGCGTTGCAAGGTCGTTGCGGCGATTGCCCTCCGCAATGAAAGTACGCAGTTTTATATCCTTAATCGCAAGTTTCTCTGTTCTTACCGTATGCGATATGATGGATTGCAGCCGCTCGCGTGTAATATCCCCGCCGAGCGCCAATATCCTGTTAAGTTTCAAATCGTTCAGATAGTCATTCAGGCCCTCCATCATACCGTAGTAGGCAACCTCGGCCGTATTGGGGATGAACGAGAAAACCGTATTGTCGATATCGTGGTCCACCTCTTGCAGAATCGGCTCCACAAGCAGACGTCCGAGCAGTTTTCTCTCACGGTAAATATCGGCATCGCTTCCGCGCGAGAAATATATTCTCTCGAACGAACACGGTCTCGGATTCACCGGCTCGTGTATCTTCGACAGCCGCACCTCCCCGTCACGCTTTATTATTATAGCCTGCCCCGGTTCCAGTTCATGAACCTGTTCCGTGGACACATTCATGGCGGTCTGAATCACCGCTCTTTCGGAAGCCACGACAGCAATCTCGTCGTCGACATAATAATGTGCCGAACGTATGCCGCATTTGTCCCGCAGGGCGAAACTGTCGCCGCTGCCCGTAACGCCGGTTATGACATATCCGCCGTCCCAGAGATTCGAGGCCGTACGCAGAATGGACTCCAAATCCATATACCGCTCGACCGCATCGTTAAGTTCCGAGCCGTGAAGCCCCTGGGCAGAGAATCTCTTGTAAAGCTCCTCGCACTGCTCGTCGAGCAGACAACCCAGCTGTTCGAGCATTATGAACGTATCGGCATTGTTGCGCGGATGCTGTCCCTGCGCCACTATATAATCGAGTATCTCGTCGACGTTGGTAAGATTGAAGTTTCCGGCAAGACAGAGATTACGGCTGCGCCAGTTG
Organism: uncultured Alistipes sp.; assembly: GCA_964464465.1. GTDB lineage: Bacteria > Bacteroidota > Bacteroidia > Bacteroidales > Rikenellaceae > UBA940. The sequence goes on along the minus strand of CAYXGF010000039.1, from coordinate 4,230 downwards.
TTCCTTCTCAGGAACGGATGCACATAGGAGATTCCGGAGCGGCCGGTCGTGCTGTAACGCAGATGACCGAGATAGGACTGACCTATGAAAGGCGCCTTTTCGTCAATGCCGTCGGCAGTCATCGAGGCGCCGACAGCCTTGTTGACCCTGCCGAAAACCTCGGCAATAGCACCGCTGCCCTCGGCTCTCTCCCTGAATATATATTCTTCCCCCGGGCGAGCTTCCAGCTTAACGCAAGCTATTCCGGCCCCTTCCTGACCTCTGTTATGCTGCTTTTCCATCATCAGGTAGAGCTTGTTGAGCCCGTATGTGACGGAACCGTATTTCTCTCTGTAATATGCAAGCGGCTTGAACAATCTTATCTGCACAATGCCGCATTCGTGTTTTATAGTATCGCTCATAAAACGGGAATCTCGATTCGTTATAACGATGCAAAGATAACAAAAAGAGCGAGAATTTGATATTGAAAAGAGTTTCTTTTGTCAGATTTTTAAATTTTTTTCAAAAATCTCGATTTTTTTATCGGGCCTACGCATTCATTATCACCGACTTCAACAACAAGACACAACACGTCCGACTCAAAAATGGGCAATACGAAGTCAAAAATACGTTTTATTTTATATCTTTGCTCGCGTTTTAGACGTTTTATGATAAACCTCTTTATAGTAAACTTCCGGCACAAATGGCAAACAGTCCGATAAAAATCGTCGTAATAGGCGCAGGAAACCGCACCAACAAATATCTGGAATACGCAGTGTTGCACCCCCAGAGACTCAAACTGGTAGGTATAGTCGAACCTGTGGACATACGCAGAGAGAATCTTGCCCGCAAATTCAATGTCCCGGAAGACGCATGCTTCGCGTCTTATGAAGATTTTTTCAAAACTCCCGTACAGGCCGACGCCATCATAATCGGAACTCCGGAAGACATGCATTTCGTTCCGTGCATGAAAGCTATCGACGCAGGATACCACGTCCTGCTCGAAAAACCGATAGCCCAGACTCAGAAGGAATGCCTCGAAATATTGGAAAACTCGAAACGCAAGAGTGTGATAGTCGGCGTGTGCCACGTGCTCAGATTCCACCCCTATTTTCTGAAAATAAAGGAGATTATCGATTCCGGCGAATTGGGAGAGATAATATCCATAAACCATTTCGCAGAGATAAATCTCGACCGTACGACGCACGGATTCGTCCGCGGCAGCTGGAACCAGGCGCATAAAACCAATCCGATGCTTATCTCCAAATGCTGTCACGACATCGATTTTCTGCTGTGGCTTTGCGGCTCCAAATGCCGCAAGGTAAGTTCTTTCGGTTCGCTGAGATGGTTCCGCAAGGAAAATGCTCCGGAAGGAAGCGCCCCTAGGTGCATCAACTGCTCGATAGAAAAGACATGTCCATACTCGGCTGTCGATTTGTATAAAAACCGCAAACAGTGGATTCGCAATTTCGACGTGCCGCAGGGCAGCACCATAGAACAGACGATAGACATCCAGCTCGAAAGCGGCCCATACGGCAGATGCGTATATCATTGCGACAACGACGTGGCCGACCATCAGGTTCTCAACATGGAGTTGGAAAACGGAACGACGATTTCCTTTGTCGCCAATGCTTTCACGCTCGACGACTACCGTTCGACCCACATCAAGATGACTTACGGAGAAATCGACGGAGATGAAACCACTCTGCGTGTCCGCAAATTCCGCGGCAATGAGGTTCAGGTGTTCGACTTCTCAGACCTTGTCGGAAAACCGTTCCACGCCGGTGCCGACCTGAATATCATAGATGATTTCCTCAATGCGATATCCAACGGCAACAGCAACGGACTGCGTACTACGATAGAACAATCGGTAGACAGCCACATCGTTTGCTACGAGGCCGAGAACAGCCGCATTTCTGGCCAGACCGTAATCCTCAAATAGGCACAAAGCCCACAAATGCCGACATATACCAGATGCAAGTCTTTGCAGACTGTTATAATTTGGCATCTATATACAAAACATTACATTACATCGCCAGCGCCGTGGCAAGCCCCTTGTGTAGCGCAGTTCTTTTCCTCCCCTGCCGTACATACAGAGGATTATACTACCTCGCTCCGAAGTCATAGACACTCTCATACTCCTCTGCAATGTCTGGGATACGTTCCTTACCCTCGTAAAGATAAACATTTTTATCCAGATTGGATGAATATATTATTTTGCCTAACGGGTCGTAGTCGGTATACTGATATATGCCAGAAACATACCTAACATTACCCAGATAGTCACGCATGAAGTAACGGTAGTTGTACAAATTTCCTGCCTTGACAACCACGCCCTCAGGGGTCAGCATGTCGCGCAGCTTCATCGGCCCGCCGCCCTTAGACTCGTAGGTGAACGAGCCGTTGTAGAATATCTCCGAGGCAAGCGTATCGCCTGAGAAATACCGCACCGAGAGTTTCTCGCCCTGGCCGTTGTAGACAGTCTCCATCCGTTTCTTTCCCGAAACCGGAACTTCAACCTCTATGCTGGCCGGGGGTGTGCCAAGACCCGGATAGTAGTCGATGACATCCCACTCCACGAAATCGAACTCCGTGAACGGGTCGCGAAGCAGACTCGAATACTCTTTCGGCAGATAATAATAATCATCACGTATATGGTAACTGTTATGTATGCTGCCTGTCATGCTATCGAAGTATTTCGGATAGATTTACAAAAAAGATTGGCGTGTTATTCGGATTTCACAAATGTACGGCCCTTCCAGGTCAACGTATCGTTATGCACGCGGACAAATTCCCCGACAGTATAATATTTCTCAAAATATGAATAATCGAAAGGAATATGAATTTCTATCAAGTTAATATTTTGAGATTTAATATACTCGTCCGCCCTATAAAAAAAGTTAGATCCATAATATACTCCCAATGAATCATGCATCTGGATGTTTGAAATATGTTCTTCTATTGTAAAACTGAATTTAGTTCCCGGCTTCGGGACAACAATTTCACGATTGTCATTGGAGTAAATAAAATCATAAGTTTTCGATATATATTTACCATCTTTTTCTACAATATGTAAAAAGACTTTCAGGTCCTTGGTTTCATTCATAAAAAACCTAAATCGAATATGGCTTTGCGGTAGTAACGAGTCGTAAAATTGCTGAGTTTTAGTACTTCTCCGCATATCATAATCATAACAAATATCAGAAATATACACCTTTATAAATCGGTCATTCACCCTTTTCCAATAGAAATCCGCCAAGGTATCATTAGTCCATTTCGGCAGCGATTCGACATAATAGAACTTATCTCCGGTTATAACTACCTTGCAAGCCCTATTTTCATTACAGAAATACACACCCTCAAAATTCTCTTGCGCCAATCCGGTTGCGGAGACAGCCACAAAGATTACACATATTATAATTCGCAACATACGAGTACAATTATTTTAGGTAAGATCGATCTCAAACTTTTAATCAGGATGCTTTGCATTTCACAAACATCATATCTTTCCAATATAGCGTATCTTTATGAATTCGTGCATATTCTCCTTGTACATTATACATATTGGAGTAATTGTGGAAAGCCCTGTACGGAATGTGTATCTCCACATCATTGCATCCTTCTTCGAGCATATAAATAGGAGATTGCAGGAAGCGTAAATTAAAATCCAACCCCATAAATCTGTGTGACCAAATTCTTGGATATATGATAAAATCAAATCTCTCAAAATTTTTCGGTATCACAAATTTGCGTTTATGCGAAAAATACAATGAATCGCTATTGTGCGTATTTATCTTTATTCCATCGTCGCCGACACTCCATTCACAGTCGGCTTTCCCTATGGCAAAATGCACTCTTACGCTATCCGCTGCAACAGAATCATTGTGAGATTGCACTATCCGGATGCCATTTATCACTTCGTCATAATCCGAAACGGAGTTCAACACTATAAATTCATCATCGACTCGTTCGAATGAACACACCGCCATCGTATCAATCTGGTGCGGGTTATAAATCTCCCAATATTTTTCCTCTATATATATCAGAGTATTACCGGCAATTTCAATACGCCCCACATGACCACCTATTTGTTTATAACATTCTATCTGCGGGGGCCTTTTCCCCATAGTACATAGAACGAAAAATAATAAAACTACAATACGCATGATATTCTTTCCTTATAAAAGTATTTATTCATTCCTAATTTCGATTTTTCTTATGTAAGCATCAGTTTTCAAATAATCAGAATAT
>CAYXGF010000038.1:4780-17460 GCA_964464465.1 uncultured Alistipes sp. | reverse complement strand
GAATAGCTACTGCGCGAAAACGCGGCAGGACATAACTTTGCACAAGCAAAGTTTTTCACTGAACGATGGGAAAATATTTCGACATGCTGATGCAGGACGTGAGGCTCAAAGAGGGTCTCAAAGCGTGCATGAACTGCGGCGTGTGCACCGGCGTATGCCCGGCCGCGGAATTCTACAATTACGACCCGCGTCAAATCATAAGCACCGTACAGACAAAAGACGACTCTCAAATCGAGGCATTGCTCCGCAGCGATACTATATGGTATTGCGGAGAGTGCATGTCGTGCAGACCGAGATGCCCGAGGGCCAATACGCCCGGATATGTGATACAGGCGCTCAGAACACTGTCGCAGAAGACGGGTCTGTTCGTCGAATCGGAAAAAGGCAGGCAGCAGCTCGCACTGAAACGAATCATCGGCGAAAATATTCTGAAAACAGGATACTGCATAACTCCGAGGTTGGTATCTCCTGCTCTGCATCCGGAGCAGGGCCCCGTATGGGAATGGATTTACAACAACGACAACGACGTATACGGACGTTTCACGGACAGCTACATGAAGGAAGGCGCCGGTCCGGTAAGAAAAATAGACGACCAGAGCCTGGCCGAACTGCACGCCATATTCCGCGAGAGCGGAGGACAGGAGTTCTTCGACACGATAGAGGAACACTCAGACAGAAAAGCGAGACAAATGGGATACGACGGCGCTTCGGAACAGTACATGATGGACTGCTACACCCAGAACAGCGGCGAGCACTACTAAACGCAGAAAAAGATGAAAAGAAGCAGTTGGAAAGAGTATCAGAAAGAGATTGCGGACGACGATTACTACTACGTGCGCAGCTGCATAAGACAGAATTTCTTCCCGGGAAGCGAAAAGGCTTTTCTGGATATACTGACTAACGACCTGTCCCGAAAGGTTCTGGACGACCCGAAGCACACCTCATGCACCGGAATCGGATACCACTCGGACATCGTTCCCCTGCAAACGATTATGACCGTAGTGGCTCGGCAGTTCGCCATGATGACCGAGGCTGGAAAGAAAAACTTTATCAGCTCGTGCATCACATCGTTCGGAATATACACGGAAATACTCGAAACATGGAACGAGTTTCCGGAAACAGAAGAGAAGACCCGGGAAATTCTGTTCAAGGCAACCGGACGGGAGTTCGAGAAACCTGCAAATCTGGCGCACACATCGGACGTGATATTCCATTTCAGGGAGCAGATAGCCGAAAAAGCCAAACTCAAACTCACAAACGCAAGAACCGGCGAACCGCTCAAAGTGGTCGAACACATAGGTTGTCACTATGCGAAGATATTCCCGAAGTCAGGAATCGGCGGCTCGGAGTTTCCATACGTCCTGGCCGGAATGATTGAATCGTGGGGCGGAGAAGTGGTGGACTATCCCGAACGAAGACACTGCTGCGGTTTCGGATTCAGGAACTATCTCGTTCAGGCAAACAGAGGGTACTCGATTGCAAACTCGCAGAAGAAATTCGAATCGATGAAACCGTACAAACCGGATTTCATCGTCTGCAACTGCCCCGGATGCGCGATGTTCCTCGACAAATGGCAATATGCACTGGCAGAGATGGAAGGCGTGACATACGGCAAGGACGGACGCGGAATTCCGGTGCTCACATACGAGGAGATGGCCGGGTTAGTCCTCGGATACGACCCGTGGAGACTGGGCATGCAGATGCATCAGGTGGATGTGGAACCGCTGTTGCAGAAAATGGGAGTTAAGTACGACCCGTCGGAAAAATTCCTCGGACGGGCCGGAAAGTTCATCGGCGCTCCGCAGAGTGCCGTCGTAAACAGTTTCTCGGGCGACAGATTATACAGAATACAAAGATAATATGAAGAAAGTCATAATAATAGGCGGCGGCGTGGCCGGTATGCAGGCCGCAATTTCGCTACACAGGCAGGGGGTAAAACCCGTAATAGTGGAACGGGAACAGAGGCTCGGAGGCAAAGTGGCCGGATGGCACATGCTGTTCCCTTCGCTCACTCCGGCGGACCAGGTCGTAGGACAACTCGAAAAACAGATACGCGACAGAGAGATAGAGGTGATGTACTCGAAAAACGTATCCAGAGTAAGACCTGACGGCGTAACGTTCGAAAACGGAGAGATGGAAAAGGCCGATGCCGTAATCATAAGCACCGGATTCGAACTTTTCGATGCACGCATCAAAGAAGAATACGGATACGGGATATACGACAATGTAATAACTTCCGCAGATTTGGAAAAAATGATGCGGGAGGGAAAAGCCCCATCTTTCGGCGGACGTGAACCGGAACGGATAGCAATACTGCACTGTGTGGGTTCGAGGGACGAAAAGGTGGGTCAGAGCCACTGCTCCAAGGTGTGCTGCGTGACGGGCGTGAAGCAGGCCGTGGAACTCAGAAAGATGTTCCCGGCATGCGGTGTATACAACTTCTACATGGATGTCAGGATGTTCGGACCCGGATACGAGGAGATGTACCGCACGGCCCAGCAGGACTACGGCGTACATTTCATGCGCGGAAGAATATCCGAAGTAAGTCCTACGATAGACGCAAGGCTGCAAATCAAGGCCGAGGACACATTAATCGGCCGACCGCTCAAAATGACAGTGGACATGCTGGTGCTGCTCGTGGGAATGAAATGCAACAGCTCGAACCGGACTATGGCCGAAACAACCGGCATCAGGCTGAACGACAACGGATTCATCCGGCCGAAGGACCTGTTCTGCGACAACGTAAAAACAGAAGTCCCGGGCATATTTCTCGCAGGTGCGGTATCGGCGCCCAAATGCGTGGGAGAGTGCATAAACGAAGGCGAGGCCGCTGCGGCTGCGGCGATGGAATATCTAAACGGGAAGGCATGATTCAGTGGGGATATTCCATAAATCAGCCAAGGGCTGTGAACATGGACAAGAACGATTTGACTGTCGCCGACGAGATTTTGTCAGAGATGCCCGAGCTTCAAACATGCATAGCATGCGGCACATGCACAGCAACTTGCACCGCGGGCGCTCTCACACAGTTTAATTTCCGGAAAGTGCAGACGCTGGTGCGCAGAGGCGAATACGAAGGAGCATATGAGCAGATGAACCGGTGCATGCTGTGCGGAAAGTGCAGACTGCTGTGTCCGAGAGGTATAAACACCAGGGCTGTGGTAATGCTGATTAAACGTAAACTGGGAGACTATTAATCATGGATTTTTCGGCAAGTTTCGTAATACCGTTCGTTACGGGATGCGTGGTGATGTTCTCAATCATCGCCTGCAAATACATAAAATGGTGGACCCGGATACCAAAACGCGACAAAATAATCATCAAAAAGAACTGGTGGAGCCGCAGGACAATTGCCGCAACAGGCGAGGCGATAGGCGAATGTCTGCTGCACAGACGAATATTCAGGGTCAATCCGGTACTGGGATACATGCACATGAGTCTGGCACTGGGATGGTTTCTGTTAATCGTCACAGGCTGGATAGAGACTGTCGTATACCTCGGAATGAGGATGGTACCACTGCACGGACACGTGTTTTTCAAATATTTCATCAAAGATGCAGAACACCGGGCGCTGCTGGGCATAAACCTCAACAACGTAATGGATGCTCTGCTGCTGTTCGTGCTCTCAGGTGTCGTACTGGCTTGGATGAAAAGAGCGCGCAGCAGAATGCTCGGAATGAAAAAGACGACAAGGCACAATCCCGGCGACAGGATTGCGATGGGAGCCCTGTGGTTCGTGTTCCCGCTCAGACTGACCGCGGAAAGCATCACGGCTGCAATATATGCCAACGGAGGTTTCCTTACCGGAACGCTGGGCAATATACTGGCCGCCTCGACTGCGCCGCACACGCTGTACATAATGGAGCAGGCCGCATGGTGGTGCTACTCCATCGCGCTGGGAGTATTCTTCGTGGCAATGCCGTTTTCCAGATACATGCACATATTCACAGAAGTGCCCCTTATATTCCTCAGACGTTGGGGAGTACGAAGCTCTGAAAAATCGAGCGGTTACGACTCATTCCAAACAGAAGCCTGTTCCAGATGCGGCATATGCATAGACCCGTGCCAGCTGCAAAGCGCAGCCGGAATCAATGACGTACAGAGCGTATATTTCATCCGGGACCGACGCTACGGAAATCTGACGGCAAAAGTAGCGGACAACTGTCTCATGTGCGGACGATGCGAGAGCAAATGCCCCGTAGGGCTGGAACTCAATACTCTGAGGCTCAACAGCAGAGAGACGCTGCACGGTACGCCGGCGAACAACAGATACGCATATGCTCAGAATACGGACCGCTCCTCGGGCCAGGGACCGGTAGGATACTTCGCCGGATGCATGACGATGCTGTCGCCGAAAATCCTTAAAGCGATGGACGAAATTTTCGCAGCAGCAGGCCAGGACGTATGGCATGCGGACCGTGACGGCGGTATCTGCTGCGGAAGACCTCTCAAACTGAGCGGCGAGACGGAGGCCGCAAAGCGCATGATGCAGCTGAACAGGAATCTGTTCATAAAGCACGGAATACGGACACTGGTAACATCGTGCCCAATATGTCTGAAAGTATTCAGGGAGGATTACAACTTGCAGGATATCGAGGTGCTGCACCATTCGCAGTATATCGAACGGTTAATAGAAACCGGCAGGCTCAAAATCGCCAAACAGGAGATGAGCATAACGTACCACGACCCGTGCGAACTGGGACGCGGATGCGGAATATACGAGGCGCCCAGAAATGTACTGAGCGCCGTGGGAACACTCCTCGAACCGCAGCAGAACCGCAGTCAGGCTCCATGCTGCGGCGCAAGTCTCGCAAATACGGTAATCGGAGACAAAGTGCAGCAAGAAATCGCCGGACAGATGACACGCATGTTGCATGACACGGGCGCCGGAACAATAGCTACGGCATGTCCGCTGTGCAAGAAAACCATCGCCAGACAAGCCGACAGGCCCGTAATAGACATCGCGGAGGCGGTCAGCAGCGCGATAATAAAATAAGGCTGCCGGGCACACGACAATCTGTGTCGTGCTCCCAACAGTAGAAAATCATAAGTCAGCCGCAGGCTGTCACATCCGACCGATACGGGAATCAATCGTGATTCCCGTATTTTTTTGCAGTTAATAATCAGGACGTTGCCGCAAAAAGGGTTCTAAATTTTCAGAATAATGCCCGTCAGGTATTGACAAGGGGGTAGTCGCGCTGCTATATTTGCATCGTCTTTCAAGCATCCGGACCAAGTTCTGTCGGTCCATATAAGGATTCTTATCAACAAATATCAACATTTCTTCAACAGAGTTATCGACATATGTCGGTACTCCCCTCTCGCGGCCGTGCATATCATCCGGCAGCCGGCTATCTCAGAAAAAATCATCCAAACGCTTATCGCATGAAACGAAGTGAACTGACATCAATGGTGGCAAAAGCCGCCGAGCAAAGCGGATACTCGCTTTTCCAGGGTTCATGGCCCACGGCCGTAAGGTCTATCAACAGCTTCCCCGCAGTATGGCTCGCACCTCCCGCCCTAAAATCTGTGGAAGGACGCGCCAGGGGCGTAATGTGCTACAAAATCTCCATGAGACTCATGAAAACGGTGTCCGGACTGCACGCAGAGGATTGCAGTCCCGTAATGGAGTCTTTACAGCAGGACGCAATGGAGATAATAGACGAGCTGAGGGAACAGACCGCCGTCTGCGACATCACCGGAATCAAATGCACGCCTAATGCCGAACCGTCGACTGCGGCGCGGGAAATATCGATGTCCGTGGAAATGGACCTGCACGCATACTTCAACAAGATAGAGTCATGAACATAACCGAATCGCCAAAACAATACAGCAGCGTGTTCAAACCGGCATGCTTCACCGTCTCAGGAATAGATACGCCGCAATGCGACGTGCAAATCTTAAACGGCCAGAATGAGGTTCTGGGTACGAAACGGTTCCGAGGAGTGACGTCGTGCAGAGTGAACGCAGCTCCGTACATGCGGACACAAATCGACGTGGACCCGATGGGAGACTACTTCACAGACGTTTACGCCACGGAACGTTCGGCAGAATGCAAGATAAAATGCGGCGGCAAAGTCTCCCAGCCAGTCCACATGACAGCCGCAACAGACACGGCGCCGACATTCAGGCTCCTGTCGGACATAGCCCCGGCAAGGACAATCGGCCGGGGCCAGTGGGACGAGCTGTCGTTCATAACGCCTGACGCAATAGTGGACGTAACAGTACAGATGTACGGGGACGGCCTGGACGCCGAAATATCTCTGTCCGGCTCGACGGCGGGAAAAGAGATAATGACCATGGTGGTACATGCGGACGATATTGCGGAGATGTTCGCGGCAAGCACAGGAAAGGAGCCCGAGGAATTGGAACAGTTCACTGTCGAAATAGAAGCGGACGGCACACACGTGGCGACGATAAATTACAGCATGGATTCGCCGCAGGCCGGCATGCGTCTGGGATGGGTGAACGAATACGGCTGCATGGACTACTTCTCGTTCCCGGTGATATGCTCGCGTTCGGTAACGGTACAGAAACAGAAGATACTCTCGGCGGACGGTTACACGATTACCGGACTGAGGCGCGACGAGAGCACGGTCGTCAGCTCCGGATACCGGAAAGAAAAAGAGATACTGGCTCTGTCGGCAATACTGTCGGCGCCCAAAGTATGGAGAACGGACGGTGAAAAACCTTTGCGGATGGATGTGGCCACCACGCAGGTGGAAAGGATGCGGCACAACCGGCCGGCAGAACTCCGCATCACACTGCGCGAATCGCAGCCGCAGGTACCTCAAACAATGCAATAGAAAAAACGAGACAATGGAGATATTCATCGACCAAAAAGAAATAATGTGCGACCGGAACACGGCCACATCCGTCACTCTCAGCGTAGCCTCGCTGCTGGACGAAGACAGCGCCCGTGCAGGATATACGAAAAGCATATCGATACCGGCCACAGGACGCAACTGCGAGATTATGGGATATCCGGAGCAGATACACGCACGGGACATGTTCCACTCCACTGCGCATACGGCCCGCATCGAAAAAGACGGGGCCGTGATAATCGAGGGAATGCTGACTCTGGCCGGCATAAGACGAAATATGGACTCGGCATGTGCATACTACGACTGCAACATCATAGGGTCTTCGAAACTGTGGGCGGAAGCCACATCCCGGCGCACGATATCGTCACTCGAAGACGACTTTCAGATTACACTCTCCCAGCAGTCGATACAAAACAGCTGGACAGACCCTGACGCTTGGATTCGCATGCTGCCCGTATGCAGAAAGCGGACAGACAGAGACTACTCCTCCGGGCACCTGACTCCTGCGGCACAGATACTCACATGCGAGGACTACCACCCGTTCATACACGTGGCAACGATGCTCCGCAAGATAATGTCCGCGGCAGGATTCAGAATAGTTTCCCAGTTCATGGAGACAGAATTCTTCAACTCGCTATACATGAGCGGCCGCTACCCCACTGCAGACACCGACGCGCTCGACAGGACAATGGCGTTTCTCGCACGCCGATACTCGTCCGGCTCCGCAGCGGCGGATTCGCTGGGAAGAGTCTACGCCAATCCGTATGCGGCGGTCAGCACGGTGGGCAATCTGGCCGACAGCGCCGATGCGACATACGAAAAGGACGGAACCAGATACGACGATGTATACTCCCGCTCGGGATGTTTCCGCATAGACGGAAAAAGGGTAATGTTCAAGCCGCTCAAAGAGGTATCCGTAGGGTTCGAATACTCGATACACTACACCACTTCGTACAGAATAGCCTCCCGCACCGAACTGGCCGGATTCAACAGAATATACCTCGGCGAGAATTTCGACCGCAAGTTCCGCCTGGCCAACAACTTCGAGGACCGCAGGCAGGAGTTCTGCGCCGGAAAACAGTTCCGTATCGTGATTTTCGACCACATAGAAGGAAACACATACAGACTCTACTGCTCGAACTCCAAAGTATCGCTCACGGTGGACGACCACATCGCCTCCCGCTCCAAAACGGTGAGCATACAATACGACGGAGAGGTGAAAAATCCGACGCTGTACATCAAGACCGGAACTTCGGAACGAGTATATACCGGTGACTGGGCGCTATACGACGGATATGTGACCGAAACGGGAGAGACAGACGTAAAAATCACGCTGCGGACAGGGGCGCAGACTCTCTCGCCCTCCTCCCCAAAATACTTCGACGACATATACTTCGGAGGTGCCGAAAGCGGAATGACGCTGACGCTGCACAAAGGAACGAGCATTAAACCGGTATTCTCGCCGCATCCGACCGAAGGAAGCACACTGCACCTGGCTGACGTAGCGGCATTCCGGACTTCGCAGAAAGAGTTCATCGCGGCACTGAGACACATGTTCTCTCTATGTTTCTACACGGATGCCGCGACATCGACCGTATACATCGAACCGGCAACTTCGTTCTACGAAACATCGGCCGCCACAGACTGGACCCACAAGATAGATTTCTCACGGCCGGTAACGATTCAGGAAACAGGCTCGCAGGGCAAGGCCACGACATTCCGATACAAATCGGGCGACGCGGCTGTGGCAGCGTTCAACCGCAGATGTCAGGATGATTTCGGAGCATGGACCATGAGCGCATCCGAAAACCCGGACCAGACCGCCCCGCACACATCGGAAAATCCGTTCTTCGCTCCATCCATAGGCTCCGCAGGGACATGCACCGACGCTCCGGATGCCAGACTGATAATGGCAGCAGACAGTGCCGAGCCGGAATCATCACTGAACTTCACGCCCAAAATCGTCAGATACCGGGGAATGCAGCCTCTGCCGGCAGGTCAGAGGTGGGGATGGCCATCCGGCGCGGCAGAATATCCGCTGCTCACGTTTCACGACGGGGACGAGCAGACCACGCTCTGTTTCGAGGACAGGGACGGCGCAAAGGGGCTGAACCGATTCTACGCCCGAAGTATCGACGCGCTGAAAAACGGCAAACGTCTGACACTGTATCTGAATCTCGATGCCACGGACATGGAATCGCTCACAAGACCGGGAACGGGGAAAATAGATTTCAGGTCGCGTTTCAGGCTCGACATCGACGGAGAGACAGGCTATTACATACTCGAAGAGATATGCGATTACAGCCCTGAGGCCGGAAAGGCCACAAAATGCAGATTCATCAAAACAGATTTCTAAACCAATGACACAGGACAACACACAGGAGGCGCAGGAGCAGATTCCGCTGCACGGATACATAACATACGCGCAGGCACTGCGACTTATTGCCGACGCCATCGGGCAGCTCAAGATATATGTCTCGGAAAGCGACATAACGGAAGCGCAGCAGGCAGTCAAGAAAGTGGAAACCGAATCGAGATTCTGACATGACGGCAGTAGAGAAAAGTCTGCTTGAAATAGTCGAACAGCGGCTCGGCAGACAGGCCGCACAGACAGCCCGGGTTCTCATGGAGGCCGGAATCACGGATGCAGTGCGATGCAGGGCTCTCGTGGTAAAGGAATACGTGGCGCGGCAGGAGAGGCTCGGAACCGCAAAAGTGGAGGCGATGTACATGGCTGCAAGCCGGTTCTGCTGCTCCTACGAAAGCGTAAGAAACTACGTGTACAATTACAAAGACATACTTCTCATACCAAACGGAACAAACTGAAAAACAATGACAGCAGAAATCAAAATCACAAACTCGGCCGACAAGACAGTCGTAATAGACATCGAAGGCATTATCGGCATGCCGGAACAGTGGCAGTTCGACACCGAAGACGAAAGAGTAGCAACATACCAGCGTTTCCGTCAGAGCATCGCACAGATTGCCGAGCTCGACGCCCAGAACGTAATCGTAAACATCCGCTCGACGGGCGGCGACGTGAACGACGCGCTTCTCATATACGACGCACTGCGTTCGCTCGACGCTCACGTCACCACACGGTGCTACGGATATGCGGCTTCGGCGGCCACAATCATAGCCCAGGGTGCAAGTCCAGGTGCAAGGGAACTCTCTTCCGGGTCGTTATATCTGATTCACAACTCGATATGCGCATGCGAGGGCAACTCTACCGACTTGCAGCGAAAAACGCAACTGCTCGACCAGACGGACAGGCGCATAGCTGAAATCTATGCCGAGAGTTCAGGGCGGCAGGCCCAGCAGTTTCTCGACATGATGGGCGAGAATGCCGGATGCGGACGATGGCTCTCTCCGCAGGAGGCAATAGAGTGCGGCCTGGCGGACTCGATAGTGGGGCACAAAAACGATTCGCCGCAGGACAGCGGCAAAGTGCAGGCCGCGCTAAAACGAATCGGAAAGCGCGTAAACGCCTTCTTCCACACCCCGACCCAAGATACTCAGAGCGCCGCCGACATCAGGGCGCAGTACGAGGAGATGCAGCGCACTCTGAAACAGAAACGCATGTCGGTCGAAGCCCGCAATGCCCAGAATGCCGCAAAACCGACTCGCACCAAACCTGTCGAAGACCCGGCCGTAGCGGAATTCAAAATCTCGGGCAACCGCTCGGCATATGAGCAGGATGCAAAAAATTTCAAAAACTGAAAATTCCTTGAAGGAACCACTTTAAACAATCTAAAATTTTCAATCTCATGAGCAAAATCGAACAAGCCAAAACCTATTCGGGCAAAGACCTCGAAACAATCTTTTTCAGACCCATCCTCAGCGGTCCCGACGCAAACAGCCTCGGCATCAAAATCATGTACAACATGCCAGTGCCGACTACGCTGCACTTCTGGCAGGGCTCTCCGGACATATTGCAGAAATACGGAGAGCCGGGATGGAACGGAGGGAAAGCAGCCGAAAAGTTCCAGAAGACCATAAAGCTGCAAAAGGTAAAGGCCGAGATAGGCTACTCGGCATCTGACTATTTCGACATGGTCTACGAGCAGATTGCATCTCGCAGCGACGTGAACATGGAGGACCTTACCGGAACGGAGCTCGAACAGGCGGAAACGGCAATTTTCAAGCAGTCAATCGCCGAAAGCATCCGCAACACGATGTGGGTAGGAAGCACCGCCCGAACCAGCAAGTACAACACCTTCGACGGAATCATCACCCGCCTCATGGCAGACATCACGGACGACGAGGAGGGAGAATTCTACACCAGCACTTACCAGCAGGCCGACATTCTGAAAGACGGATTCGGCGAAACAATCCTAAAAAAAGTATGGGATTCGGCTCCCGACGAACTGCGGCAGCTGAAAAACGAGGGTAATCTGGCTTTCTTCGCCACCACGGAAATCTGCAACTCTTATGAGGAGAGCCTGAACAACGCCGAACTCGAATCGGCTTATCTGGCACGTCAGAACGGCCGCGACGCACTTCTGTTCAGAGGAATTCCGGTTGTGGACATGCAAATCAACAACGCACTGCGCTCTTGCCGGGACCTTCCATCCTCGCTGGTGATTCTGACCGACAGACGCAATCTGGCTCTGGCCGTAAACACCGCCGACTTCCCCGGAACGGAGGTGAGAATGTGGTACAACCCAGACGAGATGCAGAACCGCCAGAGAGCGGTATTCATGGCCGGATGCGACTACCTGCTGCCGGAACTCATCTCGATGGCTTATCTTGCATCTTAGCGAATGAAGTTATCCGGATTTTCACACCCGCAGTCCCGCACTCGCGGCGGGATACGGAAAATAGCGCTGATTGCAGCCGAGGAGCTGTCTCACATCATGGTGAACGCCCGAAGCGAATATCAGGTATTCTCGAAAAACGGCTGGACAGAGTTCGATTGCAGGGAGGACTCCTGCTCGTACACCGAAACTACGGACACGACAGACGGTACGCCCAAAACCGTCCATACCCTGACTTTCGACATCACCGGCATGGGTCGCGATGCGCAAGAGGCCCTGAGACGGCTCCTGACATGCCCTTCGGGCGTACTGGCAGTCATAACCACGCCCGACAGCGGAATGATGCTCGTCGGATACTCGGCCCTTCTGACTACGGAGTATCCGCTCAGAGTAAACAGGCTTGAAACATCGAGCGGCACTAAACCTCTGGATTTCTGCGGCCACACGGTAACGCTACGCAGCGAGGACGCCTCACCCGCACGCAGAGTTGTCAAATACCAGTAACTGGCTGAATCGGGGGCGGAGTATCATCGCTCCGCCCCCTTTATTTCAACAATCACAACCAATTCGAATAAAAATGAAAGACCAAAAATCAAAATCCGTATACGGAATGTTCACGGTCCGGGACTCGGCCGACGGGTTCATACAGTTCGGCAGCACCAGCGAAGGCGACAAGTTCTGGCGCTGGGGCAGCGACAACCTTTTCCCCTACGCTCTCTCGCTCATGTCGCGCCGCTCCACAACTCACCGCCGCATAATCAACGACAAGGCCGACTACATCTCCGGCAAGGGATTCGCCTGGGACACCTCCCTTGCGGCTCTGTCGCAGTTCGTGCAGCGAGCCAACGGATGCGGTGAGAGCCTTCGGCAGGTGATGTCGAAACTGGCATTCGACAAATCGCTGTTCGGCAACGCATTCGCAGAGATTGTCACCGACGAGAGGTACTCGTTCCTGTCCATATTCCACCAGGATGCATCGCGCTGCCGCCTTAGCCGCGACTCGCAGCACGTGCTGCTTCACCACGACTGGTCGGCATTCTCGCCTGCGGACGCGCGCACGCTGCCGTTGACCGACGAAAGACTGCGCGGCGTATACAGC
>CAYXGF010000038.1:0-4770 GCA_964464465.1 uncultured Alistipes sp. | reverse complement strand
GCTCTACCCCGTGTTCGAACAGGCCGAGGACGGGACACTGCGCTCCGTAATACACTACAAGGACTACGAGCCGATGTTCGAGCACTACGGCGTACCGCCTTACATTGCCGGAATGAATGTCTCGGCCATAGCCTACAAAACCGACAAATGGAACATCAGCCGGCTCGACAACTCGTTTCAGCTCTCCGGAGTGATGATGCTCGACGCATCGGTCGACAGCGAGGCGCAGGCTGACGAAATTGTCCGCATGGCCCAGCGCAAATTCGCAGGCAATCCGGGACAGGTCATGTTCATGATTCGAGACAGCGCCGAGTCCGACACCTCGCGGTTCATTCCGATAGAGAGTTCCAACGAAGGCGACTGGCGCTCGCTGCACGAGCAGGCCACAGCCGACATAGTCGTGGCGCATTCGTGGTTCCGGGCTCTGAGCGGACTGGATTACAGCTCTGGTTTCGACTCCGAGCGGATACTCCACGAATACGAGGTCGCGCTGAACACCGTCATCCTTGTGGAGCAGGCCGAGCTACTCGAACCTATCAGGGAGCTTATCGAGAACATTCTGGGAGATAACGCCTCTTCGCTTCAAGTCATAAATCATCCGCCCACCAAGGCCAAACCGCTTTACATGAAAGTATGGGAGGCCCGCAAGGCCGACGGAATGGACTATGACGAGAGCGCGCCGGAGCAGCAGCTTTTCCTGTCGCAGATTACCAAATACCAGATGAGAAACATAGACTGACATGGCAGACACACTCATAACACCGTCACAGGTCATACAGACGGCTTTCCGGCCCTCGGACTTCATAAGGGAGCAGTCGGTGAGCACATCGGACATTCTCTCAGCCGAGCAGAAATACATATCTCCGGTTCTTGGAGCGCTCTATACGGCACTTCAAAACGGCTCATACCCCACCCTTCTTTCGGACTACATACTTCCGGCACTCGCCCTCTACGTGAAGGCAATGATACTGCCGCGACTGTGGATGCAGAATTCGGACGGCGGAGTCGTACAAATCAGGACCGACACTCTTCAATCCGCCTCCGGAGCACAGCTCGACAAGCTAATCTCGGCAACGCTCGACCAGGCCGCGGCCCTGATGCGCAGAGCCGTGCAGCATATCGAATCTTCCGCCGAGCTTTATCCGGAATACGACAGCAGGCACAACGTCCTTAACCGCTGCTCCATTGCGGGAGGAGTAATAATCACGTCGTCCCATGGAACAGATTTATAGAAACATCTGCGGTGCACTGTGCGCCCTGTCCGGTCTGTTCATGCCGGTTCGCGGACTGGTCGTCTGCGCCTGCGTGTTCATAGCGGTGGATTTCGTCACAGGAGTCACGGCCTCCGCCGTAAGGGACCGTCGCGCGGGTCGTCACTGGGCGTTCGAGAGTTGCAAAGCCTGGAACACGGCCAGCAAGATGCTTCTGGTGATGGCCGGCATATCGCTGGCATGGCTTATAGACTCGGTGATACTCAATTTCATGCAGTTGCATCTTGCAAAACTGTTTACGGGCTTCGTGTGCGGTGTCGAATTTTGGAGCTATCTGGAAAACGCCGCCGAGATTTCGCGCCATCCGGTATTTCTTCATCTGAGGCGCTACATGAAAGACAAAATGGACAATGCACTTGGCGATGAGCAGAGGACTGAGAAACCGTAATCCCGGCAACATACGCCGCGGTCCAGCCCGCTACAAAGGCGAGACCGCGGGCAGCGACATGTCGTTCAAGAGCTTCGTGTCGATGGAATGGGGCTACCGTGCGATATTCGTGCTGCTGCACACCTACGCGAAACGGTACGGACTGAGAACGATTCGCGGAATGATTTCGCGCTATGCCCCGCCCGGGGAGAATGCCACGGAAGATTATATCCGCGCAGTGGAGCGCATATCAGGCATCAATGCCGACACAGCTGTCGATACGCTTAACCCGGACGATATGATACCGATAGTCAAAGCGATAAGCCGTGTCGAGAACGGCAAGGACGCCGCCACAGAACCTCTGCACAGGGGTTGGGAACTGTTTCACGCCGATTTCGGGAACTGATAAAAATGCAACATATAGACATTGGAAATGTCAGATAAAGAGATTACAACTCTTTATACCTATTCATAAAATTGGAAAACTCGCAACAGTATTTTTTGCATCGGTAAAATCGCTCCGTTCCCTGTGCGGGGCAGCAGCGGTGCATTGTCATTCCCAATACCAATGAGTAGTTGTTGTGCCGGCACCCGTTTTTATTTCTCGGCTGAATGCCGGAAGTCAGCACTCCGGTCCGCGACAAGCTGAGATACGGAGCCAATCACTGAAACATACAATAAGCCGGACCTGCATCTGGTGCGGGCTAATCCGCATCCTGCCGCAAACCCGATTCATGCACACGGTATGCGGCCCCGTCTCTCCGGAGAGGATGTATACAAAACGGGGCGGGAACTCACATATTCCCGCCCCGTTGATTCTCTCGGCCGCATCCCGGCTATTCGTCCGTATCCTCCATCCCCGGATATGACAAATCATCCATCAGAGCGTCGATTTCCCGGCGCTCTTTTTTCGTAGGCCGTCCGGTGCCCCTGTCGCGCGACACGAAAATCGTCTGATGAGGCGGATGCAGTTTGTCGAGCTCCTCCTGCGGAGTGATGTTGTCCACATACTCGGGCACATTCTTGGCCCCCTGCCGCGACGTCACCAGCTCCTTCACACGGTACGTATATACCACAGGTGCCTTTCTGACCGTGAGCACATCCCCGATTTTCACCTCGTAAGACGGTTTGCAATATGCACCGCCCACCAGCACACGGTTGAGCCGGCAGGCCTCCGCCGCATCGCTGCGTGTCTTGTATATACGCACCGACCACAGCCACTTGTCTATTCTCACGCCACTGCCCATATAGTTTTTATTTGTTGTTGAACTCGTTCATCGCGCACTGCAATCCCCGGCAGACGAAAGTTTCGACCGCCTGGGCCGCAAGAGCGAGTCTGGCAGGCATCGCCTCCCGCTCCTGGGAATTCCACTGCCCGAGCACATAATCAATCTGTGCACCGCGCGGGAAGTCGCCGCCGATTCCGAAACGCAGACGGGCATACTCCTGACTGCCGAGCATCTCGTTAATGTTTTTCAGACCGTTGTGTCCCCCGTCGCTGCCTTTGGCTCTGAGTCTGACGGCTCCGAACGGTATTGCAATATCATCTACGACCACCAGCAGGTTCGGGAGTTCGATTTTCAACTGCTGCATCCAGTATCTGACGGCCTTGCCGCTGAGGTTCATATATGTCGACGGTTTTAGGAGCGTCACGGAATTGCCTCTCATTCTAATTGTGGCCACATCACCGTACCGCTGGCTGCAAAAAGAAGCATTGGACACCTCAGCAATGGTGTCCAACACTTTAAAACCTATATTGTGGCGGGTTTCGGCATACTCGGCGCCGATATTTCCCAGCCCCGTTATGAGATATTTCAAGATTTAAGCTCTTGTGTTATACACTGAGACTATTTTCCGGCGGCAGCGGCAGCACCACGCGAAGCACGAGTTACGCGTACGGCGCATACAGCGGTTGTAGCGGGAGTAAGCAGAGTGAGGTTCTCGTAACTGAGGTCGCCTACGAAGATGGACTTACCGATACCCAGGTTGGTAATATCGACAGTCAGTTCGTCGGGCAGGTTTTCAGCCAGACCGCTCACGCGCAGTTTACGCTTGCTCTGGGCGAGTTTACCGCCGAGCTTGACACCTTCCGAGTTACCGACCAGTTTCACGGGAATATCTATTGCTACGGGTTTTCCGCTCTGCACGCGATAGAAATCTATATGGAGCACTTCGTCCTTAACGGGGTGGAACTGCACCTCACGCATCACGGCCTGCACCTTTGTACCCTCTACATCGAGTTCCACGATATAAGCGTTGGGGGTGTAGATAAGCGGTTTCACCTCTTTTGCGTTGACGCTTACATGGAGGGTCTCGCCGCCTCCGTAAACCACGCAAGGCACCATACCTTCGCGGCGCACTACTTTGCTCTCTTTCTTGCCGAAACCTTCACGTTTAGCGGCTTTCAATTCGAATGTTTTCATTTTCAGAATGTTGTGTTTAATGTATTGTTACCTACGGCATCACTCAGCCTCCGCGTCCAGTTGCGGCCCGGCGGCCCCATAAATGCCTGCGGGCACAAAGGTAACACTATTTATTCGAAATTCAAAAACATGCGCGCGTCAAGCCCACTTCATTTTTCCAATCTGCTCGCGGAGCACCTCCTTCAAGTTCAGCTTTTCGAGGCGCGTCATTTCCTGCTCGTCCACAACCCCGCACATGGCTCCGCGAAGCTCCGAGTTCCGGCGCCGCAGCTATCAATGCCCGGCAAAAACACACTACACGCTGTAAGATTGATTCTGCCGCGTGTCGTGCGTTTCAGAGGCGCTCTTTCATATCACCTCTATTCCGTCGAACTTCTCTTTCAGGGCCTCCCGGACTCCGACTCGTTCGAGGCTTCTTGTAGCCAGCTCGTCGACGACATTATATAACGTGTCTTTCAGTATTTCCAATGCCTCGGGCTTGCTCGCCGGACGGAATGTGTCTATAATCACAGGCAGGAACCGTTCCATCGTCGCTGCCGCCATTATGCCATCCAAGGGGTCTATGTGCAGTGTGATGTCGGTTATGACGCGTTTTATCTCATTGCCGCCTGTCGCGGGCTTTTTCTTAGTTGCCATGTGCCGGTGTGTTTTTTTGAAAAAAGGAGCGCATTTGTGTATCTACCAAATACAAATTCATACACAATTTAAC
>CAYXGF010000037.1:0-17828 GCA_964464465.1 uncultured Alistipes sp. | reverse complement strand
TCGCCAAGGTGCTCAACGACAAGTTCGGCATCACCGACGGTCTCATGACCACCGTTCACTCTACCACCGCAACCCAGAAGACCGTAGACGGTCCTTCGTTGAAAGACTGGCGCGGCGGCCGTGCTGCAAGCGGCAATATCATCCCTTCGTCGACCGGTGCTGCCAAGGCCGTAGGTAAGGTTATCCCCGAACTCAACGGCAAACTTACCGGTATGTCGATGCGTGTCCCCACCCTCGACGTTTCGGTTGTCGACCTTACCGTAAACCTGGCTAAACCCGCAAAATACGACGAGATTTGCGCTGCCATGAAAGAGGCTTCGGAAGGCGAGCTCAAAGGTATCCTCGGCTATACCGAAGATGCAGTGGTTTCGTCCGACTTCCTCGGCGACGCCCGCACTTCGATTTTCGACAAGGCCGCAGGTATCGCTCTTACCGATACTTTCGTGAAGGTCGTTTCGTGGTATGACAACGAGTGGGGTTACTCTAACAAAGTGCTCATGCTCATCCAGAAGATGGCTGCTTACAACGCAAAATAGTTTTAAGCCAAGCGATATTGAAAAGGGTTGCCCCGCAAGGGCAACCCTTTCTTTATGTCAGCGGGGCGGCGGAAGAGCCGTGCGTTTGTCCGCTGACGTGAATTCTTTACCTTACATATATAAGGCGAGGAGCTGAATGCTCTTTAATTTTTGCCGAAACGGAATCCGATTTTGATATAGCCGGAGGAACCTGTGCCCTGATATACGAGTCCGTTATAGCCGATGCCTACGGATATGCGGTTTATTTCAACGCCGGCTCCTGCCTGACATGAAAATCCGTTGATGCCGCCGATGTCAGCGACTCCGAAAAAACCTCCCAGAGAGCAGTTGATGTATGGCCTTACGTTTCCGGATACGGGAATATAACCTTTCATGTTCAATTCGAGGGGAATGTAGCCTCCGAAAATGGTCGATTCATAGTAGTCATAGCCTATTGTATATCCGAATTTCTCGATGATGCTGCGGAATCCGGTCTGCGCGCCGATGAAGAAGTGGCGGCCTACTCTCGCTCCCAGGGCAATGTCCAAGGTGGGACCTGCGCCTATTGCATCGAAGATAGTGCCCACGCAGATGTCGCCCTGAAATTTTGCGGCTGACGAGCTGCCGGTAATCTGGGCTGCGGAATCTCTGTCGGATGTTTTTTCCCGGAAGATTTCTTTTGTTCCGTTCTGGTATCTGATGAACAGAACATCGGCTTTGGAAATCGAATAGACGGGACCTTCGATGTTGTCCCATTTGCGGTAAAAGATGTTCTTGTCGGAGATTTCAGTCACCTTCGCCGGGATTTCCTCGGCGTCTTTCATGGTAATGATGTCCTGCGCCTTAGCGCCCGAAATGCCCCCTCCTGCGAATAACAGGCAGAGGGCGAGAATGTTGAGCTTTTTCATTGTAAAAATAGGGAATTATATACAATTTTACAGTTATGCGGTCCGCAGGAGCGCGCGGGCCGGAGCCTCGCCCCGCGAAGGCCCGCTCATTTCATTCGCAAGGCTTTCCGCAGTCTCCGGCCCTTATTATGAATCCGTTAAATGGACTATACTATAAAGTTATATATAATTTCCAAAAAATATTTAATTAGGTTAAAAAAGGGGCGTATTTATTACGCGACAGCGCGGCGGTATCGGCCTGCGAGTCCGGACCGCCGCCGCAGGCTCTCTGCGCTATTTCATGAACTTGCCGCCTTTGGTGCCGCCGCCCATGTTGAAGATATTCTGGTCGTAGCTGTTTATTTTCGCGTCCTGTTCGCGTTTGCGTTTCAGCGCCAGCGACACGAGCGAGTCCATCAGCTCCGCGAATCCAAGACCCGACGCCTCCCACAGATAGAATGACAGCGAGCCGGGAATGGCGTTGATTTCATTCACGTATATCTGTCCGTCGGCGTTGTCTATCATTACGTCCACGCGCGCCACTCCGAGGCACGAGAGTACACGGAATGTCTCTCCGGCCAGAAAACGGATGCGTTCGGTGACCTCCGCCGGCAGTTCCGCCGGAATGCGCCTGCGGGTGCTCTGCATGCCTTTGGAGCTTTTGCCTCCGTTCATGTATTTGTCCTGATAGCTCAGTATCTCTCCGCTTCGCAGCGGCTCCTCGCACACCGAGGTACGAAAGTCGTCCGCCGAGCCGAGCACCGAGCAGTTTATCTCCTTCAAGTCGGTAATCATGTGCTCCACGATGATTCGGGAGGAATACTGGCAAGCGTTGTTCACAGCCTCGGTGAGCTGCTTGCGGTCGTGAGCCTGCGATATTCCCACGCTCGACCCCAGATTGGCGGGTTTTACAATCATCGGGT
Source organism: uncultured Alistipes sp. (assembly GCA_964464465.1). GTDB lineage: Bacteria > Bacteroidota > Bacteroidia > Bacteroidales > Rikenellaceae > UBA940. The sequence continues at coordinate 15,503 of CAYXGF010000037.1, read as the reverse complement.
AGCCGAGCTTGTTTTCGGCCTCCTCGATGTGTCCGGCGCGGTCCGTGAACCACTGGCGGTCGGTGAACCAGCAGTAGTCGACCACCGGCACGCCGCACTCGCGCAGAATCATCTTCATGGTGATTTTGTCCATGCCGTTCGCGGACGACAGCGGGTTGCAGGCGGCATACGGGATGCCTGTCATCTCGACCATTCCCTCGAATATCCCGTCCTCGCCGCACGTGCCGTGCAGAACGGGAATTATGACGTCTATGTTGCAGATTTCCTGCCTGCCGAAAAGCGGTTTGCGGCTTCTGTACAGAGTGTTGTTGCCGTATTCGGGTTTCAGGAACACCTCCGTGCAGCGGGAGCACAGTGAGGCCATGTCGCGGTAGTTCTCCGTCTGCAAGAGAGCGTCGCCGGTGTACCAGCGCCCCTGTTTGGATATGTAAACCGGAATGACCGAATATTTCTGTCTGTCCATCGCTGCGATAGCCTGCAATGCCGAGATTACCGAAATCTCGTGTTCCACGCTGCGGCCTCCGAAGAATACGCCTACGTTAGTCTTCATGATAGTTTCTATGATTTTTTTAAGTTTCTGTCTATTTGAATGTGTCCGGCAGGTCGTTTTCGTAGAGCACCGTGTCGCCGCTGCGCATTATCTCGCGCAGGCGTGCCGTCGCTTCGGCGAACGTGTCGGTCTCGATGATGTCCTGCTCGGGGAATCCGGCCTGCGAGAGCCCTTCGTGCAGAGCTTCGCGGTTGTACCGGCCTACGAGTATGGCCGTGTCGCATCGCGTACACATGTAGCGTCCCAGCAGCATGTTCTCCTCGCGCTGTCTGGCTCCGAGCTCTATCATGCCGGGGGTGACGATGATGCGCCGTCCGCCGGTGAAGGATGCCAGCACGTCGAGGGCCATTTTCGAGCCGTGCGGGTTGGAGTTGAACGCGTCGTCGATTATGGTCACTCCGCCGCTCGTGTGTCTGACGCTCAGACGGTGCTCCACGGGCGAGAGCTGCGATACGGCATATGCTATGTCGCGCGGCTCCATGGACAGGGTTCTTGCTGCGATGTATGCCGCCATGATGTTGGAGATGTTGCATTCGCCCATAAGACGTGTCTCCATCCGGGTGGCGGTGCCGTCCGGTTCGGTGATTGCGAACGTGCTCATGGCGCCCTCGTAGCTTATGTCCGTGGCGCGGAAGCCGGCCTGTGCCTGTACTCCGTAACGCAGCACGCTGCCGGTGTTGTTTACTGGCCGGGAGGCTATCATCCCGAAGTCGTCGTTGAGGATGACGGTGCCGTCGGCCGGCAGTGCGTCGGCGAGTTCGAACTTGGCAGCCTGCACGTTTTCCACGCAGCCGAACGATTCCAGGTGCTGCTTGCCTACGGCTGTTATTATGCCTATGCGCGGATGCACCAGCTCGCATATCTCCTTCACGTCACCGCGCTGTTTGGCGCCCATCTCGACGATGAATACCTCATGGTACGGTTTGAGCTGCTCGCGCACGGTGCGTATCACGCCCAGCGTGGTGTTGAAGCTGCCCGGGGTCATCAGCACGTTGTATTTCTCGGAGAGTATGCGGTGCAGGAAGTGCTTTGTGCTCGTTTTGCCGTAGCTGCCGGTGATTCCGATTACGATAAGGTCCGGCATGCCTTTAAGGATGCGGGCCGCATCGTTGTAGTAGTAGCGGTTGATGAGTTTTTCGACCGGCCAGAGAATCCATACGGCAAGAAGCACGACCAGAGGTGCCGCCACAGCCGCGCACATGGCGTATGACACTGCGGCGGATGCCGAGGCGAATGATACCGCTGCGGCGGCCGGAAGCAGCAGTGCGAGCATCTGTACTGTGTAGATGCGTATTGCACGCTGTGTGAACACCAGCGGCTTCTTGTACCGGCGGGATATTTCCTTGGCGGATTTGAGTATCGTCACGGCGCCTGCGCCTCCCACTGCCCATATGTTGTCCCGGAACAGGAGCAGCACGGCCAGGAGCATCGCGTCGGTGATGCGTGCCGTGTCTGTGATATTGCCTTTCAGCCATCGCAGATAGCGCGCGGGGCGGTACGAGTTCTGCTGCATCATTTGCAGTTCGTATTTCAGTCTGAGCGCCGCGTATGCCGCAATGCACAGCAGTGCGGCGTATTCTGTTATGAGCGTAATCATTTATCGTTGCGTAAGAAGTTGTTTATCACTATCGAGAATTCGGCCGCGCGTTCCAGGAAACTGTAATGTCCCGCGCCCTTGAATACCACGAGTCCCGCGTCCGGAATATGTTTTTCCATTATCTTTGCGTCGCGCAGCGGGGTGGCCGTGTCCATGTCGCCCCACACCAGAAGTGTCGGTGCCTTGATGAGCGGCAGAAAACGTCTGAGGTCTTCGTTTACCACCCTGACGAAAGTGCCCCGCATCGTTCCGCTCAGGGCCTTGTAGTCGGCGCTTCCGCTTTTGGCGCGGCGCCGTTCGATTATCTTCTCGGCCCGTTGCGCACCGATAACCGCAGGCAGGAATTTTTTGAGCAGTTTGAACGAATATACTTTCGCGTAGTATCCGGCGCTTCTGCGCGGTTTTATTCCCGCGGCGTCCACCAGCACCATCTTGCTCACCGGGTTGCGCGAGGCGTAGCGTATGGCTACGCGGCCGCCGAACGAGTGGCCTATCAGAACGGGGTTGTCTATGCCCGCCGCCTGTACGAACTCCTCGAAACAGCGTGTGTAGCTCTCAACGTCCCACGCGGTCTGCGGGGCCGGACTCTGCCCGAATCCCGGGAAGTCTATCGCCCATACCCGGAAATTGCGTTCCAGGTCGCCTGCCACGCTCTTCCAGATGTCGAGGCTGCAACCCCAGCCGTGAAGAAGCACCACGTCGCTGCCGCTGCCGCCTGCGGTGTAGTTGATTACCCCGGATTCGGTATTTATTTTTCCGCACGTCGCCATGTCAGTGTAATTTATCCGCAAAGATACTAATAAGTCGGGTGCAATGCCAAATTTATTTGAGCATTGCTTTTCGTCGACTTTCACGGCGGAGTTCTGCGTGATGTAACGGTCTTGTATTTATGCTGTTGCGATGCCTGCTGGCGGTGAGCCTTTGTTCGCAGTCAGTCTGAAAACGGCCTGCGGGCCCGTGAAACGCCGAAAATAAACTTTGAAAAATAGAAAACTTTTTTTGTTTAAAAGTTTTTCGGATGTATATTTGCACCCCGATATTCAAAAAGTGCAGTCATGGAGAAACGGAATTACATAGTGTCGGAAGCAGCCCGAATGTTTGATTCCCAGGGTATCAAGTCTGTCCGCATAGACGACATAGCCGCACAGGTGGGTATGTCGAAACGAACGCTTTACGAGATGTTCGGCAGCAAGGATGAGCTTCTCAAAGAGAGTATGTACCTGCTGTTCGTCGAGAGTTTCAAGGCCGAGTGGGACAGTAATATTCCTGACAATGATGTAGTCTCCAATATATTTATGATATTGCGTAACTTTGTGCGCGAAAAGTCCGCACAGCGCGAGCATAACGAGCGGATGAGGAACAACCTCCGCAAGTTTTATCCCGAGGTGGCACGGTACATCGAGTCGGAGCTTCACAAGGAGGGGCATGCGCGGGTGAGCGTTTTTTTCGAGAAGGGCATACGCGAAGGGATTTTCAAGTCCGATATCCGTGTCGATTTGTCGATGTTCATGCTTGCCGGTTCCCTTTTCATGCTCGGCCAGGGAAAAATTCCGATGTTCGATAATATTTCGGTGGAGGATGCGTTCGAGTACATGGTTATCAACTTCTTCCGTGGAATTTCCACTATCGGCGGCGTGGAGAAGATAGACCGTAGCTATGCGTTGTACAAGGCGTCTGTGAATGAAAATTAAAAACAGTATATGTATTTGAGTATGAACAGAAAGATGATGTCGATTGTGTTTGCGGCCCTGATTACGGTATCCGGGGCGCTGGCACAGGGCCGGACTCTGGAACTGAGCCTGAGCCAAGCACTCGAAATCGCGTTGAGCGACAACCCTACGATTAAGGTCGCCAATCTCGAAATCGAGCGTTACAAGTATGTGAAACGAGAGGTGGTCGGCAACCACCTGCCGCAGGTGTCGGTGAACAGCCAGTATTCTTACAGCGCTGTGAAGCAGACCATGTCCAAGAATAACGGCATATCTCTGGGCGCCGACAACATTATCAATACCGCGGCCTCGATTTCGGTGCCGCTGTTCGTGCCTGCGGTTTACAGCACGCTGAAAATGACCGCCACGCAGCGCGAGATGGCTGTGGAGAGCGCACGCTCGTCGCGGCTGTCGCTCATAAACGAGACCAAGAAGGCGTATTATAACGTCCTTCTGGCCGAGCAGTTGCTCCGTGTGCTTATGGGCAGCGAGCAGACCATCAGGCAGACGGTCGACGACACGCGCAGCAAGTACGAGGCTGGACTGGCCTCGGAGTATGACCTGCTGACGGCCGAGGTGCAGCTGAGCAACCTGCAACCGACCATCATTCAGACGCGCGAGTCGATAGAACTGTCCAAACTCATGTTGAAAATGTATCTCAGCGTGCCGGAGGATGTGAATATCATGGTCACGGGTTCGCTGGACGATTTCAAGGCCGAGGTTCTGGCCCAGGACGGCGGCCTTTCGACCGACGTCTCGCAGAACAGCGACATACGCACGCTCGATTTGCAGAAAGAGCTTCTGCGCCGTCAGCTGAAACTGTCGCGCACCTCGCGCATGCCGACTCTGGCCGCATTCGGCAACATATCGTGGTATCTGAGCGACGTGAACCTCAATTTCGGTTCGATGATGGGCGGAGGAGCCATGGGAGGCGGTGCCTCGGGCGGCGGCGAGTCGACCGAAATGTACAGTCCTGGCTATACGCGTGCCGCTGCGGGCAGTACCAAGACTACGGGTCCGCTGTGGGGCCAGTGGCCGATGACGTTCGGTGCTCAGTTGTCCATTCCCATTTTCGCCGGTCTTACCAATGTCAACAAGGACAAGCAGCTGAAAAACAGCATCGCGCAGCTCGATTTGCAGCGCGACTACGCCTACGAGGGCATGAAGGTTCAGGTCAGCAGCGCTGTCAGCTCGCTTCTTACCGCCAGGGAGAAGATGAAGGCCAACGAGAAGACCATGGAGCAGGCCCGCAAGGCGTACACCATAACCCGCACACGCTATGAGGCCGGTTCGGGTACGATTCTGGAACTCAACTCTGCGGAGCTCTCGCTCACTCAGGCGAGTCTCAACTATTCGCAGGCGATATACGACTATCTGTCGGCAAAGGCCGATTACGATAAAATCACAGGAACGGAGACGATAGAATAAGAATATTAAATGACAGATAAAATGAAAAAAAACCTGATTTATTTACTTTCGGTTCTCGCAGTGTCGGCGATGACCGGGTGCGGTTCCGACAAGACCGCCTCAACAAGCAGCGAGGAGACCGTCAAAGTTTTGGTGAAGACGGCTCCCGCGGTAGAGAAGACCATTCAGCAGAACGTAGAGTTCACATCCAATATCGAACCGTACAAGCAGAACTACATCACGCCGGCCGTCAGCGGACTGCGCATCGACCAGATTCTGGTGGACGTGGGCGACAATGTGCGCAAGGGACAGCTTCTGGTGAAGATGGACCCCATCACCTACTCGCAGCAGCTGGTGACGTTGCAGAATCTCGAAACCACTCTTGCGCGTACCAAAAAGGTGTATGAGACCGGAGGCGTTTCATCGTCGGATTTCGAGCAGCTCGAAACCTCGGTCAAGGTTCAGCGCGACGCGGTGGCCAACATGAAGAAGAACATCGAGCTTCGTTCGCCCATCGACGGCGTGGTTACCGCCCGCAACGACGAGGCCGGCAACCTTTTCGGCAACCAGCCTATCTTGCAGGTGATGCAGATAAACCCGCTCAAAGTCAAGGTCAACATCTCGGAGCAGTATTATCCCAATGTCAAGATGGGCATGCCCGTGCGCCTTACGGCCGATATTTTCCCCGGCCGCGAGTTCGAGGGTAAGGTGTCCCTGATTTATCCGGCCATGGATGCCGCGACCCGTACTTTCGCTGTCGAGGTCACCATCCCCAACGCCGACAAGCAGCTGCGTCCCGGCATGTCGGCCCGCTCGACATTCAACATGGGCGACAAGCAGGGCATTATGATTCCCGACGTGGCCGTATTGCGCCAGGTGGGCACCAACGACCGCGTGGCATATGTCATCAAGGACGGAGTTGCCGAGCGCAGGGTCGTCACCACGGGCCGTACCGTCGACGGCATGATCGACATTCTTTCGGGCGTGGAGATAGGCGAACAGGTCGCTGTCACGTCGCTTTCGAAACTCAATACAGGTACAGAGGTAGAAGTTAAAAACAACTAAACCGACTCAGAAATGAAAATTTACGAAACCGCGGTTCGAAAACCCGTGTCCACGTGTCTTATCTTCGTGGCCATAGTGATATTCGGTCTGTTTTCGCTGCGAAATCTCGCCATAGACCAGTATCCGGAGATGGAGATGCCCGCCGTAACGGTGTTTACGGTGTATGCCGGTGCCAATGCCACCGACATCGAAACCAATGTGACCCGTGTGCTTGAAGACCAGCTCAACACGGTCAGCAACCTCGACAAGCTGACTTCGACCTCGAAGGACAACTATTCGATGATTACGCTTGAAATGGAGTGGGGCTCCGACATCACCGAGGCGACCAACGACGTGCGCGACGTGGTGAACCGCTCCATGTCGTCGCTGCCCGACGGGGTGGACCAGCCCACCGTGTTCAAGTTCAACTCGTCGATGATGCCTATCATGATTTTGTCCGTGACGGCTGACGACAGTTATTCGGCGCTGAACAAGATTCTGGACGAGAAGATGGTCAACGTGCTCAACCGTATTAACGGAGTGGGTGCCGTGACTGTCTCCGGAGCTCCCGAGCGTGAGATTCAGGTGAATGTAGACCCGACCAAACTCGAATCCTACAACCTGACTGTCGAGGCGCTGGGCGGACTTATCGCCGCCGAGAATGTCAATGTCCCCGCCGGAACGATGGATATAGGCAACAACACGTTCAATATCAAGGCCGACGGAGAGTTCGACAACAGCGACATACTGAAAAACATAGTCGTTTCCAATGCCGGTGCGAGGACCATATATCTGAGCGACGTGGCCGAGGTGAAGGACACGCTCGAAAAGGCCACGCAGGATGTGCGTACGAACGGAAAACGCGGCGTTGTCGTGATTATACAGAAACAGTCCGGCGCCAATACGGTGGATATAATCAAGCAGGTGAACAAGGCGCTTCCTTCGATTGAGCGCAGCTTGCCGCCCGATGTGAACATCAACGTCGTGGTCGACGGTTCGGAGTCGATTGTCGACTCCATCAACTCGCTCAGCGACTCGGTGATGTACGCGTTCATCTTCGTGATTCTCGTGGTCATGGTCTTTCTCGGCCGCTGGCGCGCCACGTTCATCATCTGTCTGACTATCCCAATATCGCTGGTTACGGCGTTCATATACCTGTTCGCAACCGGTTCGACGCTCAATATCATATCTCTTTCGTCGCTCTCCATAGCAATCGGTATGGTCGTGGACGACGCGATTGTGGTGTTGGAGAATATCACCACGCATATCGAACGAGGTTCCTCCCCCAAGGAGGCGGCCATATATGCCACCAACGAGGTGTGGCTGTCGGTTATAGCCACCACGCTCGTGGTTCTGGCCGTGTTCATGCCTCTGACCATGCTCTCCGGTATGGCTGGCATAATGTTCCGCGAGCTGGGATGGATTGTGTCGATAGTGGTCAGCATCTCCACCTGTGCGGCGATATCTCTGACGCCGATGCTCTCTGCATATATTCTTCATGCCGAAGGCGGAATACACACCTACAAGGGCATAGGCATCATCTACAAGCCTATCGACAAGTTCCTCGACAGACTCGACGTCTGGTATGCCTCCATGTTGGACTGGGCCGTAAGGCATCGCGCCGTGGTCATCCTGTGTACGTTCTCGCTGTTCCTCGGTTCTCTGTTCCTGTTGCGCCAGGTTCCTACCGAGTTCTTCCCTGCGCAGGATAACGGCTCGATTTCGGCTACCGTGGAGTTGGAGCAGAACATCGGTGTTACATATACGGCACGCGTGGCCCGTCAGATAGACAGCATCATCTACGAGAAGTATCCGGAGGTGCGTCTGGTATCCGCCACGTCGGGAGCCAGCAGCAGCGACAACCTTTTCTCCGCATCCGGAGACAACGGTTCAAACATCATAACATACCGTTTGCGACTGCCGCGCCGCTCTGCCCGCAAGAGGGACATTTATGAGATTTCCGACCTCCTGCGCCAGGATTTGGACGCAATTCCGGAGGTGACCAAATACACTGTCTCGCCAGGCGGACGTTCGGGCAGCATGGGCAGTGGAAGCAATGTGAAGCTCAAAGTGTTCGGCTACGATATCGACCAGACCAATGCCGTGGCCATGGACTTGCAGCGCAAGGTTGCCGAGATTCCCGGCGCCCGCGACGTTCAGCTGTCTCGCGATGCCCTTCGTCCTGAGATGAACGTCGTTTTCGACCGCGAGAAACTCGCCTACTTCGGACTCAACAGCGCCACGGCGTCGCAGGCCGTGCGTAACAGAATGAACGGTTATGTGGCCTCCAAGTACCGTGAGGACGGCGACGAGTACGATATCGTCGTGCGTTATGCCGAGCCTTTCCGCACTTCGATAGAGGATATCGAGAATATCGTGCTGTACGGCGCCATGGGTCAGCCGGTCAAGCTCAAAGAGGTCGCTTCGGTGTCCGAGGAGTTCGCCGCTCCGACCATCGAGCGTGAGAACCGTCAGAGAGTGGTCTCCGTGGAGGCCTCGCTCGGAAAGGGCGTGGCGCTGGGTACGGTTGTCACCCAGGTCAACAAGATTATCGCCGAGTACGATGTGCCGGAGGGTGTATATCTCGAAGTCGGCGGTTCGGTCGAGGACCAGCAGGATTCTTTCAGCGATTTGATGACGCTTCTCGTACTTATAGTGATTCTGGTGTACATCGTCATGGCTACGCAGTTCGAGAGTCTTAAAATGCCGTTCATAATCATGTTCACCATTCCGTTCGCATTCACCGGCGTATTCCTGGCTCTGTGGATGACGGGAACCCCGCTTTCTATGATTGCGCTTATCGGAGCCATCATGCTCGTCGGTATCGTTGTGAAGAACGGTATCGTGATGGTCGACTATACCAATCTTCTTATCGAGCGCGGCACGCCGATGCTCGACGCCGTGGTGGCATCCGGAAAAAGCCGTCTGCGTCCTGTGCTCATGACCTCGCTGACCACCATCTTCGGTATGGTGCCTATGGCGATGGGCTGGGGCGACGGTTCGGAGCTGTGGCAGCCGATGGGTGTTGCCGTAATCGGCGGCCTGACCTGTTCGACATTCCTCACCCTTCTGGTGGTTCCGACTATTTATGCCAGCTTCGGCGTGCGTGAACAGAAAAGGAAAGAGAAGAAACAACGTAAACTCTTACAGAAAAAAGCATAGACACAATGAAAGCACTGTTTATATCATACAATCAGGCTCTCACGGAGCGTATAATGAAGATTCTGGACGATAACGATGCCCGCGGATTCACCAAGTGGGCGCTTACCGAGGGGCGCGGTTCGGTTGACGGAGAGCCTCACTACGGCAATCACGCCTGGCCGTCGATGAATGCCTCCATTCTCTCGATTCTCGACGAGGGCAAGGTGGAGACTATTCTCGGCCAGCTCCGCAAGTTGGACGAGGCCACCCGGATGCAGGGACTCAGGGCTTTCGTCTGGAATATAGAAGGACAGTTGTAGACCGTCGCGGGTCTTGTGATAATCGTGTGTTTCGGCCGGAATATTTCATATGTTCCGGCCGAAACCGTTTTTTTGTGGAACGGTTTTTGAGTCGTTCACTGACGTTATCAGTAATGATTTTATGGAACGGATTGCAATAAAACTGAAAGGCTCGGATTTCGTTACCGACGGAACCCGATGCGACAAGATGAATCCCAAGGCCTTGCTTCTTCTCGCACTGGGGCGTTGCGCCGGCCTTACGGCTCTGTCGATATTCAAGAAGATGGATATAAAGCCGGAATCCTTCGAGATAGAGTGCCGCGGCGAAATCTCCACACCCACGCTTGTGGCCGAGAGCGTGTTTACGTCGATAAACATAGTGTATAACGTGGAGTGCGAGACCCCTGACCAGCAGGGACGAGTGAACCGTGCGCTGAACCTCACCCATGACAAATACTGCGGAATGGTTAAGATGATGCGCAAGGTCGCTCCGCTGTCGCACGAAATCTACGTTCACAGCACGCATCCTGCCGCCGAGAAAGTCAAGTAAACACCTACCGGATACATACACGCATTCTGCTTGTTGAAAGCGGACCCCGTAAGGAAACATGTTTCTCCTTACGGGGTTTTTTAATGTTTTTGTCTGGCTCCCGGAGGGTTATTGCGGACGGCCTTCCGTCAGCCGGGTCACTGTGCCGCTTTCTGGGATATGCTGATGCGGCTGGAATGGTTGCGGTCCGGACATTCGATGATGAAATTTCTGCTTGTCGTGCCGGCGTTGGGGTCTGCGTGTATTACGAGAACTTTTCGTTCCGGCCGTGCAATGCGGAACCACGGGCCTTTTATCGTGTCCGGGACGATAGTGGTGAATGGTGTAGGATAGGTGTTCCTGCTCGCGGCCTTTTCCATGACCTTGTCCCCGTAATAATATTGATATGAGTCCGTTTCGCAGGCATACCCGTTGCACCATTCGTCTCCTTCCGAGGTGACGGTAAATGTCCCGCCTGCGGCTTCGAAAGTGTGTTCCGTGGCCGAAAATTTTATAGTGTCCTTGGGTGCCCGGATATCATCCCGGTTGTCGCAGCAGGCAAGAAGCGGGATTATCGCAGCGGCGGCGATGAGATTTCGTGTTTTCATTGTTGTAAGCGATTTATTTCAGGTCGGCGCCTTTCTGGATGATATATACGTGTCCGAAGTAGTCTGCGTCCGGAAGTTCCAGAGTGAATTCCCTTTGTTTCGGCGTCGTATTGGGGTCTGTGTGTATCACGAGGACTTTCAGTTCCGGCCGGGACACCCAGAACCACGGACCTCTGATTGTGTCCGGAATCAGAATCGCATATCCGCCGTATAATTTCCCCGATTCCGAGAGTCTCTCGCTGTAATAATGTTCGTCCGAATCTTTGTCGTGAACACTTCCGTTGCCCCAATGTGCGCCTTGCGTCGTTATGGTGACATTGCCGCCATCGGCTTCGAACGTGTGGCGGGTTTTGGAGAGTTTTATAGTATCGCCTTGATATCCGTCCATGTCGCCGCATGCAAACAATGCAGTAAGAAGTGCAAAAAGCAATAGTTTGTTTTTCATGATTTTTCAGGTTATTATTGGTTTGATTAATCGTTTGTCTGCACTGTGCGGACAGAATGTTGTGAATTTTACGGGAATACTCTTAGCTCCGGAGGGTGGGAGTCGCGGTATGTCCTGCGGGAAGTGCGTATGTCCGGCTTGGGGACGGCTCCTGTCGCGCAGGGGCATGTCGAAGCGCAAACGTCCGAGTGCGTTGAAGAATGTCCGGTCATAAAGTAAAGGTTATCTGTTAATGCGAAGTTAAGATTATAAAATTTGAATAACAAGCGTTTCGCATATTTTATATTATTTTTTTAGTTGCCATATACAACTTTACAGTATGGCATATATCCAACAACGGGGAATAATAATTACCGGAGGCTTCCCGACAATTTTTAATGCAGGGATAGTGCGTATAGGTGGAGCCTGCGAAGGAACAGAGCGAATGGAGTGAGCTGGCATTCGCGGGGCCAGGCTCCGCCGGAGCGCATAACTGTAAAATTGTATATAATTCCCTTATTTTTTAGGAGATTGGCGGCTGCGACCCGCGAAAAAAGGCAGGGCATGAAAAAGCCTTGCGACATTCTCGCAAGGCCTGTATGTGTGCGGCTCTGACCGGTATTATCTGAAATACCGCCAGTGGAAAATCAGAAGGTAGAATACCGCTACCGTTATGTAGCTGTCGGCGATGTTGAATACCGGAGAGAAGAATGTGAACGAGCCGTCGGGGTCGGTCAGGAAACCGAGCCACGAGGGCATGTCGTTTATTGTGAACAGCGGGAAATAGAGCATGTCGACCACTTTGCCGTGAAGAAATCCTGCATACCCTCCGCCTGCCGGAAAGAGCGTGGCCACCTGTGTGTATGTGCTTTCGGAGAATATCAGTCCGTAGAACGCGCTGTCGATGATATTGCCCAGAGCACCGGCCAGAATCAGCGCCATGCCGACTATTACGCCTGTGGGAGCCTTGCGTTTGCCGAGCAGGTGTATGTACCAGCCCAAGGCGCACACTGCGATTATGCGGAACAGGCTGAGTGCGAGCTTGCCGTAGCTGCCGCCCAGCTGCATGCCGAACGCCGCGCCGGAATTCTCGATAAACAGTATCTGGAACCAGTCTGGGAAGACGGTGATGCTCTCTCCGAGAGTCATGTTGCATTTCACTGCGAATTTTACTGCCTGGTCTATCAGCAACAGCAGTATAATCAGTATGGAGATTCTCTTGTTGTTCATGTTTGCAAAGATACGATTAAGTGAGTGCAAAACCAAACAAACTTGTTTGAGTTTTGCCGAGCGTGAGTATCTTGGGCCGCAGGCCAAAGATACGATAAAGGAGCGAGCGGAAACAAACTTGTTTGAGTTTTGCCGAGCGTGAGTATCTTGGGCCGCAGGCCAAAGATACGATAAAGGAGCGAGCGGAAACAAACTTGTTTGAGTTTTGCCGAGCGTGAGTATCTTGGGTCGCAGCCGCGGCATTCTCTTGTAGTATCGGTCGGCGCGGAGTGTGGCCGGCAACTTGCGGTCCCGGGGACCGTGGGAGTCGCAATCTCTGCCCTGTGGAGGCTCGCTATCGTTTGCTCCGCAGGCTCCGACTCGCAATTTCCGCAACTACGAACGAATTTGTTCTGTGCATCGCCGGAGATGAAGCGCCGTGGGGCGTGCGGGTCAGGAAGTGCCGCCGAGCAGTTTTTTTGTCGACAGCAGCCCGCATGCGGCGTCTATGTCCTGTCCGCGGGAGGCGCGTATGGTGGTCGTGATTCCCTTGCGGGAGAGCGCGTCGCGGAACCGCACCATGTGCTCGTCATCGGGGCTGACATATGGCGAGTCCGGAATCTGGTGGAACTTTATCAGGTTTATCCGGCAGTTGAGCCCGTTCAGAAGCCGCGCGAGGGCATTGACGTGCGAGGGCGAGTCGTTGAACCCGCGCAGTACGATATATTCGAAACTCACGCGCCGCTGGTGCGAGAAGTCGTGGCGTTTCAGGATTTCCACGACCTCGTGTATCGGATAAGCCTTTTCTATGGGCATTATCTGCGCTCTCTGCTCCGGAAACGGATTGTGCAGGCTCACGGCCAGATGCACGGATGTCCGGCTGAGGAACTTTTCCAGCGAGGGAATCACTCCTGCGGTCGAGACAGTGATGCGGGTGGGGGACCAGCCCCATCCCCAGTCCGATGTCAGGATTTGAAGCGAGCGCAGCACTTCGTCTATGTTGTCCAGCGGCTCGCCCATTCCCATGTAGACGATGTTTGTCAGAAGGTCCGATTCGGGAATCGATGCGGCCTGGTTCAGAATCTCGGCTGCCGGGAGGTTGTGCTGGAACCCCTGCTTGGCCGTCATGCAGAACCGGCATCCCATGCGGCAGCCGGCCTGTGACGATACGCACAGCGTGGCGCGCTGGCGGTCCGGAATATATGCCGATTCTATGTATCGGCCCTGCGATGTCCGGAAAAGGTATTTTTTGGTTCCGTCCGCCGAGGCGGTGCTTTTGACAGGTGCGCAGAGGCCCGTCCCGAAGTTCTCCGCGAGCAGCCGGCGTCCTTTTTCCGAGATGTCGGTCATGGCGCCGATGTCATAGACTTTTTTCTTATAGAGCCACGAGGCTATCTGCCGTCCGGTGAAGGAGGGCAGTGACAATTCGGCCGCCGAGCGGCTCAGTTGCGGGAGTGTCTGTCCGAACAGAGTTGGTTTCATTCCGAATGAAATAATGGCGGGAGCGGGCTTTGCGGAGCATTCCCCGGCCGCAGCATGACCGTACAAATATAACCTAAAAAGAGCGATTTTTCTTGCAAATACTTTTTTTTTCGCAAATCTTCGTATATTTGTAGGTGCAACCGGTACGGTTTTGTCTGGATAATTTTAGAAAAATAATATGTAAATATGGAACTTAAAAAATCACCTAAGGCGGATTTGAACAATAAGAGAGGCCTGTTCCTCGAAATAGGACTCATCGTGTCTCTTGCCATGGTCATAGTGGCTTTCGCCATCGGCCAGAAGGAGAAGGATATCGAAAAAATCGAAAATGAAATCGTCGCTGCGGAGGAGGAGGTCATCATAAACACCGTTCAGGAGCAGAAGCCGCCTCAGCCGGTGAAACAGACAATCGAGGTATTCTCCGACTTCATCAATGTGGTGAAGAACGACGCCAAGATTACAACGGAGTTCAGCTTCGATGACTTTTCGGAGGACGTGGTAATCGTTCAGCAGGAGGTTTTCGTCGAGGAGGAGGAAGAGGATGACGCTCCGCTGCTGTTCGTCGAGGATATGCCCACATTCCAGGGCGGAGGTCTCGACAAATTCCGCAACTGGGTTATGAACCGTCTGAAATACCCGCAGATTGCTCAGGAGAACAACATCCAGGGAAAGGTTCTCCTCGCGTTCGTGATAGAGAAAGACGGAACCCTGACCCATATCGAGGTGATGCAGGCGCCGGACCGCTCTCTGTCGGATGAAGCGGCGCGTGTTCTGGCTCAGTCTCCGAAATGGGCTCCCGGTAAACAGCGAAACATTCCGGTCCGTGTGAAATACATCTTGCCGGTGGAGTTCGTGTTGCACAATTAGAAATCTCACTTCTGCGCGCCCGGATGATGGCGGCGGGGAATTTGATACGAAAAGGGTGTCTTTATTATTAAGATGCCCTTTTTTTGAACGTGTTACAGTGTATGATAGATATAGAGGAAAAAAGCAAATACAAGGAGAAGGCTGTGCTCGCAGCCGTGGTGAGCGACCGCAGCTCGGTGCAGCAGACGGAGGAGTATCTGGATGAACTCGAATTTCTGGCCGAGACAGCCGATATAGTCACCGTGAAGCGTTTCACACAGAAGATATCGACCCCCAACTCGCGTATATATCTGGGTCCCGGCAAATTGCAGGAACTGGCCGCATATTGCGGCGAGAACGGTATAGACGTGGTGATATTCGACGACGAGCTCTCGCCCTCGCAGCAGCGAAATATAGAGAAGGAACTGCCGTGCAGAGTGCTCGACCGCACGAGTCTTATTCTGGACATCTTCATGAGCAGGGCCAAGACTGCGTATGCCAAGACGCAGGTCCAGCTTGCGCGCTACCAGTACATGCTGCCGCGTCTGGCCGGAATGTGGACTCACCTGGAACGGCAGAGGGGCGGAACGGGAACCCGCGGAGGCGCGGGCGAGCGGGAGATAGAGACCGACCGCCGTATCGTGCGCAACCGTATAGC
>CAYXGF010000036.1:0-18835 GCA_964464465.1 uncultured Alistipes sp. | reverse complement strand
TGAATTATCTGGACACGGCCAACTACGAGCCGAAAGACGAGGCGCACTTCGAATACAGCTGGCAATGGGCCTATCACGACAGATTCAAGGAGAAGGGACTCACCGCAATTCTCGGCTGCGGATTCGACCCGGGCGTATCGGCCATTTTCGTGGCGCACGCGGCCAAGCATCATTTCGATGAGATACATTATCTGGACATCGTGGACTGCAACGCAGGCAACCACGGAATGGCTTTCGCAACAAACTTCAACCCGGAAATCAATATCCGCGAAGTGACCCAGAGGGGCAAATACTACGAAGACGGCAAATGGATAGAGACCGAGCCGCATCAGATTCACAAGCCGCTCACATATCCGGAAATAGGGGAGAGGGAATCGTATGTCATCTATCATGAGGAACTCGAATCCCTCGTAAAGAACTATCCGACGATAAAGAGAGCCCGGTTCTGGATGACTTTCGGCCAGGAATACCTCACGCACCTGCGTGTCATACAGAACATCGGCATGGCCCGGATAGACCCGATAATGTACAACGGGGTAGAAATCGTCCCCATACAGTTCCTCAAAGCCGTGCTTCCAGACCCCAAATCCTTGGGCGAGAACTATCACGGACAGACAAGCATCGGCTGCCGCATACGCGGAATCAAGGACGGCAAGCAGCGCACATATTATATATATAACAACTGCGACCATGAAGCCGCCTACAAGGAGACCGGAACTCAGGCCGTAAGCTACACGACAGGTGTTCCCGCAGCGCTCGGAGCCGCGATGTTTGCCAAAGGATTATGGAAAGGGGCCGGCGTGTACAACGTCGAGCAGTTCGACCCGGATCCGTTCCTGGCCGAGCTTGGACCGCAGGGACTTCCGTGGGTCGAGAAATTCGACGTAAATCTTGAAGTGGACTGATAAAACATATACAGCACAAGCCTGCGGCCCGGCACCGGACCGCAGGCTTTTAATCAGCAAGCATACATGATTGATTTTAGCAAGATTCCATCGCCGTGCTACGTCCTCGACGAAGCCGCGCTGGACCGAAACCTCGAAACGATAGACAGAGTCCGCCGTCTGTCGGGAGCCGAAATCATAGTGGCGCTCAAAGCATGCGCCATGTGGAGCATATTTCCGAAGCTGGCGCAGCATTCGGACGGCGCCACAGCATCCTCGGCAGCCGAAGCACGCCTTGTGGAAGAAGAGTACGGTCAGAAAGCGCATACATACGCACCGGCATATACAGACAGAAGTTTTGCCGAGATAGTCGAATCGAGCAGTCACATAACGTTCAATTCCATCGGACAGTTCGAGCGGTTCGGCGCACAGGCACTGCTGCGCGGCGTTTCCTGCGGTCTGAGAATCAATCCGGGATACTCCCCCGTGGAAACCGATTTGTACAATCCCTGCTGCAAGGGTTCAAGACTCGGCATTCCGCCGCAAGAGCTCACACATCTTCCGGCCGGAGTCGAAGGGCTGCACTTCCACGTACTGTGCGAGTCCGGTCCGCAGCATCTCGAAACCGCCCTCAAAGCCGTGGAAGAGAAGTTCGGGCATCTGCTTCCGAACATCAAATGGCTTAACTGCGGCGGAGGCCACCTTATGACGCGCAAGGACTACGACTGCGACCGCCTTATCTCCGTCATCAGGAATTTCAGGCAAAGACACCCGCATCTCAGAATCATACTCGAACCGGGCAGCGCCTTCACATGGCGGACAGGATATCTCGTCTCTACGGTGGAGGACATAGTCGTAAATGACGGAATACGGACGGCAATGCTCGACGTATCGTTCGCATGCCACATGCCCGACTGTCTGGAAATGCCGTACAAACCGTCGATTGTCGGAGCGCACGAGCCGCAGAACGACTCGGAAGGATGGCGTATGGGAGGCAGCAGCTGCCTCGCCGGAGATTTTTACGGTTCCTGGGCATTCGACCGACCGCTCAAAACAGGCGACAAGATAGTCTTCGAGGACATGATACACTACACCATGGTGAAAACCACGATGTTCAACGGCGTAACGCATCCGAGCATCGCCATCTGGCACTCGGACGACACGCTGCAAATAGTCCGCCGGTTCGGATACGAGGATTTCAAAAACCGCATGTAATTTCCGTATCGGTATAAATACCTATTGCAAACATTGTCCCGATAAAGTAATTTTGCATCTGAAACAATACTGCTAATTCTAAACCATGGAAGAGTTCAAAGCCACGGAATATACCGTTAAATGCGTCGCCACAGGACGCGAATTCGAAGACACGGGATGGATTCTCGAAGACAGAAAATGCGATACGCCGTCGCTTGTCAGGGCATCCTATGCAAACAAGCAGCTGACCGTAAGAGACGAAGAGTACGGTCTGTACAAATTCTGCGACTGGATGCCGGTCAAAAGGCTGCTCAAAGGCTCGTCCGCACCGGTCACATACAAGAGCAAAGGCCTGGCCCAGAAGCTCGGACTCTCGAATCTTTACATCACATTCAGCGGATACAATCCGCGAATCGGAGCCCGCATGACAACATGCTCGTTCAAGGAGACGGAAGCCTATACGGTCTGCGCACGCATGGCGGAAGACGAAAAACGCGTTCTGGTCGTGGCCTCGGCAGGCAACACGGCGAGAGCTTTCGCCAGGGTATGTTCGGACAACAATATTCCGCTCCTGCTGTGCGTACCGTATGACAACAAAGACGCTCTGTGGTTCGATACTCCGCTGAACGACTGCGTCAAACTAATCTGTTCCGAAGCAGGAAGCGATTACTTCGACGCCATATCCCTCAGCAACACGGCTCTAAAATCCGACAGGTTCTTTGCGGAGGGCGGTGCGAAAAACATCGCGCGCCGTGACGGTATGGCGACCACCATGCTGTCTGCCGTAACGGAGATAGGACGCATTCCGGACTATTATTTCCAGGCTGTGGGCAGCGGCACCGGCGCTATTGCCGCATGGGAGGCAAATCTGCGTTTTCTGGAAGACGGAAGATGGGGCAGCGGCAAAACCAAAATCATGGTATCGCAGAATGCACCGTTCGTTCCCATGTACGATGCATGGAGAGTCGATTCCCGCCACATGCTCCCGTACGACGACAAGAAAGCCCGCAAAGATGCCGAGATAATCGACGCCAAAGTGCTCTCGAACCGCAAACCGCCATACGGAATATGCGGAGGTCTGTACGATGCGCTCAAAGACACCGACGGCGACATACTCGTAGTCACCAACGCCTCGGCCCGCAAGGCATCCGAGCTGTTCGAGCAGACGGAAGGGATAGACATCCATCCGGCAGCCGCCGTAGCCGTGGCCTCGCTCGTCAAAGCCGTAAAGGATGGAAAAGTCGACAAAGACAAAACCGTAATGCTCAATATCACGGGCGGTGGCGAGAAGCTGTTCAAGACCGGCAAGTTCATCCACAAACTCGAACCGTCGTTCGTGTTCAAGATAAACTCCGAACAGGATGAAGTGCTGAGCAAAATAAATAGTTTATTTTAACAATCCTGACTTAAAATTCCGATACAAAATGCAAGCAACAATCGTTGCTTGCATTTTATTTTGTTTGCAATATTATTAATTATATCTTTGTAACAAAATAAGCAATAAGATATAAGACCACAACCATGGCAACCAGACTCAGAGCCAAAAGCAACGACCTAACCAGAGCCGAACTCGAAGTAATGCTGATTATCTGGCAAAAAGGCCAGTGCGTGATACACGACATCAGAGAGGAACTTCCGCTGCCGAAGCCTGCATACAATACGGTTTCCACAATCGTGAGAATATTGGAGAAAAAGGGATTTGTGGCCCACAACGCCTATGGCAAGACATATATTTATTATCCGACCGTAACAAAACCAGATTATACGAAAAGAATGGCGCTCGCCATGTTGCAGAATTTCTTCGACGGGTCGACCGAGAAACTGATTTCATTCTTCAACGAGGAGAAACTCGAACTCTCCGCAGATAATTAAAATCCATTTTACAGGTCGCCTTGCACAGCTTTCGTCTTGCAAGAAGCACAATTGCGGGTTGTAATACGGAAAGCCATGCTCTTTCGAGCAGGACCTGGAATTGTGCCTCACACAATCCTTTGAATTGTCGCCTGTGAAAAAAATCACGAAAAAGACATCGGTTCGCAAAGATTCCGACACTTATTACTGAGCGAAAAGCCGCCCCGGGATTCCGGAGCGGCTTTTTATTATAAGTAGGAAACAATCGCTATTTCTCTACGAAATTCTTGTAGAACAGCGGAATCGTCTCTATACCGCGATAGAAATTATCCAATCCGTAACTTTCGTTAGGCGAGTGTATGGCATCTATATCCAGTCCGAATCCCATAAGAATGGATTTCACACCGAGAATCTTCTCGAATGCACTGATAATAGGGATGCTTCCGCCGGAATAAAAAGGAAGCGGCTTACGGCCGAAAGTCGTCTCGATAGCTTTCGCCGCAGCCTGATACGCCGGCATGTCGGTAGGCGTCACATACGGAGCTCCGCCGTGAAGAGCCTTGACCGTAACCCTCACGCTCTTCGGTGCGATAGCCCTGAAATGCTTTTCGAACAGCTGACCGATTTTCACATAGTCCTGATTCGGCACCAGGCGCATCGATATCTTTGCGGATGCCCTGGACGGAATTATCGTCTTGGTGCCTTCATCGATATATCCGCCCCATATGCCATTCACGTCGAGCGTAGGACGCACTCCCGTGCGCTCCATAGTGGTATATCCGGCCTCACCCTGCACGTCGTCTATGTCGATAGACTTCTTGTAACGCTCCACATCGAACGGAGCTTTGTTGAAGTCCTCGCGCTCGGACGGCGTGAGTTCCCGCACGTCATCGTAGAATCCGGGGATAGTGATTCGTCCTTCATCGTCCACAAGCGACGCTATGAGCTTCGCAAGCACATTGGCCGGATTGGCGACAGCACCTCCGTAAAGGCCCGAATGCAAATCCTTGCTTGGTCCCTGAACCTCCACCTGCATATACGCCAGACCGCGCAGACCGCATGTAATGGACGGAGTATCCCAACCTATAAGGCTCGTATCCGACACCAGAATCACATCGCTGCGAAGCATCTGTTTGTTGTCCTCGCAGAATTTGTAAAGACTCGCCGAACCTATCTCCTCCTCGCCTTCAAGCATGAACTTGACATTGCACGGCAGGGAGTCCGTCTTCACCATGGCCTCGAACGCCTTGGCGTGCATATACAGCTGCCCCTTGTCATCATCGGCTCCGCGGCACCATATGCGGCCGTCCTTCACCACCGGCTCGAACGGGGATGTCTTCCATTCGTCCACAGGGTCCACCGGCATCACATCATAGTGTCCGTACACAAGCACGGTAGGTTTCGACCCGTCGATTATTTTCTCGGCATAAACAACCGGATTGCCCTCCGTCGGCATCACCTCCGCTCTGTCCGCTCCTGAGGCGAGCAACGCATCGCGCAACCACCGTGCACAGGTCTCCATATCCTCCTTGTGCGAACTCTGGGCACTTATCGAGGGTATGCGCAACAACTCGAACAGCTCTTGCAGGAACCGTTCCTTATTCTGCTGAATGTAATCGTTTACCTTATTCATAATCCATAAATTATTTGCGACAATGCACCGCAGCCCCGTGCCGAAAACCACTGAACCGGCAGGTGCGATGAATCCCGCTGTTATATATTGCAAATCCGCTTGATTTCCTCAATTACAGTCTCGGCAAGCCTCTGCGCCGAAGCCTCGTCCGCACTCTCGCTGTATATCCTGATTATGGGCTCGGTATTCGACTTGCGCAGATGCACCCACTCAGAGGCGAAATCTATCTTCACGCCGTCTATGTCCGTAACCTTTTCATCGGAATATTTCTCCTTTATCCGGGCGAGCACCTCGTCGACATCTATATCCGGGGTAAGCTCAATCTTGTTCTTGGAGATGAAATACGACGGATACTGCGCACGGAGCTCCGTCATGGTCTTGCCGCTTTCGGCAAGCAGCGTCAGAAACAGCGCTACACCCACCAGAGCGTCGCGTCCGTAATGCAACTCCGGATATATGACTCCGCCATTGCCTTCACCGCCTATCACGGCCCCCGTCTGCTTCATCTTCGCCACAACATTGACCTCGCCCACGGCAGCAGCCTCGTATGACCCGCCGCGCGCTACGGTCACATCCCTCAGCGCACGCGATGAACTGAGATTGGAGACCGTATTGCTGGCACTCTTCGAAAGCACGTAATCGGCCACCGCGACCAGCGTGTACTCCTCGCCGAACATCTCTCCATCCTGGCACACCAGCGCCAGACGGTCCACATCCGGATCCACGACCACACCCAAATCAGCCTTATGACGCACCACCGCTTCGGAAATTTCGGTCAGGTTCTGCGGTATCGGTTCAGGATTATGCGCGAAATGGCCGTCTGGCGTGCAGTTTATCTCGACCACTTCGGCGCCCAGACGTCTGAGCAACTCCGGAATCACTACGCCTCCGACCGAATTCACCGCATCGACAACCACCTTGAAGCCGCGCTTGCGCACGGCCTGCACATCCACCAGCGGCAAGGCGAGCACGGCCTCTATATGTCTGTCATCGAACGACGCGCGTTCAATCACACGTCCCAGTTCATCGACTCCCGCGAAGTCCATTCCTGCGTCCTGCGCGTAAAGAAGCACCTTCTTGCCCTCGGCGTCATTAAGGAACTCACCCTCCGAGTTGAGAAGTTTGAGAGCGTTCCACTGTTTCGGATTGTGGCTGGCCGTAATTATTATACCTCCGTCGGCCTTGTAATGCGTCACCGCGAGTTCAGTGCCCGGAGTCGTGCACAGCCCCACATTCACGACATCGGCGCCGCATCCGAGCAGGGTACCCTCCACAAGGTCGGATACCATCTCGCCCGAAATTCTCGCATCGCGGCCTACGACGATACGCGGCCGCGCCTCGCCGCTCGATTCGCGGATGAAACGCAGGTAGGCCGCAGTGAATTTCACAATGTCTATCGGTGTGAGATTATCTCCGGGACCGCCTCCGATAGTGCCTCGGATTCCGGAAATGGATTTTATAAGAGTCATTATTTTAAGGTTTAAAATTTGTAATCTGATGCAAAATAATTACTTTTATGCCAATATCAAAACAAAAATCGAAGAATTATGCGAACGATTGCATCTTCCGAATTGATTATCAATGCAGACGGCTCAGTCTTCCATCTGCACATCAGACCTGAGAATCTGGCAGATACCGTAATCCT
This sequence comes from uncultured Alistipes sp., assembly GCA_964464465.1. Taxonomy (GTDB): domain Bacteria; phylum Bacteroidota; class Bacteroidia; order Bacteroidales; family Rikenellaceae; genus UBA940. Next base: position 11,628 of record CAYXGF010000036.1, on the reverse strand, counting down.
TGTGGGCGATCCGGGCCGCGTGTCAGCGGTGGCGTCGCACTTCGACAGCCGGGAGTGCGAGATATCGAGCCGGGAGTTCAGGACCGTCACCGGAACATACCGAGGCCGCCGCATGAGCGTCATATCCACAGGCATAGGCACCGACAACATAGACATCGTAGTCACCGAGCTGGACGCTCTTGTCAACATAGATTTCGAAACACGGGAGGAAAAACCGGAAAAACGCAGCCTCACCATACTTCGTCTGGGCACCTCCGGGGCCATACAGCCCGATTTGCGGATAGGCGATTTCCTGTTCGCCCGCACCTCCGCCGGGTTCGACGGACTGCTCAACTTCTACAAGGGCCGCAACGAGGTCTGCGACCTGGAAATAGAGAAGGCATTCATGGCCCACACCGGATGGAATCCGCTTCTGGCCAAACCTTATTTCATAGATGCGAGCCGGAAACTGTACGAGCTCTTCAAGGACTCCACAAAGGAGGGCATAACCATCGCGGCGCCGGGATTCTACGGTCCGCAGGGCCGCTGGGTGAGAATAGAGCCGGCAGACCGCGACCTGAACGGCAAGATAGAGTCGTTCGAATATTCGGGCCGCCGCATCACCAATTTCGAGATGGAGAGTTCGGCCCTGGCAGGTCTGGCCGCACTCATGGGACACGAGGCCGCGACGATATGCACAATCATAGCCCAGAGAATAGCCGGCGACGCCCAGACCGACTACAAGCCGTATGTGGAGAAAATGATTACAATGGCCCTCGACAAGTTGGCTTCGATTTAAAAATTCACTACTTTTGCATCATCGACAAAGACAATTATAAAAAACGAAACATATCATGAAATTCACAGTATCAAGTTCCGCGCTGCTGTCCATTCTCTCCACGACAGGAAAGGTCATCAGCAGCAAAAACACGTTGCCAATCCTGGATTATTTCCTACTCGAACTCAAAGACGGCAAACTCAAAGTGACGGCGTCGGACCTGGAAACCACCTTCGTCGGCAGCATAGATGTCGAGAGCACCGAGGAGGAGGGTATCATCGCGGCTCCCGCAAAACGTATGCTGGATTCCCTGAAAGAATTCTCAGAACAGCCGCTCACCATTGAGGCAGACAAAGATTCGTGGGAGATAAAAATAAACTGGAAGACCGGTTCGCTCTCCATTCCCGGCACATCGGGCAACAGCTATCCGTCGGTGCCCGAGCTCTCCCAGGAGGAGAAGCACGAGATTTCCCTGGACGTAGACATTCTCGTCAACGGAATCAACAAGACGATATTCGCTACTGCCGATGACGAACTGCGTCCTGTCATGAACGGCGTATTCATCAACATAGGACAGCAGGGCATAACCTTCGTCGCCACCGACGCCCACAAGCTCGTCAAGTACACGGCCGAGTGCGACACCGCGGAGACGGCATCGTTCATTCTGCCCAAGAAACCGGCCAACCTGCTCAAATCCACCCTTATAAAGGAAGAGGGCGAAATCACGGCCATGTTCGACAAGAAGAACGCCATATTCAAGATACAGGATTACGTGCTCATATGCCGTCTGATAGAGGGCAACTACCCCAACTACGACGCTGTGATTCCGCTGAACAACCCCAACAAGGTCATCATCGACCGCATAGAGCTTCTCAACGGCATCAAACGCGTGGCCGTATGTTCGAACCAGGCGACGAACCTCATAAGACTCGACGTAGGCGACAACCGCATGAACCTCACGGCCCAGGACCTCGACTTCTCCGTATCAGCCAACGAAACCATCTCGTGCTCCTACGACGGAACCCCGATAACAATAGGCTTCAAATCGACATTCCTCATCGAAATCCTGTCGAACACCGACACGCCGAGCATAGTCATCGAACTGGCCGACTCCACCCGTGCCGGAGTCTTCAAACCGATTTACGACAACAAGCAGAGCTACACCACGCTCATGCTTCTGATGCCGATGATGATTAACGCATAGACGGAATGAACCTCAATCTTAAAAGACCTATCGTATTTTTCGATTTGGAAACTACGGGCGTAGACATGACCAGAGACCGCATCGTGGAGGTGTCTCTGGTCAAAATCATGCCCAACGGAGACCAGGAGATAAAGACGCGCCGAATCAATCCGGAGATGCCGATTCCCGCCGAGGCGACGGCCATCCACGGAATCACGGACGAGGACGTCAAGGATTGCCCGAGATTCAAGGAGATTGCCAAATCGCTCGCACAATACATCGAAGGTTGCGACTTGGGAGGCTACAACTCCAACAAGTTCGACATTCCGATGCTCGTAGAGGAGTTCCTCCGGGCCGATGTGGATGTGGACCTGAAAAAACGCAAGTTCATCGACGTGCAGAACATATTCCACAAGATGGAGCAGCGCACGCTCATTGCGGCGTACAGGTTCTACTGCAACAAGGACTTGGAAAACGCGCATTCGGCCGAAGCCGACATCATGGCCACATACGAGGTTCTGCTGGCTCAGCTGGACCGTTATCCGGAACTGCGCAACGACGTCGATTTTCTGGCAGCATTCTCCGAAAGAGGACAGTGCGCCGACTACGCAGGCCGAATCGTCTACAACGACAAGGGACAGGAAATCTTCGCATTCGGCAAACACAAGGGAAAAATCGTGGAAGAGGTCTTCCGCAGCGAGCCGAGCTACTATTCATGGATGATGAACGGCGATTTTCCGCGCTACACTAAGAAAGTAATCACGGAAATCCGTTTAAGACTTGGCAAATAAACTCACATGCAACAAAAGATGAGACGGACGCTTTCGATTCTGACTGTCATATTATTCTCGTGCACAGCTGTCCGGGCGCAATACGTCGTACCGAAAAGCGAGAAGTCACAGAGCATTGTCTTTATTGAAGGACAGAAATTCTATGTCCACAACGTCGGCGCCAAAGAGACTTTCTACTCGCTGGGGAAATTATACGAGGTCTCGCAGGACGATATCGTGAAGTACAACCCGCACACGGCCGAAGGACTTAAAGCAGGTCAGGTAATCAAGATTCCGTTTACCGAGGCGCAGCCCGTTTCCAAAAGACGCGAGTCGAAACTCTTCGACCGCCATACCGTCATCAGCGGAGAGACGGCCTATTCGATTGCCCGCACCTATGCCATCCCGCTCAACACGCTGATTGAGGACAACCCGGATTTGGACATCACCCACCTGCCGCTCGGCCGGCAGATTCTGATTCGCAAAAAAAGCGTCGGGGAAAGCTCCACGGCCCAGACATCCGAGGAGCTGCAACAATACCGTCAGGCCATAAGCAGCATCGACACGACCATGGAGTTCCATATCGTCAAACCGGGAGAGACACTCTACTCGCTTGCACGCAAATACGGCGTCGACCAGCAGCAGATAATAGACAACAACCTTATTTCGGACGGCCTTAAAGCCAACATGCTGCTGCGCATACCTAAATACACCGACTCGACAGTATCCGCACCGACCGCAGATACCGTCGCTCCCGCAAACATATTCTCGCCGAGACCTCCGCGCATTCTGACCGGTAAATCGGTACCGAACATCGCGGTTATGCTGCCGATGGAGAATGTCGGCAAGAACGACAAGAATTTCAAGGAGTTCTATCAGGGTGTGCTGCTGGCACTCGAAGATTTCAAATCGGAGGGCATATCCACATCCGTCAAACTGTTCAATACGGCGCGCAGCGAGCAGAAAGTAAACGCAATAGTCACCTCGGACAGTTTTTCCGACATAGACCTTATCATAGGCCCAGTATACTCAGAGGAAGCCAGTCCGGCTATCCGATACGCGGAGGCATACGGGATTCCGATAGTATCGCCGCTGGCCGATATCAAGGCGCAGAGCCACAATCTGTACCAGCTGGCACCGGGTGCAGACACCAAATACGACAAACTGGCCGATTTGCTTACCGCCGCGAGCAACATTGTCCTAATCTCCTCGTCCGACGACAACCGCGAGTTCTCTTCCGAAATATCGCGCGCCATAAAAGCGCCTTATTCCCGATACAACTACAACAGCGCCACAGACCAGGGCCGCATAGCCAATATCATCGACTGGAACCGGCCCAATGTGTTCATTATTCTGTCCGACACGGAACTCGGCGTGGACAGAGCGCTTGCCGGAATAAGTTCGGCATACAACAACATCTCGTCCCGCACCTCGCGTCAGGCAGATATACATGTCATCGGCAACTCCAAATGGGCAAGATACAACTCGCTGGACAAAAATCTGTACTTCAAACTGAACGTGCATTACGTATCATCATACCACGCCGACCGCACCAGCGACAGGGTACTCGATTTCGACAAACGCTACATCACGGCGTTCGACAATCTCCCGTCCCTGTATGCCTATCGAGGCTACGACGCAGCCAAGATATTCGTCGGGCAGCTCATGAACGGAGAATACGACTTCAACACTCCATCGACCCGGGAATTCCGGCCACTCGTAGTACCTTACCGCTTTGCCAGCACATCGGAAAACCCGTCGCATAACAATACGGAATGGGTAGTGGTGCACTACAAAAACGACTATACGATAGAGGTGCGGTAAAAACCCGCCGAACGGTCAGACGCCGCAGACACAGGTGACACACGCCAATAGGGTAGTACATAATAAGAAAGCCTTGACGAAATGTTATCGTCAAGGCTTTTTCAATCACGCGCGTCACCGGCTATCGCCCGGTTTGCGCATCGAGCAAATCCGCAAGCCGGAGCAATGACGTCACGGAGCTGTAAGTACAGTTAATCCAATAAGTACGATGACGGTCATAGTTGCCGGAGCGGAAGTCCCAGGTTGTGGGAATCTGTCCGTTTACCGGATTCTGCACCACTGTGATATTGTCTATCAGGGCTTTTCCCTTGGCAAGACAGACACGGTCGCCCGTAGCTTCGTACAGGCTCAGCATAGCCCCTGCCACATTGCATGCGCTGTTGTCGACAGGCTTCTGATACTTATACTGTTCGTAGACGCATGGTGTCGCCTTATCCTTAAACCCGTTTTTGGTAACCGGAGTATCCCAGAATGTAAACTGATCCTCGCTGAAACGCACAAGGTCTACCGCACAAGACATATTCTCATCCGTAGGAGTTCCCTTCGACAGCAGATATGAGGCATAAGGCGCCGCCGTACAGTTGGTAAGATTCTCATACGGTTTCAGTCCCATGACCGATACATCCTCAAACTGACCTGTCAGGTCGAAATTGCGGAGCGCCACATCCTGCATCCACCGCTCGCCGCGGGCCTGGGCATCGGCATAGGTCTCCACACCGTAGTCAGCCCTCAGACGCTGGAAATAACATAACAGCGGGTCCAGCATGGCACATGCATCGTTGACAGATTCTCCGGTTGAGAAGTCTACCTTAATGGGCAGCGAACCGTCCTCGCGTTGCAGGCGCACATATGTATCGGCAATTCCAAGCGCCCGCTCGTAGTAGCAGCTGTCGCCCGTCAGGTCATACAGGTCCAGAAATGCGTGGCCCGCAGCAGCGGCCTCCATCATCATCGTCTTGTTTTGATTCTCCGCCCACCGGGAAGCGATTAAATCCTTATAATAAGTAGGCGGGAAGAAGGCCAGCGGATGACCTTCGGGCTGGCTCTGCTCGATAAGGAAAGCGGCAGCATTGCGTGCTATTTTCTCAGCAGCGGCAGCATATTCGGGCAGCACCTTCGCCAGCAGGACTTCGGACCGGACCGTCGCGCCGATAATCTTGCAGACATAGGTATTGTGTTCGTAATTCATGTCCGGCTCCGCATGTTTGCTCCAATACTGTATCTCAGGCATGAAATGTACATAAAGCAGAGCCATCCGGGCAGCCTGACGGTAATCGCGCACCGGCGGAGTATACGGACCGCAGAACGGATAGTCGCGCAGAAATTTGCGTTCACCGGCCACGGCTATAACATCGCCGTTCTCGTCGAGCGCCTCGACTTGAAGACACACATCGCCGACACTCACTTCATTCCAGACAGGCGAAAGAGCCGCCTTTGGAGTATCGGCAGTAAAACTCCACGACTCATCGCTCTCCCCGCCGACGGGTCTGATTGTAAAACGGTATTCGACCGCCCCCTCGACTTCACTGAAATCGAAAGCGGGAGCATAGATGAATTTTTTCGAAAATTCATTCCAGAAAGGATTCTTACCTTCGTAACCGGGTCGAATCGGTTCAAGATAACGACTGCTCGCCTCGGCATTGATTTTGGCATAGTCGAGCTGCTTGCAGTCAGTGTTTATGCCGGTGCTGCAAGAGCTGAGCAAAACACATGTCGCTAAAAACGGGTATAACAGTTTCATAGTATCGGCCTGTTTTCCGTCAGGCCAGCGGATAAAAGATTAACGGAACCATCTGCTTCAAGTCTGAAACCGCAGGTCGAAACTGCGGCTCGCACGACTCCGCAGAGCCGCGAAATATCATGTCCGGATACAACAGGCATCAAGCAGATAATTTCAAAAATTAATAAACGATACACAAAAGTAAGGTTTATTATCGACTTGCGCAAACGATAGGCGCAACTCTATGCGACAAATTGCAAAAAAAATTCGCACAGCCCGTCCGACAGCACAACAGGATGAAACTTTCGATTTCATCCTGTTTGTCACACCGTGCGATTTTCTGCCTGATTATCGAACCATAGGCGAAAATGCGGCACTCTCTGCAATTCGGAAAATATCAACGATTTATAAAAACAAAGACGAGAAAAATTCTCTCGAAAATTTCTCGTCGGTAAACTTGTGCGGATAAAGGGACTCGAACCCCCACGCCTCTCGGCACCAGATCCTAAGTCTGACGTGGCTACCAATTACACCATATCCGCATCGCCGCACCCCTGAATGACGGAACGAACTTCCGCACCAGTAATGCACCGCAAATATACTATATTTTCATGCAACTCAAACATTTTATCGGCTAAAAGTTAACATCCGGCCATAAAAGCCCTCGGCAACGCTTCCGCACTCATAGGCTACGCGGCCATTGACTATGGTATGCGACACACGGCTGCCGAATCTCACGCCAGACAGAGGAGACCAACCGCATTTGTATAGGATGTTCTCCGGCCCGACCACATACGGAGCATCAGTATCTATCACTGCGATATCGGCCTTATATCCGGCCCGCAGAAATCCGCGTTTTTCAATGTCGTACCTCACAACCGGAGCGTGGCACATCTTGTCCACCAGCGTCTCCATCGTGATGACACCCTGACGGACCAAATCGAGCATGACGTTCAACGAGTGCTGGATCATCGGCATACCGGACGGAGCGGACCAATAGGGCTGCATCTTCTCTTCGAGAGTATGCGGAGCATGGTCCGTGGCCACGACATCTATCTTGCCGCCTGAGAGTCCCGCACGCAGCGCATCCCGGTCCTGGGATGTCTTAACCGCCGGATTGCATTTTATAAGATTGCCAAGCGTACTGTAATCGTCATCGCAGAACCACAGGTGAGCTATACACGCCTCGGCTGTGATTTTCTTGCCCGCAACCGGCCCCGCATCGAACAGCGAGAGTTCCCGTGCCGTGGTTATATGGGCGACATTCAGCCTCGCTCCGTATTTATCGGCCAGTTCCACCGCACGGGCGGAACTCCGGTAGCACGCCTCCGCCGAACGCACCAAAGGGTGAATCCGTGCCGTTGCATCGGGATATGCGGCCCGCATCCTTTCGCTGGCCGAACGCACCATGCCTTCGTCCTCGCAGTGAGCGGAGACCATAACCGGCGACTCGGCGAACAATGCCGACAGGGAATATGTATCGTCAACGAGCATTCCGCCGGTGGAAGAGCCCATGAACAGCTTCACGCCGCACACCTGATGCGGGTCGAGACGCCTTACGAGCGGCAGATTGTCTTGCGTCGCACCGATAAAGAAAGAGTAATTTACAGCAGAACAGTCTCCTGCTATCTCATTTTTCAGCTCCCATGCTTCGAGCGTAGTTGTCTGAGGCACGGTATTGGGCATTTCCAGCACGGACGTTACACCGCCGGCCAGTGCCGCCGTACTTTCCGAACGCATATCCGCCTTGCGGGTCATTCCCGGTTCCCGGAAATGCACATGCGTATCTATAATGCCCGGAATCACCGTTCTGCCGCGCGCGTCGATGCGGCGGCCGGAGAAGCTCTCCGTGAACTCGCCCTCCGCAGTCCGGACAATCGTATCCCCATCTATAAGGATGTAACCCCTGTAACGTCTGCCTTCATTTACTATGTCGGCATCGTGAATAAGTATCGAAGACATGATTACCTGCGCCCTTTGATGGTTCTGAACCGCAATCCGAGAACGCCCCAGAATGCCTCGCCGAAAATTCCGCTGCTCATTTTGGACACGCCCTGCGTCCGCTCCACGAATATTATCGAAATCTCCTTGATTGAGAACCCGAGTTTCCAGGCCGTATATTTCATCTCTATCTGGAACCCGTAGCCCTTCATCCTTATATTGTCGAGGTCCATGCGCTCCAAAACCTCGCGCGAGTAACAAACGAACCCGGCCGTGGCATCGCGCACCGGCATTCTGGTCACGGTATGCACGTATCTCGAAGCATAATACGACATCAGGAGCCGCTGCATGGGCCAGTTGACCACGTTCACCCCTGTGATATATCTCGAACCGACCACCACATCGGCACCCGAAACGGCGGCATGATAGAGTTTTATCAAATCGTCAGGATTGTGCGAGAAGTCGCAGTCCATCTCGAATATGTAGTCGTAACCGTTGTCCAGCGCCCATTTGAATCCCGTTATGTAGGCCGTTCCGAGACCGAGTTTTCCGCTGCGCTGTATAAGGTGCAGCCGGCCTGCGAATTCTGCACTGCGCGAGCGAACGATTTCCGCAGTACCGTCAGGCGAACCGTCGTCTATCACCAGAATGTCGAAGGGCTCGCAAAGCGAGAATACCTTGTCTATCATGGCCGAGATATTCTCCTTTTCGTTATATGTGGGGATTATGACAAGTTTTCGCATGGCATCGTATTTTTATCACACTACAAATGTATTAAAAACCGGCCGAATATCTTACATTTGCATGGCAAAATAATCATTTACCATGCCGAAAACCGTTTCGCTGCAACTCACTCCGGCCCAGGCCGCCGACCCAAGGACATACACTTCGCTGGCCGCACGCACCCTGCGCGTCAAGGATACGCAGATAGCGCTCGTGCGGATAGTCAAACGCTCGATAGACGCACGCCAGCGGAGCGTCAAGGTGAATCTTACGCTGGAAGTATACACAGACGGGGAGGCGGCACCCTCACCGGTTCATTTCGACTATCCGGCCGTGGATACCGGCACCGAGGTGATAATCGTAGGTTCGGGTCCGGCCGGACTGTTCGCCGCACTGCGCCTCATAGAACTGGGATTCCGTCCCGTGATTCTCGAACGTGGCAAGAAGGTTTCGGAGCGCAAACGCGACATAGCGCAGATAAACCGTAACGGCGAAGTGAATCCGGACTCCAACTACGCTTTCGGCGAGGGAGGCGCCGGCACATTCTCCGACGGCAAGCTCTTCACCCGTTCGAAAAAACGCGGCGACTACAACAAAGCCCTGCAAACACTGGTCTTCCACGGTGCCGACGAACAGATTCTCTACGACGCACATCCGCATATCGGCACCGACCGGCTGCCCGGAATCATCAGCCGCATCAGACAGACGATAGAAGCCTGCGGCGGAAGGATTGTATTCGACTCGAAGGTCACGGACATACAGCTCATAGGCGGCCGCATAACAGGCGTATACTGCGGCGGTGAACTTATCGAGGGTGCGGCCGTTGTGATTGCCGCAGGCCATTCCGCGGCCGACATCTACACCATGCTGCACCGCCGCGGCGTAGCGCTCGAAGCCAAACCGTTCGCAATGGGAGTGCGAATCGAGCATCCGCAGTCTCTGATAGATTCGATTCAGTACCATATGCCGCAAAGGGGCGAATATCTGCCGGCGGCATCATACTCGCTCGTCACGCAGGTGGAGGGCAGGGGAGTATACTCGTTCTGCATGTGTCCTGGCGGATTCATCGTTCCGGCCATGACAGACAAGCGGCAGTCGGTGGTAAACGGCATGTCACCGTCCGGCCGGAACTCCATCTACGCCAACTCAGCCATCGTCACACAGGTGAACCTCGAAGATTTCGCATTTTTGAGACAGGATTACGGAGAGCTCGCGGGACTTGAATTCCAGCGCCGTTTCGAGTACGAAGCACGCAAGAACGGCGGAGACAATCAAATCGCACCGGCCCAGCGCGTGGCAGACTTCGTTTCGGGGCGCAAATCCGTGTCACTTCCGAAAACATCCTACATACCCGGAATAACGGTCTCGGACATGGGAAGCTGGATGCCCGATTTCATCGCAGGCTCGCTGCGCCGTGGCATTGCAGATTTCGGACGCAGGATGAAGGGATTCGTAACCAACGACGCCGCAATAATAGGTGTGGAATCACGCACCTCGACCCCCGTGCGCATTCCCCGCGACGCCTCTACGCTGATGCACGTGCAGGTGGAAGGGCTTTTCCCGGCCGGCGAAGGAGCCGGATACGCGGGAGGCATAATATCGGCCGCTCTGGACGGCACCCGGGTCGCCGACGCCGTAGCAAATTTTCTAAAATAAGAACCGCGCGACAGACGGCCCGTTAACCGCAAAACTAAAACAGCCGCTACGAAATGTAGCGGCTGTTTTATATATTGCATCAGGACGGTTTACAGCCCGAACTCCTTTTTGAGCATATCGACAGAATCGAGTTTCTCCCAGCCGAAAAACTCGACGTCGCGCGTGGTCTGAACACCGTTTTCCCAAATGGTCTCCGACTTGGTGTAAGGTCTGTTTCCGAAATGTCCGTATGATGCCGTTGCCTCGAAAATAGGATTTTTCAATCCGAATTTCGCAACTATCGCAGCGGGACGCAGGTCGAACAGTTCACCGATACGTTCGGCGATTCGGCCGTCCGAAACAGAGACTTTGGACGTACCGTATGTGTCGACATATATGCTCAGCGGACGTGCGATACCGATTGCATAAGATATTTGCACCAGCATCTCGTCAGCAACACCGGCCGCAACCATGTTCTTGGCGATATAACGGGCCGCATACGCTGCCGAACGGTCCACCTTGGACGAATCCTTGCCGGAAAATGCACCGCCGCCATGCGCACCTCTGCCGCCGTAAGTATCGACGATGATTTTACGTCCCGTAAGTCCCGTATCTCCGTGAGGACCGCCGATAACGAATTTTCCGGTAGGGTTGACGTGCAGGATATAGTCGTCGCCTATAAGGTCCGCGAGTTTGTCCTGCGCTCTCTGCAAACGCGCCTTGACACGAGGTATGAGAATCGTGCGGACATCCTCCTTTATTCTGTCGCCCATTGCCTTCTCCGCATCCTTCTCGCTGATGCCGCCGCCCGGTTTGATGAACTCGTCGTGCTGTGTGGACACCACGATGGTATGCACGCGCACAGGTTTGCGGTCATCGTCGTACTCTATGGTCACCTGGCTCTTCGAATCGGGACGCAGATAGGTCATATACTCTCCCTGACGGCGTATAGCGGCAAGCTCTTTGAGTATCACATGCGACAGTATCAGCGTAGCGGGCATCAGCTCGCGCGTCTCGTTGATAGCGTAGCCGAACATTATGCCCTGGTCGCCGGCACCCTGTTCCTGCTCGGTCT
>CAYXGF010000035.1:0-19125 GCA_964464465.1 uncultured Alistipes sp. | reverse complement strand
GCAACCTCGGGATAACCTTCGCGGTCGGCCTGGCGGCTCATGGCCAGATACATGCCGACTTCGGTGCATTCGCCCATGAAGTGGTCTTTAAGGCCCTGCAATACTTCGCCGTCAACACCCTTGGCTACGCCGAGAACGTGCTCGTCTACGAATGTAAGACCGCCCTCTTTTTCTTCGATTTCAACGAATTTGTCGGCCGTAACACCGCACATGGGGCATTTCTCAGGAGCCGCGTCACCCTCGTGGATGTAACCGCAGACCGTACATCTGAATTTCTTGTTCATTTTTTTTTCTGTTTTTATAGGTTCAACATTGTTTTATTTTGGTGCAATTGCTGCATAGTCCCTTGAAACTTAGATTTATGCTGTGAACTGCCGTGGCCGGCGGGGCCAGCGATTCTATTGCCTGGCAGTGCGGTATCATTATGTCGTCGATGCGTCCGCAGCTTTCGCACATGAAATGCGCGTGCAGATCCGTGTCGGCATCGAACCTTTCGCACGAGCGGTCGATATCTATGGCCTGTGCGGCCTGGTGCCGGACAAACAGTCTGAGGGTATTGTAAACGGTAGTGCGCGACAATGTGGGTATGTCGTGCAGCAGTGCCAGATAAATCTCATCGACGGTAGGATGCGTGAGGTGTGTCATGAGATAGTTCATGACGGCTATCCTCTGTACAGAGGGACGGATTCCGTGTTCGAGCAGATAGTCGCGTACTGACACCATAATTGTAATGATTGTAAATTTTATTTTAATACAAAATTATATACAATTCTGATAAAAAACAAATGCCGCGCTGATTTTCCTGCGGATTTTATCTGATTCCTCTGCGGTTCAGCTCGGCTGAGTACCGTCTGGCATTTTGCAGATGCTGTGAGTAAGTACTGGCGAAGTTGTGATAGCCCGAGAAATCTTCGCGTGCGCAGAAATACAGATACTGGTGCCGCGAATATTCGAGTACGGCGTCGACGGCCTCCTTCGACGGCATGCAGATGGGTGTGGGCGGCAGTCCCTTGTATTTGTATGTGTTGTACGGAGAGTCGATTTTGAGATGTTTGTGCAGAATGCGGCGCAGCGAGAAGTCGCCCGTGGCATATTTTACCGTCGGGTCCGCCTGCAAGGGCATGCCTGTGCGCAGCCGGTTTATGTATACACCTGCGACGGTTGGCATTTCGTCGGTCTTGCGCGTCTCTTCGTAGACTATCGATGCGAGGGTTATGGCCTGCATGCGCGAAAGACCTGTCTGGGTCAGACGCTGCGTGCGTGCGGGGGTCCAGAATCTGTCCCACTCGTTTTTCATGCGGCGTACGATTTGCCAGGGAGTAGTGTTCCAGTACATCTCGTATGTGTCGGGAATGAATATGGCGAACATTTCCAGCGGCGAGGCGAACCCGAAAGCGCGGGCCGTGGAGTCGGACAGCAGCACCGAGGCTATGAGCGCGGAGTCGGCCTCTATCTGCGGAGCAAGACGCCGGGCGAGCTGTGCCGGAGTCCGGGCATTGTTTATCACCACGTTCTTCGGAGTCTGCCGGCCGAGCCGGAGCATGCGCGCGATTTGTATGCAGTTCATCGTGTCGTCGAGAATATATCTGCCCGGCCGTACCGCCTCATCCCGGTCGAGTCCTATCCTCCGGGCGTAGAGGTCGAAGAATTTTTCGAATCTTATTCTGTCCTGCGAGAAGAGCGAATCGTGCAGCGCGGCGTATGTCGAGCCTGTCGGCACGAGCATCTCGCCGCTGCGCCTGACGCATGGCGACCGGGCGGCGAAGAGTACGGCGGCGGACATAAATGCCGCGCAGAGAGCCGGAAAGACAGCGGAGTATATCAGGATTCGTTTTGTACGTTTTTTCATGTCCGTAATTTATTTTATCGCAAATATATCTTTTTTGGCGACTATATACAATTTCTTACCGTCTCCGTTAAGCAAGGGGCCGGCATGGCGACAAACAGGAAACCTTGAATGTCAGTGTCCGAATTTTTTTTTTCTAACTTTGCATGTAGTGATTCCGACATCGGAAGAATACTTTCATCATATGAACGCAGGAATAAAAAATATGGTATTGTGCTGCCTGCTGGCGCTTGTTTCGCTGCCGGCTGCGGGTGTGCGCCCGACAGTTAGGCTGCGGCTGCTTTACTGGAACATTCAGAACGGCATGTGGGCTGACCAGTCGCACAACTACGACAACTTCGTGCATTGGGTGGACAGCGTGTCGCCGGACATCTGCGTGTGGTGCGAGGCGCAGTCGATTTACAAGAACGGTTCTGCGGAGAAGCTCGACGAGAAGGACCGTTATCTCACCGACGGCTGGCCGCAGCTGGCCGCCCGTTACGGACATGCTTACTGTTACAAGAGCGGCCACAGGGACAACTATCCTCAGGTCATCACGTCGCGTTATCCCATTGTCGGCGTGAAGCGTATCGTAGGCGACGGGGCCGACAGCATCGTGTCTCACGGTGCGGGCTGGGCGTATGTCGATGTGGCCGGCAACAGGCTGAATATAGTGACGCTGCATACATGGCCGATGGCTTATGCCTTTCGGGCGGAGAACCGTGAGAGGAGCCGTGCGGAGCATGGCGGCGAGGCGTACAGACGGATGGAGGTAGAGTATATATGCAACCACACTATATCTACGGAGAAGAATGCGGACCGTCAGATGTGGATGATGATGGGCGATTTCAACTCCCGTTCGCGCAAGGACAACCATTTCTACGGTTTTGCGGAGGACGACAGCCGTTTCTGGGTGCAGGACTACGTGCTGGAAAACACGCCCTACGTGGATGTGATAGCGGATATGCACAAGGGGGAGTTCCGCAGCAGCGCCGGTAATCCGCTGCGCATAGATTTCATCTACTGCACACCTGCGCTTTTCGAACGCGTGGAGCATGCCGACGTGGTGTATGACGCATACACGGAGCCGGTGCGCGACTCTCTGAAACTGTCCAACTTCTACTATCCGTCGGACCATCGTCCGATAGTGGTCGATTTCGGACTGAAAAAGAAAAATCGCCGGCGTTAGAGGTGCTCTTTTGTGTGAAAAAGTTGGCGGATATGCTTTTTTTGTCTATTTTTGTACCGGGTAAGTCTCATACGACCAGCTCCTGTCTAATCCACCAGGTGCGGAAGCAAGCAAGGGTACGACGGTTGTAGCGGTGCGATATGAGTAGCTTACCCAATTTTTTCATAATAGATAAGTTTAAGGTTAGTGAGGCGGAACCGTTTTTCGGTTCCGTTTTTTTTGAGGCGGCGGACCGGAATCGGCAATTGTGCGGATGGAATTTGCATTTGCGCCCGGTTTAATCGTATATTTGTATCCGGTCATGAGAAAATACAGGAACATAAACAGATTGTATCGCCTTCCCGACTGGGAGCATAATCTCGGCAACGCACAGCCGTCTCGTCTGCCGCTGCTGCCGGGGCAGAGGCTGGTGCGCGCCTTTGTTGAAGGGTATGAGGATGTCGCGTTCTGGCGCGGAATACTGGACGATTTCGAGAGCCGGCAGCTGACGTTCGAGGTGTCGGTGCCTGTCCGGGCGGATTTGGCGAAAGGCAAGAAGGTGCTGCTCAACATGGTCGGCGACAGTTGCGAGGAGCTTATACTGTGCGTCGACAGCGATTTCGATTATATTTTCGGTCAGTCTACGGCCCAGTCGCGTACGGTCAACGGTTCGCGTTTCATGTTCCATACGTACACCTACGCTACGGAAAACTATCTGTGTTACGCGCCGTCGCTGCGCAATGTATGTGCCAAGGCCACGAAGAACGACACCCGCATATTCGATTTCGAGACGTTTCTCGCACGCTATTCGCAGATTATCTATCCGCTGTTCCTGTGGTATTCCTATTCCGCTTCGCAGGCATCGGAGAACATGCTCACGCTGGCCGATTTCAAGAGCAGCGTCAAGCTGAACTACCTGGAAGTGGAGGGCGGAGGAGCGCAGACGCTCGAATGGCTCGGCCGGCAGGTGGAGCGGCGCATGCAGAGTCTGAAAACGAACTATCCGCAGCATGTGGCGGCTGTGGCGGCTTTCGGGCGCGATTTGCAGCAGTACGATTTGTTTCCGGACAATACGTACCTTTACATGCACGGGCACACGCTGATGGACAATGTGGTGATGATTATGCTGGGCGCCGTGTGCGACAAGCTCAGGCTGATGACCACCGGGATGATTTCATCCTCGGCGCGGCAGGGTGTTGCTTTGAACAATGAGATAAGCAATTACAGAAATTCTCTGCGCAGCATACGCGATGTGCTGCTCGACAATCAGGATTACAAGGAGTGCTTCCTGTACAGACGTCTGAAAGAGGATTTGCAGCGTTACGTCTTCTCTCTGACCCGTTAGGGCACTTCCGCATACGTCGCATGAAAAAACGCCGCATCGGCAGTGCGGCGTTTTTTTCTGTCAGGTAAGATATATTTCAGTCCTGTTTTTTTGCGTCGGAATATGAGTACACTATGTGTTCGAGGGCGCGCATGTAGTTTCGTTTGGGCAGTTGCGGTGAATAGACATAGAAGTCGAGGCATATCACTCTGTCCGATGCTGCGTCCACTGTGGTGAAACTTGTGAACGGTCCGCCCATGAAATCGCCCTCCACGTCCCAGAAACCGCGTACCTGCGCCCAGGGACGTTCGTTTATGATTCGGTACTCTATCGTGGCGTCCTCGACCGTTGTCATGAACGAGCCGTCGGACGGTCCGGGAATGCGTTTTGCGAATGAGTTGCGTTTGCCGAGGATGTTTTCGAGCGTGAAGTCATCCTGTCCGGTATACGGATAGGTGTATATTATGATACCCTGGCTGGAAGTTGGCATCTCGTATGAAATCCACATGAAGTCCTGCTGTGCGTTGCGGATTTTGTAGCCTGCGGGTATGTTGAGGCTTATGCCGAATGTGCGCGCTATCGCTTCGTTGATGCTCTTTTCACCGAAACGGGCTGCGTTCTCCCTGTCGCGAGCTATTTCCGCCGTCTCGAAATAGTCCGGAATCTCTGTCCGGCAGCTGTCCAGCAGTGAGGTCATCGCTGACGGTGTGGGGGCCGAAATCTGGACCACTGTCTGTCCTTTGGCATAGACATCGCGCATGACTTTTATGTCGGGACTCCCGAATTTCTCGCCTATGTTGAGTATCAGTATGTTGCGGTGCTTCTGCACGAGTCCGGAAAATGAGCCGGGAGCGACTCTCAGCAGGTCGAAATGCGGTTCGGTCTGATTGAGCATGGGGACGGGTTCGAGCATTATGCTGCGCAGGGTGTCCCCCGTGTGACCGTCCCAGGCAGATGTGCTGCAAACGGTGACGACCTCGTATGCGGCGCCTTGCGAGCCGGCTTTATGGCTGTTGTCGGAGCCGTCCGAGCATCCGGTACAGAGCAGAGCGGCGGCAAAAGCGGTAAGGATGACAGCTATGTTTTTCATAATCCGTTGATTGTTTAAGGCAAAACTATTCAAATTAGTGTTAATTTGCAAATAATGGCGCGTATAATTAAATTTGCGGATAATCTCTACCGAACATGCTTATCAAACCATCGGGGATAATCCGCCGTCTGCTGCCGGACATCATATGGAGTATCGAAGGCAGCGACTGTGTGTATCTCACGTTCGACGACGGACCGACACCCGGAGTTACGGAGTGGATACTTGCACAGCTCGACAAGTATGATGCCAAGGCCACGTTTTTCTGTCTGGGCAAGAATGCCGAGATGTATCCGGACCTCGTGCAGGCTATCGTGGAGCACGGCCACAAATTGGGAAATCACACGTACAGCCATCAGAAAGGGTGGGAGATGAGCTTGGAACGTTATGTGGAGGATGTGGATTTCGCCAACCAGTTTCTGCACACCGACCTGATGCGGCCTCCGTACGGACGTATCACGCCGGCGCAGTTGCGGGAGCTCTCTCAGAGATACAGGATAGTGATGGCCAATATCATAAGCCGGGATTACAACCAGCGACTGTCGCCGCGCATGTGTCTGAAAAACGTTACACGGCATATCGGCAACGGTTCGATAATCGTGTTCCATGACTCTGTGAAGGCGTTCAAAAACATGCATTTCGCGCTTCCCCGCACACTCAGCTATATGCAGCAGTGCGGACTGAGAAGCGAGACGCTGGAACTGTGGTAGCGTCTTGCGGCAGAACCTATTTTGAAATTAGACGGGAAAATATTAACTTTGCGCAAATCGTAAATTCTGAAATTACTAAAATAATAGATTATGGCAACAACAGCGGATATAAAAATCGGCATGTGCATAGAGTACAACGGTAAAACTTTCTCGATAGTGGATTTCCAGCATGTGAAACCTGGAAAGGGTCCTGCTTTCGTGCGCACCAAACTCAAAAATCTCGAAAACGGCCGTGTGCTCGAAAATACTTTCTCGGCCGGCGAAAAAATCGAACCTGTACGTGTGGAGCGTCGCCCGTACCAGTTCACCTACGAGGATGATTTGGGCGTGCATCTCATGCACACCGAGACTTTCGAGGAAATCACCATTCCGCGCGATATGATTCTCAATGCGGATTTGATGGTCGACGGCCAGATTCTCGAAGTGATGTTCCACACCGAGAAGGAGACGGCTCTGACAGCCGAACTTCCTCCTATCGTGGACATGGAGGTGACTTACACCGAACCGGGAATCAAGGGCGATACGGCTTCCACCAACTCGCTCAAACCCGCTACCGTGAATACCGGAGCCACGGTACGTGTGCCTTTGTTCATCAATACCGGCGACAAGATTCGCGTCGATACCCGTACCCGCGAATACTACGAGCGCATCAAGTAGGCGGACTGCGTCAGCGCAACATGACGGCAGGAAGACATCATATTATGTCTTTCTGCCGTTTTTTATTTGGCTATGCCGGGTGCACGGGTTGGCCTGTTTGCGGTTTTATGCCGCCTGTCAACAGCATCGGTTCGGAAACGGCTTTGTAATCAGTATGGCTTTGAGGCGTTTGGGGGACTTGCCCAAGGCCAAAAGGATTGCGCGGGATGGTTGTCTCTCCCCGCGGATGTTTGTTGTTGCTCTCCATGCAGACTGCGGCCTGCGCGCTACTGTGGGGCGCATGGCTGATAGGAGCCGACGATTTCTTCCGCAGGGTCTGCCGCAAAAAAAAGCGGCTTCTGACAAGCCGCTTTTCATATCGCATTATTCGGAAACGGAAATCGTTCGGATGTAATCTATGGCATGTGCCGGTAGCGGGTCTGTTCTGTCGGCCCAGATGCCGTTTTCGATTAGCCGTTTTCGCCGGGAGTCGATTTTCTTCGATATCGAGAACTTGGGCTTGCCTATATTCTCGTATTGTTCGCGCTGAGAGTCTCTGACCAGCGTGCGTGAGAAGACATCCTGACGGGACGGTCTGCGCTGCGCCTCCCATTTGAACCAGCTTAGTGTCAGAGGCTGGTCGGCCGGAATCTTGTCCATCGGATACATATGCCATTCGAGACTTACGCGCGGCGTTATGTAGGATACGAACTGGTCTTCGAACTCGAATGTCATGTTCGAGCATGTTATAACCAGCAGGGCAAGCAGCGCGGGGTCGTCATCCTCCTGCAAGTAATATATGGCCTGGGCGTTGCCGTTCACATCGTTGCGGACGAGTTCTCCGTCCCGGAATCTGGCAAGCATGGTTTTCCCCGCCACCTGGTTGTAGTGCACGGAGTCGAGTTTGGAACTCATGATGGGGTTGCCGATGAATTCTGCCCGGTCGAGAGCCTGCCCTGTCGTAAACATGTCGACGGTCTCGGATGTAATCTGGTTCTCTCCGCTCCATATGACCGGTTCGATGTACAGGTGCAGGGTAGAGTCCGCGGACAGAACGACCATGGAGTCGGCCACGGCCTGCATATCCTTGCGGTACATCCTGACGTTGTGCCAGCCGCGTATGATACGGGTTATGGTGTCGACAGCTTCAACGTCTGGCTCCTGTGCCGCGACATTGAGCAGCGAATCGCTCAATATAGGGGGTATGCTGTCCGCAAGCGTGCTGTCGGCTTTTTGAGGCAGGCCGTATTCTATTCCACGTCGGGCGAGACGTTCTTTTCTTTTTTCCTCACGGAGCTGCCGTTTAAGACGTTTCTCTTCCAGCTTCTTCTCCTTGCGGCGCTGCTTTTCCATCCGTTTCAGCTGTTTGGCGGATAGCACCTTGGTCGTATCGCTTCTCAGTGTGTCGGCTGCCGCAACGGAATCGGCCTTGATTTCAGGCGCCTGGATTACGGGTAGCAGCGGGCGCAGGTACTGTTCGACGGTTTGCAGACTGTCGGCGGTCCGTTTCAATGATTCGGCTTGCAGACGCCACTGCCGTACCTGCGGCGGGATGAGCGAGTCGATATCGGGTGCGGACGGTTCTACTGCTGTGATTTTTTCCGCAGTGCTGTCCGTTTGTATGGTAGTGGACATGCTGCTGTCCGGACGTATTGGTTCACCGGAGATGCTGTCGGCCGGAAGTATTGCCGGTTTTGCAGCCGAGTCGCTGCGGACGGTGTCGTGTTCCTCCTGAACCGGCAGCCGGTCCGCGATTTCATCTGCGGAAGCGTTGTCCTGCTGTATGGAGTCGCGCGAGATGCTGTCCGGAGGTATTATGCCGGGTCCTGGAACCGAGTCGCTATGTACGGAATCTTTCTTTGCCGCAGGCATCAGACGGGCGATGATTTCTGCAATCGAGCTGTCGGCAGCGGCGGACAGCGAGTCCGATATGTGCTGCATGGCCTGGTATTCGGTTCTAATGGAGTCGGCCAGGAAGATTCTGCGGACGGAGTCCAGTGTATCGAGCCATTTGAGATGCGCGAACCTGTCGACGGCTTTTTCCGCTTCGCTTCGGAGCGAGTCCATGGAGTCCGAAGGGTATATGACGAACATGTAGATGGTGTCGGCCCGCATGAAAAGCGTATCGCCGGCGTTCTGTTTCTTGTCGAAATTCAGTATTGAGGGGTCGCGTGTGAGTATTGTCTCTCCGCGTGCTCCGGTGTATCGGGCGAAGTCCCCGAAAGCCATGCTTTTCTGTTCGCTTTCCAGAATCTGCACATTGCCGCGGGCTTCGGTGTCGTTTATGCGGTTGTCGTATTCGAGCGTGTCGGCCCACAGCTCGCGGTAGGCGCTGAGCACGTATGCATCCGAGGTGAAGTGGCATATCGCGCTGGCGCGGTCGTAGGTTCCGCAGTCGGCGCTCAGCATGTCGTTCTGATTGTTCCACATGTAGCTTCGGGTGAAGAACTCGGCCGTATTGTCGTTCATGTCGTAGACCAGCGAGTCGCTTTTCATGCGGTAGTCCGAATTGCGTATCTCGACCCTGTCCACGCAGACTACCCGACGGGTGGATGAATAGTAGTAGCCTCTTTCGGACTCCATCACATTGTCGCCCTGGTACAGCACGCCGCCGCCCGAGAATTGCCCGATGTTGTCCAGCGTGTTGAACTTGAAGTCGTATGTGTACATCACCGCATCGCCGTCCATGATTTTGATTAGGGGCGAGTATACGGTGGCGATATTCAGGTCGCCGTTGTAGTCGGCCCGGTCTCCGTAGATATAGGTCGAATCCTTGTTTATAATCACATTCCGGAAACACTCCATGTGCTTGTCGCTGTATCTTACGGCGCTGTCGCAGGTTATCACCGCACCGTTGTGGTAGAACACCACGTCGCCGGTAAGGCATATTGCGGTCGAGTCGGCTGCGATATCTATGGGATACATGACTCCCGCCTTGATGTCGATCAGGCGTTTGCCCGGTGTCTGCGGCTCGGAGGCCTGTCGTGAGAACAGTGAAAGACACAGCAGCGACAGTGTGCAGAGAAGTAACAGCGTGCGTTTTGACATGTTGCGGATGTTATTTGAACCAGCGTGCGTTTTCGAAGTTCTCTTTCTTGAAGGCGGGGTCTATGCGGACATACATGCCGTCTATCTTGCCGTCCACCCACTTCTCGAACTCTTTGTTCTGCTTCTCCGACAGGGCCGCCTCTTGCAGAATCAGGTAGTCCTTGGTCATGTCGGCCTCGTGCGTCGGGATGATTTCGACCATCTGCAATGTCTTCACAATGGGGTTTCTTTTCAGGTCCTCGGTAAGGAATGCCTGGGATATATCGCCTACTTTCAAGTTTCGCAGGACACGTTGCTCGTCAGGCAGGATGGCCTCTTTGAGGAACTTTGTCGTCGTCTTGCTGGGGTCTATCTCCTGCTGGACCTCCATGTAGTCGTGGTTGGAGACTATGCCGCCGTTCTTCTTGGAGTATGCGTCGTCGGAGTATCGGGCCGCAGCCTGGGCGAATGTCATATCCCCGCGGCGCACGGCATCGCTTATGCTGTCTGCCCGCTGTATTGTCTCGACGATTTCGTCCGTGGTGAATGTCGGACGCAGAAGAATATGTCTGAATCGGTATCTGTCGTCGGCGGTCTTTTCGAGCAGCTGGATGATGTGCAGACCATCCATCGTTTCCACGACATTAGAAATCTGCCCTACGGAGAGTTTGCCCAGTGCGTCGGCGAATGTCGGCTGGAACTGCTGCCGCGGGCTGGGACCTATCTCTCCGCCAACGCGTGCCGACGGACATACGGAGTATATGCGTGCGAGCATGTCGAATCTCTCTCCGCCTATGATTCTTTCGCGCAGTTCGAGCAGTCGTTCGCGTGTGCGCTGTTTGGCCTCTTTCGTCGAGGCTGGGTAGAGTACGATTTGCGCGTAGGTGTACTGCTCCGGAATCAGCGGAAGAGAGTCCTTGTGTATGCGTTTGAAGAACTTGTCGACCTCGCCGGGGGTAATCTTGATTTTGTTCTCGATTGTCCGGCGCATCTCGTCGGCATAGAGCATCTCTTCGATTTGCGAGCGCAGCTCCTCGCGTATTTTGAATATCGGTTTGCCCTGCTGCTTTTCGAGTGTCTTGACGGAGCCTCCGGCCTGATCTATGAGCTGCTGAATCATCGGTTCCATATATTGCGACACGGCTCCCTGGTTGATTTCTACCGAGTCCAGAAGCGCCTGGTTGTAGAGCAGCTTCTGCAACATCAGGCTTTCGAGCGCTTCGCTGAGCGGCTCGCGTTCCGAGGTATATCCCTGCGAACGGTACTCTTCGGCCATGTTCCTGGCATGTTCGACGACCTCAGAATACATTATTGGCGAGCTGCCCACGACTGCCGCGACCTTGTCGGCCACCACGCGCTGCTGAGCGACGGCGGAGCCTGTGAAAAAAGAGAGTACGGCTATCAGAACCGATTGTGTGAGAATTCTTGTCATATGTTTACCGTGATGGTTTGATTCCGGAGCGCAGCGTTGTATATGCTGTCCTCGTATGATTTTATTATTTCGGCTTTGCGCTGGTTTATCACCGCCCAGCGTACCATTTCCTCGACACGTTCGAACGGGGCGCTCTGTCCGCTGAGCCTGCGTTCGGTTATGACGAAATAGTATGTTTGTCCGGCGTCGGAGAGCTCCTGTACCCCGACGGCATCGAGCAGGTGGTTGTAGTTCTGGTTGCGGCGCGTGGGGAGCATGGTCAGAAATTCCGAGAAATCCTTCCACTGGTCTATCTCCGAAAGTGCGAACCCGTTCTTCGCGCACAGGGCGCGGAGGTCTTCGAGATGTTCGCCCGTGGAGTTTTTGAACAGCTCCTTTATCTTGTTTTTCTGGCGGTACGAAGACGGCAGACTCACTATGCGTCCCTTGACTATCGCTCTGTCCAGCGTGTACTCTCCCTTGTGCTGCGCGTAGTAGCTGCGGAGGTCCCTGTCGGTGTAAAGAGAGTCCCGAACCTGGTCTATGCAGTATTGGTCGAGCTTGCGTGTGAGCAGCGAGTTGCGGTACTGCTGAACCTGCTGCTCTATGTCGTCGCCGGTGCGTTCGAAGATGAGTCCGGCGGCCTGGACTTTCAGCTCGGAGCGCACCCATTTGTCCACGTATGATTCCAGGAACCGTATGCTGTCCTCCGGCGACAGTCCTTTCGGAAGAATAGGCTCGACATCCATTCTTCGCAGGGCCTTCTTGCCCACTTTGGCGAGCGTCTGTTCGCCTTCGAACGGATTTGGGAATTCGTGGCAGCCGACGGCGGTCAGCAGGAGTGCGGTGAGTATTGTTTTGAGCAGAGTGTTCATGTCAGTTCGTATCCGGTTACCGGTTATCAACGTTATTGTCAGATGGATTATTGTTTTCCGCCGGCAGCCGGTCCGTGCCTTTTTTCGCGTAGCGTATTATCTGCACTGCCGCCAGGGCGCATACCGCGGCGGATATGCCGTAGACGATGTAGTAGAGCGTCGAGCCGCCGGTGAGCTCACGGACCGAGAAGTCGCTGTCCGTGAAGATTATCGTTTGCAGATACGCTAGTGCGTTGTTTATCGCGTGCAGAATTATTACGGATACGAGCGACTGGGTCCTTACGTATATGAATCCGAGGACTATTCCGACCAGAAATGCGTTTATCACCTGCTGCGGTATGATGTGTATGAGTCCGAAGACGGCCGCCGATATCATTATTGCCCTGAGGGTGCCGAAACGGCTGCGGACGGATTCGAGAATGATTCCCCGGAACAGTGTCTCCTCCATTACGGGAGCCAGCAGCACTGTCGTGGCCACAGCCCAGCCACCCTGTCCGATGGAGTTGTTGAGCAGTTCCAGATATGAGTCCGGAAACAGTGCGAGCAGCGGTTCTATGACCACTCCTATCATGAACACCAGCACCACGCCCCACAGTATCAGCGGAGCGTTGAACCATTTTAAAGAGAATCTCAGCAGTGGCCCCCGGCCTCCGCGGCGGTGCCGGTACAGAAGCGTCAGACCTATGGTGAGCGAGAACTGCACTGCGTAGGCTGTGAACATGACGGCCGGCTCGGGTATCTGCGACAGCAGTTTTACGAGCGGCACGACGAGCAGTCCGGAGGCGAGTGTGCCAAGCAGGAAGATTCCGAGAAAGGCCAGTAAGTCCGACCAGCCCGGAAACGGCAGTGGGTTCCGGAGCGGATGCTGTATGTTTTCGTTGTCGGTCATGAGTCGAAAGAGCTGTTTATTCCGTCGGGTACGAGCCGAGAGTGGCCACCATTATGGCTTTTATGGAGTGAAGTCTGTTCTCGGCCTCGTCGAACACTATCGATGCGGGGCTTTCGAACACCGAGTCGGTGACCTCCATCTCGTCGATACCGAATTTGTTCTTTATGTCCATTCCCACACGAGTCGAAGTGTCGTGGAATGCCGGCAGGCAGTGCATGAACTTCACTTCGGGGTTGCCGGTGGCTTTCATCAGCGAGTCGTTGACCTGATAGGGCATCAGGGCCTCGATTCTCTGCTGCCATACCTCGTCGGGCTCTCCCATCGACACCCATACGTCCGTGTAGACGAAATCGCACCCTCTGACTCCTTTCTCCACGGAGTCTGTTACGGTGATTCGCGCACCCGTCTGTTCTGCAATTTGCGTGCAGATATTGAGCAGTTCTGCACTCGGGGCGCATTGCGCGGGGCAGACGGCACGGTAGTCCATGCCCAGTTTGGCGGCAACGACCATAAGCGAGTTGGCCACGTTGTTGTGCGCGTCGCCGAGAAAGCAGAAACTGATGTCGCACAGCGGCTTGTCGGTATGTTCGCGCATGGTCAGAAGGTCGGCTATCATCTGCGTCGGGTGAAACTCCGTGGTGAGTCCGTTCCATACCGGGACACCGGCGTTTGCGGCCAGTGTCTCGACTATCTCCTGTCCGTAGCCGCGGTATTCGATTCCGTCGTACATGCGTCCGAGCACGCGCGCCGAATCCTCGATACTCTCCTTCTTGCCGATCTGCGAGCCGGTAGGCCCGAGGTAGGTCACATGTGCACCCTGGTCGAAAGCGGCCACCTCGAAAGCGCAGCGCGTGCGGGTGGAATCCTTCTCGAAAAGCAGTACGATGTTCTTCCCGCACAGAGTCTTTTGCTCCGTACCCTCTTTCTTGTCTTTTTTCAGCCGGGCGGCCAGATCCACGAGATATGTTATTTCGTCAGCCGAAAAATCGAGCAGTTTCAGAAAATTCCTTCCTTTCAAATCAACCATGGCACAGTTCCTTTCGTTATGTTTTAAAGTACAAATATAGCCATAATAATTCGAATGGAATATGAAATATCGCGGAATTTGCCTATTTTTGTAAAATCGTTACAAGGGGAAAAAGATTCTGACATGGGTAAGATTATCGCTCTGGCCAATCAAAAAGGCGGTGTCGGCAAGACCACTACGGCCATAAACCTTGCGGCCAGTTGCGCCGTTTTGGGTAAAAAAGTGCTTCTTGTGGATTCCGACCCGCAGGCCAATGCCACGTCGGGACTGGGATTCGCCATTCACGGGCCGGGCATATACGACTGCATAACGGGCAAGAAAAGCGCTTCCGAGGTGATTCTGCACAGCGGAGACTTGAAGAATCTGTGGGTGCTGCCGTCGAGCATAGATCTGGTTGCGGCGGATACTGAGCTGGTGACAATGGACAACGCTCACGGACGGATGAAAGAGGTGCTGGATGCCGTCCGCGGCGATTACGATTATATCTTCGTGGACTGCTCGCCGTCGCTGGGATACACCACCGTGAATGTTCTGGTGGCCGCGGACAGCGTTCTCGTTCCGGTCCAGTGCGAGTATCTTGCGCTGGAAGGACTGAGCAAGCTGCTCAATTCGATAAAAATGACCAAAAGCAGGCTCAACCCGCGGTTGGAGATCGAGGGTTTCGTGCTGACCATGTACGGAAGGAACCGTCTGGCCAATCAGGTGGTGGCCGAGGTGCAGCGCCACTTCGGGGAACTGGTGTTCGACACAATAGTGAGCCGGAACATACGTTTGAGTGAAGCACCGTCGCACGGCAAGCCGGTGATGCTGTACGATGCCGCGGCCAGCGGCAGCGTGAGCTATCTCAACCTGGCGAAGGAGTTTATAAAAAGGAATAGGAAAAAATAAAAATATACGTATGAAACAGAAAGGTTTAGGTCGCGGACTGGATGCGATTTTCTCGTCGGACATATCCCCTCAGCAGAATCTTTCGGGCGCCGTGTCGGAAATAGAGGTGGCGCTCATCGCCCCGAATCCCAAGCAGCCGCGCACGCATTTCGACGAGGCTGCTCTGGAAGAGTTGGCCGACTCGATTCGCACGCTGGGCATAATTCAGCCGATTACGGTGCGTCCGCGTCCTGACGGCAGCTATATCATCATCAGCGGGGAGAGACGCTGGCGTGCGGCGCAGCTCGCCGAACTGAAAACCGTTCCGGCATACGTGCGCGATGTGGATGACCAGAATCTGCACGAGATGGCGCTGGTGGAGAACATTCAGCGTCAGGACCTGAATGCGGTCGAGGTGGCCGTGTCCTTGCAGAGACTTATGGACGAGTGCGGCCTGACGCAGGATGCGCTCTCGCAGCGCGTGGGCAAGAAACGCTCGACGATTGCCAATTATCTGCGTCTGCTATCGCAGCCTCCCGAAGTGCAGTTTGCGGTGCGCGAGGGTGCGATTTCGATGGGACATGCCAAGGCTCTGGCCGGAGTTCCGGGGCAGGAGCAGGTGGCCCTGCTGCGCAAGTGTCTGAAAAAGGGGCTCTCGGTGCGGCAGACGGAGCAGATGGTGGCCGAACGCGGTGAGAAACATGCCGCAGCAGCCTCCGAGCAGGAGTATCCGGAAACATACATGAGACTTGTGGAGCAGCTCGAAAAGTTCTTCTCGCAAAACATCAGTATAAAGAATACCAAAAGCGGCAAGGGCCGCATCGTGATAGAGTTCAACGGCGACGGGGATGTGGAGCGCTTTTTGGAGCGTTTCGAGCGTGTTAATCGTTAGGGGAAGAAGATGTTGCGGACCGTATCGGTGAAAATATTTCTGACTTTGCTGTTCTGTCTGGCGTTGTCGGGGCTTTCGGCGCAGAGCGTTACCCCGTCACAGGGCCAGAGGATAATCGTGCGCGGCGGCGTGCTTGAAAAGAGCGTGGACAACAAAGGCAATATCGATGTGGCGCGCATGTCGGTCGATTCGCTTTACCGTTATATCTCGGTCATGGACTCGCTTCTGGGCGACGGCGGAGGCTATCGGATGGAGATGCTTGACAGCCTGCTCTCCGAGACGGTGACTGTGCGCACCTCGGCTACGGATTCGCTGCTGTACGGAATGAATGTGTTGGAGGTGCGGCCGGACTCCCTTGCGGCCGACACGGTGGTGGCGAGTGTGTCCCGGCGCATGTCGCAGATTCCGTCGGGCGTGGCGAAGTTCCTTATGAGCGACTCAGAGTTTCTGGACCGCTACGTCTCGGGTGCCGATACGCTTTTGAGCAAGCTGATTCCGGTGGACTCGGCCCGTATGGCCATGTCTAAAAGACAGCTTAAACGGTTGGAGCGGCGCGATACGGTGGCGCACCCGCGTTTCAGCAAGGCGTTCCGCGATTCGATACCCTTCTCGCGGCTGATTGCCTACTCGGTCGTAGCGCCCGGTCTGTCGCAGGTATACAACGGACAGGCGTGGAAGATGCCCGTCATTTACGGCGGCGCCGGTCTCGGGCTGGGCCTCGGACTGTGGCTCAACAAACCGTACAAGGATTATAAACGTCAGTACGAGAATATCATAAAGTTCGACGGTAATGACAGGACGGACGAACTGAACCGGATTCAGGGTGAGATGATTCGGTACAATACGTACAGACAGCTGTGCTTCGGACTTGCGGCGGTGTCGTATGTCTATTCTTTGGTCGACGGATGCGTGAACTATCCGTCGGAGGTGGCGATGGTTAAGAAAGCCACCACGCTGTCGATGGTGTGTCCCGGTGCCGGACAGGTGTATAACAGGACCTACTGGAAACTGCCCATCGTGCTGGGCGGCGGCGCATCGCTAATCTACTGCGTCGATTTCAACAACCGCGGTTACCAGCGTTTCAAACGCGCATATTCGCTTCTCACGGACGGCGACGACAACACACGCGACGAGTTCAACGGGCGTTACGATGCCGAATTCCTGAAAAACCTTAAAAACTCATACCGCCGGAATCGAGACCTTTGTATCATTCTCACTGCCGGATTCTATGTCTTGCAGGTTATTGATGCGCATGTCACGGCGCATATGAAGACATACGACATAAGCGACGATTTGAGTATGAATCTGGAACCGTACATGGGGAATTTTTACATGCAGCAGTTCGGCCAGGTCAATACGGTGGGTATGAGTCTGAATTTTAGATTCTGAAAAACTAAGTTGTAATGAAACATATGATTGCTTTTCTCGCGGCTGCGATATTGTGCGGTTCCGCGTGCGCGCTGCCTGTTGGGGACGGCGGGGCTGCGGAACGGACCGCTGTCGTGAAAAACAAAAAAGAGAGACAGAAAAAGGTGCGCCGGACGCGCTTGTCCGATGGTTCGCACTCGGCGGCGGATAATGGCGACAGCCGTTCCGAGACGTTGGGCGATGATGTCGTTGAGGTTCACCGCGCACCACGGATTTCCGACGTGGAGTTCAGCTGCCCGGGAACGGAGTGTACGGCCGCGCAGCTCGATTCGCTGCTCTCCGTACTCTATGAGAACAATACGGTAAGCTCTTTCGAGGAGTTCTTCGACAGTTTCATCTCCGTGGATTCGCTGCCGCTTGCGGGGGATATTCCGGATTCGGTCTACAAGACGCGTCTGATGAGAATGTTCCCGGCTGTCCCGATGCCTTTCAACAGCATCGTCAGGCAGTATATAATATCGTATACCACTGCCCGCAAGCAGACTGTGGGACGTGTGCTGTCGCGTTCCAGATACTTTTTCCCGATAATAGAGCAGGAACTCATTTCGAACGGCATGCCGCTGGAACTGCGCATGCTGCCGGTCATCGAGTCTGCCCTCTCGCCTGTGGCCCGTTCCAGGGTCGGCGCTACCGGACTGTGGCAGTTCATGTACACTACGGGCCGGCATTACGGAATGGAAATCACCTCGTTCGTGGACCAGCGATGCGACCCGGTGGTCTCCACGCGTGCCGCATGCCGTTATCTGAAAGATTTGTACGGCATGTACGGCGACTGGTTTCTGGCTATCGCGGCCTACAACTGCGGCCCCGGAAATGTCAACAAAGCCCTTAAAAATGCCGGAGACGGTGCCCGGACGTTCTGGGACATATACGATTTCCTTCCCCGGGAGACCCGCGGTTATGTCCCTTCGTTCATCGCGGCCTCGTATGCCTATACGTATCACCGGCAGCACGGAATAGATATCATAGACGAAACGCTTTCTCTTGCGACCGACACCGTTGTCGTCGACCGTGTGATGCACCTGCAACAGATTTCATCCACGATAGATATGCCGTTGGAGACGCTGCGCTGCCTGAATCCGCAGTACAAGATGGATATAATTCCCGCCATGGACCGCAGCTATACGCTCGTGCTGCCTCAGAGTGCCGTGTCGCATTATCTCGACAAGCGCGACCTGATAATGTCCAAGGATACGGTCTATCTTGCGGAGTATCTCAAACCTGCCAATATGGACAAGACCCGCCGTGAGTTCAACCTCACATCGGTGACGCACCGCGTGCGCAGCGGCGAGAACCTCGGAATGATTGCCCGCAAATACGGCGTGACGGTCAAGCAGATTATAAACTGGAACAAGCTGCGAAACCCGAATTCCCTGAGGGTGGGGCAGCGGCTGGAAATTTACAGGTAGAGACATCTGAAAAGAAATATGTCCGGTACGACACACAGGTGCGTACCGGACTTGTTTTATCTCAGTGCGGACTTGTCTATTCGGAACATAATGTTCCGTCGAGCCTTCCGGTAAATTCTATTCGTATGTTGTTTCTGCGGGTTGTCGGAGAGGACAGCAGTCTGATGGTGCCGGTGCCGTCGATAGCATCCGAGGGAACGGTGTATTCTTTCTCTCTCGATACATAAGTATAACGGTTGTAGCCTACTTTTATCTTTTCCTGGTATCTGGCCGTTTTGGTTCCGGTCCCCTTTATGTAGAGGGTATATGAATATTCGGCGGCGCGGTGCTCGTCTTTTCCGCTTGGCTTCCGTTGGGGGGCTCTGAATCGGAACCCGGGGTGAATGCCATCGGCATGGATGCAATAATCGTGTAAATGACTGTATTGCCTATATATGTTGAGAATCCTTGCACATGATTTTGCCATCCCGCAAAATGTTCAGCGGAATTTACAGCAAAATAGGTCGCCAAACAAATGGCGACCTACTTTCAACAAGATATGCAAAGTAGT